>JAGWXK010000051.1 GCA_018969905.1 Bdellovibrionales bacterium
AATCCAGACGGAACTCTTGCCGCCTCCTAGCGTTCCGCAGTAGCTGCCGTCGCGATTGTTTCATTCGCAGCGTCAGGATCTAGCGGGATATTCATCGCATTGACCCTTTCTATAACTGCTTGATTGTAGGCAGCAGTGGTGCTGAATATTCTGGGACCACTCGGCACAATGGAGAGAGATCCGATTCCATTGGCACCGTTCCCAAAGCGGGCCAAATTTATAAAGTGTTTACAAATTTTTTCATGTTTTTGGGCGAAAACCTTATATGCAGGCTGATTCGAGGCTGGATCCGCCACCTGAATTGCGCAATGTCCAGCAGCGGTTCTCTTGACCTTGGCATTCGCAATCAAATCCGACGCAGACTCTGAGGAAGTACCGGTTTCCTGGTACAGCTGAGCCATTCCGCAGGGATCTGCCGGATCGTTCAATGCCGCAATTAAAATCTTTTTTGCATACTCAGCAGCAGAAAGATTCTCCTCTCCCGAATGGTTAGCTGCCCATATGTTGCTTGGATTGGTCTTTAGCCCTCCAGAGCCAGCAAAGCAGCCTGTGGAGGCATCGTTTCCTGAGCAAGACACTCTGGATGACGCACAGTATCTGGGCGCATTTACGTTTAATCTCTGAAATCTTGGATAGCCGCGGAATACCACCCCGTTCACCGTGTGCGTATAGCCAGTAATGAAATAGTAGTAGCAATTGGCGTTTGAAGGGCCTGATGAAACATAACAGGAACCCCAACCGCCCCCACTGGGTGTGAGTTTCTGCAAAAGGGCGCTTGCCCCGCCTGGGAAGTTATTCACTTGAGTGATTTGACTTTGAATGAAGGAGTCTGGTGCCTGGGCTAGACTTACGCTCTGAAAACCCAGTGTTCCGAAGATGGCCCATAAAAAATGAAACGAAACTTTCATATTGATCCCCCAGAAACCATTATTTTTGTTTTGACAAAAAAAGTCAACATTACAAAAATAACAAAAATAAATGAATAAGGTTGATTGATTCAATAAGATTTCCGGATTTGATTCGCGGTTCAGCTTTATACTGAACAAGAGGTACTCATGAAGATTGGGAAAGCAAGCACAGGAAATCAACTTCGAAATTCAAACGGTTTCACGTTGGTGGAGATACTGATCGTTTCTGCGATCCTGGGAATCCTGGTGCTGGGTTCCATGCAGTTCATGCAATTCCAACAGCGAAACATTCGCACCATGGAGGTAAAGGGAGATCTGGTTACTGTTCGAAATCTTCTCGCCGGCTGGATTGAAAACAAGCAAATCTGTGATGCAACCTTTGTCGGTATGAGTGGGACTTCGGGCGGAGTGGTCACCACGATCTTTTCCCGAAGGGCGGATGCAGCCGTACCGGGCAGTACCAATGTGGAGGAGTTCAACCTTGGAAATCAAATTCCGACCACAAGCTGGAGAGTGCTTAACTTGGATCTCCTGAGTCAGGCGGAAGCTCAACAGGTGGATCCAAACCTTACTGGCAATGCAGTCAATGGAATCGTCACTCTGCTGCTTCGGGCAAGGCTTCAGCAGGTAAGGGCCGGCAACGTCCTCGTCAATGCCAATCAGGACCGGGGAAATTTTGCTTCGGTAACTCGGGAGCTTTTTTTTCCTTTTCGCGCCAGGGTACAGGAGATGCTCATCATAAGATCACAACCATCGCCTGTTTCAGCGGAGGACTATTGGAATAATAACCCAACCGAGTGCAATGGGACCCAGACTACCTTTCAAAATGGCGCGCAGACAACTCTCCTGGCTGAGCTCCAACAAACATTCCCGGCCGCTACAGCTACCAATACGGTTTGGCAGGAACTTGACCCAAGCGAAAGGGTATCAATTCCTTTGGCTAATGGTATGCAGGAACATTGGCAACCCTGTTGGGCCACCACTGTGGACGTGCCGATTGTGGAATGCACTCCCGCAGGATCAAATGCGGGTCTCTAGCCAAGCCCCCATTATCTTTGGGCGGGGAGTTCGCGGAAATACCGCAATATCCCCTCTTTTGCTCCGGCAACGACAGCCTCAAGACGCCTTGGATAACGGAAGGTTTCCCCCTGGTAAGACCCGATACGGTCATTCACGGCCAGGGCATGGAACTCCTTTGCGTGGTCATAGTGCAAGCACTCAAGGTACACCATCAGGGCACTCAGGTTGCGTCGTGTGATGTACAGGTTTCGCGCATAGACCCCGTCCCTCACGCGAACTGCAGTCAGGAACTCGGGCCGGTTGAGCAAGGGGAGCTTCAAGGTCTCGGACATCGATTGAATCATGGAGGATGCAAGGCTTACGGACTCGCTCCAGCGCCGGACTTCGAGCAGGTGTTTTAGGTGATGGCTGCGAACCACGCGGGACCCTGTTTCGCCCGTGCGTACTCCGCCCGGAACATAGGCCTCAAGACTGTTGTGGGAGTCTTGAAGTGCGTTTGACTTGCTGGCATCAAAGTGCACATCGATCACGACATCGGCCCGGGCCTCATCAATGATCCGCGAGCGTGCCTCCAAATCCTCGCCACTGATGAAGAACTGCGTTCTTTGCGAGGGCGCAAAGGCACGTTTCACCTCAGGAGCGCCCTCAAGGGATGAGAGGAACCGGGCATCGGGAAGCGCGAGATAGGGCCGCATCCAGGAATCAAGGCTGTTGTAGAAGTATTGGTTTAGAAAGGGGGTCGGATCAAAAGTTTCAAGATTGGTTCGGGCCACGGGCTCGTTCTTTGAGCGGGTCAGGATGACCTCTGCTCCCAAGGCCTCAAGCTCGCCCGCAAGAAGTCGCGAGGTGGAAAGCGCAATCTCGCCCTCGCTTACCGTTTTTCCGCCCACCGAAACAAATTTTCCTGTTTTTTGGTCCCACTCCTCGTTTCCCATGTGACCCGGATCGATGACCACCCTGAGTCCCGCGAGAGGATGATCATAAAGCCCTTGCTTGACCTGGGTCCCGATCCGCTGAAGACGGGCGATCAGGTGGGATGAGTCCCCGCTTCCGGAAGCTGTCGCCCCTTCGGCTCGAAAGGGCAGAAAGAAATCGAGCAAGGAGGATGGCATTCCCGCAGAAAAAAAATCCCGAAATAGCGATACTCCCCCGGGCCCAAGCTCAAGATAGCTTCGAAGGGCACCATCAGGATCCAGGGCCCGGAAATGCTCGGAAACCTCTTCAAAGGAGACACTTCCCGGGAGCGGGAAATCAAAAAAATCAGGGGCATTTTCTTCCGGAATGCCGAGTCTTTTCAGGCCCAGGTTGAATTTTCGAAGGCGATCCTCTGTTTTGGGATGCCGAACATCCTCTGAGGGCGGGGCGATGTTGAGTTCTCCCGTTACGAATTCCTCGGGGTTTACATACCCGTGTTCACCCTCGATCTCATAGGCAAAGAGGGGGCATGCAGCGAAAAAGACAAAAAAGAATGAAACAAATAGCGCGCTGAAATTGCGCAAAGTTCCCACCATATCCGAGTGGAAAGCTACGCAAATCGATGAAGGATGGCAAGGGGTGATCTCTTATTGTGACAAATGAAACGGAGGCAGTTGAAAGTACTGAAGCAAAAGTGCCACTCCCAGGGCAAGGACTCCGGCGGCGATGTCATCCAAGATCACTCCAAGCGACTGAATCGGACCGATGGGAAAGCGTTTTCCCCAGTGATCGATCTGTCGGACGGGAGGGGGTTTTAGCACATCAAAAAAGCGAAAGAGCAAAAACTGAGTGGCGAGCACGATCGGCTCCCGGGGAAGAAATGCGGTTGCCACAAAGTATCCAAGCACCTCATCAATCACAATTCGTTGTGAATCAGACAGGCCCGTGTTCCGACTCCATTCCAGGCTTGCCCACCAGCCTGAAAAAAAGAGCGCGAGCGAAAAGATTCCAAATGAAAACCCCGACCAGTCCCGGGTCAGAAATACAATCAAAACGCCCACCAAGGTCCCGACGGTTCCTGGCGCTTTGGCAGAGAAGCCGGCGCCGCCAGCAGTTACAATGAGCGAAACCACAAGGCCCTTAAGGGATTTCATGGAAGGAAGGGTATCACAGTGCGGGGGCGAGGGGCTCCGGAAATCCACGAGCTGGCTTCGTTCGCTGTTGATGGTGCGCCGCACATCAGGGTAGCTTCTAGACGCTATGTCACCCAAAGGAACCTCAAATCCTGGCAAGTGGAAGATCGGCGAGAGCGTGCTGCGCGTGCTGATCGGGGGACGCTCGTTTCTGGATTCCAAAGATGGCTTCATCGGAACCTTTCGAAATGTCCATGGAGCCGAGAATTATCTGGGTGCGTATGGATTCAATCTTCATGATCCGATTGAAAAGGCCGAACTCCAAGGATCGCTTCAGGAGGCAATCCGCTTCATCCGGAGTTATTTTCTAAAGCCCGGAAACCCGGAGGGACTTGCGCTTGAGATTCCAAAAAAAATCATCGAGACGAAAACCATTCCGGAACTCCTGCTCTTTGCGAGCTCCGAATCCCAGACCGAGCTCAGGCTTTGGGCCTGTGCGATCTTGCGGGTGATTCACACCCTGAGCCACGTGGACCGCGACATTCGCACCCATTATTTCACGGACATCCAGACCCAGATTTTGGATCGCTTTTACCGGCAACTTCATCGGGATGAACACGGAGAACTCTATCTGGGGCGCACTCTGGATGATCCCTATCGGGTGGATCTGGTGCGATTTGAAGTGAAGCCAAAGAAGGCCCGTGACAGCATTCTGATGAAGCTTCTTCATAAGCCTGAGAGCGTCGCAGAGGAGTTGTTTGACCGGGTGGGTGTGCGATTCGTAACGAAGAATCGCACCGATGCGGTGCGGGTGATTCAGTATCTCGAGCATGCGAATGTGGTGGTGAGCGCAAACATCAAGCCCTCCCGCTCGCGAAATACGCTGATTCTTGTGGATGAGTTCGAGGCCATCCTGAAGGGAGCGCTCCCTCAATTGAAGTCAGGTGCCTTGAGCGAGGCGGAACTTCGGCAGAAACTTGAGGCTTGTGCCTATCCCGAGTCGAATGCAGGCGAGAACCCCTTCAGCTCGGAACATTACCGCGCCATCCAGTTCACCTGCCGGCAACTCATCAAGATCAAGAATCCGCTCTCGGATCACATTCGCGACCTGAAGAGTGTGGCACGCGGCAAGAACCTTGATCCGGATCTGGCAGCGGCAATCGAAAAGGTCGACCAAAAATACATCCAGCGTGTGGCCAGGTTTTTTTATCCATTCGAGATCCAAGTCATGGATGAAAAAAGCCACATCGAAAACGAAAAGGGCAGAAGTGCCCACGGAGAATACAAAAAAGCACAGCAGCGCGCAGCGATGAGCCGGGTCATGGGAGCACTGGCCCAAAATGAAGCTTAAGGTGGACTACCTCTTGATTGGAACCGGGGTTGCGCCACTTCTTGCGGCCCAACGGCTTAACGCACGCGGAGAAACCGTTGCGATCCTGAATCCGGATTCCGATTTCTTTTTGGAGAATTCGGAGCTGCCGCTTGATCTCATGAGCTTTGAGAGTGCGAACACGGACCTTGGCCGGAGATTTTCGAACAACCTTCCGGAACAGGTCTATCGCGATTTGATTCCCGAATTTCCCGGAGCGATTGAAACTTCAAAGGAAGAGGACCACCGCAAAAACCGGGGGGATTATGGAGTCGAAGAGTACCGTGTTGAGGGGGCACCTTGGATTCGATCTCGACACCGGCTTTGGGTTGCGCCCGAAAAGGGAGCGAGCCGGGAACGCATGGAGATGCTCTATCTTCGAAGTCTTGATCTCGGAGTGAAGCCGCAGTGGCTGGAAGGTGTTTCTTTGGCCAAGCGATTTCCCGGGTTTTCGATGAAGAATATGGAGTCAAGGGGCCTTGACGCGTGGGTCGGATTTGTGGGGCCAAGGCTCGGGGATATCGACGTTTCCCGCTATCGGACAGGTCTGCTTGAATTTGTGCGCGAGCGGTTGGGGCGCGAAAACGTGCTGACCTCTGTTCATCTTCTTCACTCGGATCAACGGGGGATCCGGTTTCAAAAGCGCGAGGGACTTCCATCGAATCTCGAGGTTGGACGGTCGGTCCTGTATTTTTGGACCCCGAAGCTCGAGCGGATTCTCAGACAGAATCTGGAAAAGCATCATCCACGGGCGCTTCGTGGTTTCAATGAATCGGCCACCCTCCAGAATTGGGAGGAGTGGGATTTGCTCTCGCGGGATCCGGTGAACCCCTATGTGGTGGCACACCTCGAAAGTCTCAGGATTTGGGCGCATGGGGAGGGGCCTCCCCCCCCTTCCGGATGGAATCAAATCAAGGTCATGAGGCGCGAGAACTCGGGAAAATGGATGGGGGAGCAATCCTTTCAGGAGATCTCACGCCTGGTGTTCCAGTTCATGGGCTGGGATCGTTTCACGCTCCGGAAGATGACACCCAGGACCCTTTATCGCTGGAATCAGACCACACCGGTGGAATACGATGCGGATGGGATCCGAACGCTCATCATTCCTGCCTGTGATGGACCCATGCACTGGATCGCATCCCAGGTGAGGATCGCGATTGAGGGGGTATAGCCGATGAAAATCCGCGATGGACAAATCGATGTGGCAATTCTTGCGGGCCCAAGGCTCAGGCAATGGCCGACGCAGGGAGTGCGAGTGCTTTCGCGTCACTGTTCGGATGCGGGTCTGAAGGTCGGCTGGTACGGTGGCCCCGGGATGAGGGTTCGCGGGGTGCTGCCGCTCGAGTCGAGCGGTGCGCTCGTGATGGTCGAGGATGTGCAAGGGCGCCTTCATCGGATTCAGGCAAAGTCTGTGATCAAGGTTTCGCCGGAACTCGAGTTTCCGCTGCCCTTTGACGGTTGGTATTCGCCGGGGCTGATTCCCGAGGCCACCGCGCGAAAGCTGCTCACCCAAGGAAGTTTGAACTGGCAATCGGTCGTGGTGATTCTTGGAACCGGAAACCGCGCGCTAAGACTCGGGGCGGAGCTTTTGGAGTCGCATCTTTCGACCCGTGTGGTTTGTGTTGAATCCGTGTATCCGGAAGTGCGGGGATGGGAGGTTGACCGCCGCCGCTTTGAGATGCGGGGTGGAAAAATCATTTTCGGAAAGCCCGTGCTTCTCAGTCAGAAGTCTCCATTTTTGTGGTCGATCAAGATTCAGGACGACCATGGCATTCGGGTGATCGATGTGGCGCGAGTGATTTCGGTAGGGCCGTTCTCGGATGACTCCGGGTTCCGCGAGTATCCGCCAGGAAGTCTGTTGATCGAGTGGGAAAATTCGGAAGCAAGTTTGGTCAAGGACGATGTCGAAAAGGTTTTACTGGATGAGAACCGCGCGGTGGTCCTGGCATCGCAGATCATCAAGGGACTCACCGAGGTTCCCTCTGATTTAAAGTCGGGCTTTGATCGGGCGCTTTGGGCCGGAAAGCAAAAATTAAAAGAGCTTGAATCGCTCAAGCAGCGGCGGTTTTCCTGGAGCTATGATGGAAAATGGCTCAGTCCCGAGAGCAAGAGGCAACTCCACGAGTTTGAAGGCGTGCCAAAGGCTCTGAAAAAAGAAGGTCTTTTGGCCTCGATCGAGTGCGTGGAGAAGATCGGGTGCAAGGTGTGCGAGAAGGTGTGTCCGGCACATGCGATCAAGATTGATCGGGAGCAGAAGAGGTTTCTGATCGAGGACAGGTGCACAGGATGCGGATTCTGTCTCCAGGTTTGCCCAAGCCAGGTGCCGGTGATGATCGAGGGCGAAGGCGCCGGAAGTTATTCCACGCTCGTTCTTCCGTTTGCGGAAAAACCCGCGCCCAAAAAAGGGGACCGGGTGGGGCTTTTGAGTCGGAAGGGCGAGGTGCTCGTCCAAGGTCGTGTGCTCGATCAGTTCTTGGACGGGCCTGTGCCCCTCTTCAAGGTCGAGACCCCTTCCCATTTGATCTGGGAAGTTCGTGGAATGCTCCCGCTTCAGGGAATCGAGGAGACTTCGAACAGCGAGGATTTTTATCAGGAGCGCGGAACCCGGGTGGAGGTGCAGATTCACGGGGAATCAAGACGTGTTCGCGAGGGACAAATGGTATCCGTTGCGCTCTTTGAGATCGGGATGGCGCGGCCCAATGACATTCTGATGTGCGAGGATGGAAGCTGCGGGCTTTGTCAGATTCAGGCGGATGGAGTGAAGAAATTCGCGTGCGAAACCCAGATCCATCAAGGTATGGACATTCGTTTTACCCGCGATCATCCGGCATCCTCCGAGCTTTGCCCGTGCGAGGGGATCACTTGCGCGCAGCTCACAGAGAAGATTGATTCCGTCAAACCGGACACGCTGGAGGCGCTCTCGCAGGTGATCGAAGTGGGGCAGGGAAAGTGTCACGGTCTTTTGTGCAAACGGTCCTGGATTGAGCTTTCCCGCGCCGCGGGAGTGGAGAGCGAGCGGTACAATGACTGGTCCTTTCCTTGGGGGGATTGGACAGTTAAATAGTTGATTTAATTAAGATAAAAAATTGACGATCAACCAACTTTTTTTGTTGCGTATTAGTGCGTTATTTATTAAACTGTCGTTATGGAAAATGTAAGTAAGAAAAGTTTAGCAAAATCTCCAAACTGGGTAGGCTCTTTCATCCGTCAAAAGCGCGAAGCAAAGGGTCTCTCGCAAAAGGAACTCGGCCAGAAATTCGAGCCAGCAGTTACCACTCAGTTCGTTTCGAACTTGGAGCGTGGAATCACTCCGATTCCTGCAGTGCACATTCAGGCACTCGTTCGCTCTCTTGAAATCAACGAAGCCGAGTTGATGGTGCTGATGGAGAAAGAATATGCAGCCAAGCTCACCAACAAGATCGCAGGTCACCAGATGGACCACGGCGAGAATTCTCCCGCAGTTCTCGTGATCGCCCGCCAGGACGAAGAGTTCTTCAAGTGGGTGGTTCAAAGCTTCAACAACCTGAGCGACGTGGATCGCGCCCAGTTCAAGGCACAGCTGAAGAGCTGGTTTGAGCTGAGCCTGAAGAGAGCGTAATCTACCGTTCCATGGTGAACACAAACTTCGGCAAGAGCGGGCATCCTCGAACTCGGGGGGCCCGCTCTTCTTTTTTGGAAGAGCTGAATTCCGGGGGCCCGATCCCCATGAAATTCGGAACGGTCGAGAGCTTCGACGGCACCCCGATCTTCTACTGTGAAGAGGGCGAGGGGCCCCCTCTGGTGTTCTGCTACGGAATCGCTTGCTCCACACTGCATTGGACCTATCAGATCGATTACTTCCGCAAGAACTATCGCTGCATCTGGTTTGATTACCGCGGACACCAGAACACGCCGATTCCCGCTCATCCCGAATCCATGAGCATCGAGGCCTCTGCGCGGGATCTCAAGGCGGTGCTTGATTTTCTACAGGTCGAAAAGGCCGATCTCCTGGGCCACAGCATGGGGGTAAGCGTGGTGCTTCAATTCGCCCGCACGGAAGCCGCGCGCGTGAACCGGATGGTTCTTGCCAATGGAACCCCGAAAAAGCCGCTTGAGACCTTGCTTGGCGGAAACTACCTGATGCCGGCCTTTGACCTGCTTTCGCGATATGAGAAACTAAAGCCCGATTGGATCAAGGGAGTCTGGAAGCTTCAGGAAAAGGGGGCCGCAAGCGAGCTCTTTTTAGGAACCTTGGGATTCAATCGAGCCCTTTGTGATCCGGGCGACATCAAGACCTATGCCCGCCAAATCGCAGCACTTCCACCAAAAGTTCTGACCCGGATGATGGATGATTATCAGCATTTTGATGCAACTCCCTGGCTCCATGAATTGCACCAGCCGACCTTGATTCTCTCGGGCGAGAAGGATCTGGTTACACCTCCTGAAACCCAGGATGTGTTAAAGCAGCTCATTCCGAATTCAGAGCTTGTGCGCATCCGCCACGGAAGTCATTGTTCGACGCTCGATTTACCGGAGTATGTGAATTTGGTGATCGAAAAGTTTCTCGAACTGCCCCCGAAGGTTGGGTAGGGGCGCACGAACTCGGACCCCAAACCGTTGGTATCAATTAGGGTTTTGCCTCAGCGCCGAACGATCGAATACTGAAGGCTTTCCGGTTGCTCCAGACGATTAAGAAGATCAGACAGCGGGTGGAGTCCTGCATCCGGCATCAGGATCGGATCAAAGACAGCAATCTCGCCTTTTTGAGACTTAAAGAGAGTAGTTTGGTGAGAATACAGAACTCGATCCTGATCCCCTGCTCTTGCGTGGAAGGTCCCGCGAGGGCTCAGGATCATCATCTGGTAGAGGGATAGGCTTGGAGAAACGGTGATCGCTCCGAGATTACGCCAGAAAATCACTCGATCTGCAACGCACTCCGAGGACTCATGGCAAAACATCTCCCTCGGGCTGGTGTAGACTCCAAAGATCCGAGAGTCATGTTCCGCATCCTTTTCGAGCCAGTGAAATTGTTTAGAAAGTTCGGAGCTTAAAACGGGGTCACGAAGAGGAGGGGTTTGTCGCAAGGAGGCGATGGCTGCAAGGGAAGAGGTGACTTGGACTCCTCGAAGGTGAAATGCCGCCGATTCCATATTCAGGTCAATAGACTGATTCACGGGGGTTTCGCAAGCGGATGCCAAAAATGCCAATAAAAACAAGCATAAACGCATCAGTGCATTATAGATAACGCGCCGCATTTAGTCAATGAAAACCAGAACTTCAGAAGGTTTTGAGGCATGGCCCCGCGGAGGCTACCCGCTCGTTAAAGATCGGAGCGTTGTTCTCCGAAACGAATTTGATGAAGTACGCCCATAAAATCTTGTTCCTGATGGCGCTTCCGGCCCTGTTCTTTCTCGAGTCGGGGGCGCTCAGCCACGCGAACGGACCTGGATCGGGAATTGAAACCTCAAACGCATACGTCGATGCCATGTGGCTGATGCGAGAGGCGCGGGATCCATCGCGTTCTCCCTCGGATAAAAGGGCGGCCGCCCAGCGCGGCCTCGACTTCATCCGTGCCCAGGTTGGTTCCCAGCTTCCGATCAAAAGTCTGGATGAGCTTCCCGCGTATTTTGCAGCTCATCCCGAGATGAACAGCGCTCTTACGCTTGATCACTCCAAGGGGCTGGGCCGTGTAGTAACTGAGTTCAATTTGCTCCTCCAGGACATTCGGGTCGGCGAAAAGCTGAAGGACTGTGATACCGGGAAGCGAAGTGCCGGAATCAAAAACGGGATGTCCGGACATGATCCCTGTCAGGGGAATCGTCTCTTGAAGTCGAATATTTATTCGGGAGTCGGGAAGTCGGGGGACAAGATTGAATACAGCTCGCCCCTTCCGACTTTTGTTTCCGGCAATGTCGGAGAGATTCTCGCGTTCTCCACGATGACCAATTTTTTTGACGAGAAAAATGATGGCAAAGATCCTTTTCGCCCGACATTGGAGCAGGTGAAAAAAGCCAATCCACAAAGCAAGACCGATGGTGAGTTCGCCACGGCGGCTGTTCTCGCGGAGGTTCGCGGGCATGCTTACAAGCAAGCCATCACGCGCGAGATCCGAAACCGCATGTCTTTGATTTATCAATACCAAAAAACTTCGGGTGGGAAATCCTGGGATGAGATGAAGGGATTGATTGCAAGTTCCGTAGAATCGGACTGCAAGCATTGCACTCCTGCGATGATGGATGAGGTCCAAAAATCAGTACAGGGGGCGCTCATTCGAGATATCGAAAATCAGGTTCTAAAAAAGAGCGAAGATCCGGGCGCAATTGTGGAAAAACTTTGCTCAGGAATGAAAAAAAACGGATTCCCCTTCAAGGGAGGACCCGAAGAGAAAGAAATCAAGGATCGCTATCAGAACAGGCGAACGAATACCCTGAAGGGCATTCACGATGTGAAATTCGATCTCCAGCTTTTGAATCAGCAGGAGACGATGGAACTCTCAGAGGTTCAGTCAAAACGAAAGGCGATTCTGGGAAAAATGGTTCAAGAGGGCGGAGACGGCTTGCTGCTTTTGACCCAAGCCATGAGTGAGCTTTCCGGCCCATACCCGCAAGAGACAAAACTGAAGTGTGATGCCTCATCAAAGACAAAGGATGCCGCACTCGTGACAGCTGCAGCGAACGAGGCGATTGGAAAAACCAAAGAATATGCTAGTAAACTCAACTCCATTCTGAAGCCTGGTCGTTTGGACGAGGAAAGCCAGAAAGCGGAACTCGATGAACTGGTCAAGATCGCGCCAGGTGCGGTGGGCGAGGCGCTCAACTACAGTCACCCTTTTGCTGCCAGCATGGTGTGTAACTCCCTCTCGCGCCTCCAGCGTGAGGACAACATTCAAGCGTTCACGGATGGGGCCGTCATGTGGGGCGCGACAGTGGTGGGCGTGGTTGCCATCATCGCAACCCAAGGTGCTGCGGCCCCAATCGTAATGGCAGGAGTTGCAGCTTCGGCTGTCGCAGGGGCGGGGGCTGCCATTTACTCCTGGGATCAATCGGGCGAGGCGGAAAAGCTTGCGATGGAATATCGAAACGCCGCGATAGCCCTCGGCGGAAATCCGGATCTCTTGGGCCTGAGCCAGGAGGAGTTTTACCGGTACAAGGAGCATCGCTTCAACGCCGTTCTTTCTGGCGCGTTCAGTGCGGTCGAGTTCGCAAGTCTGATCGCGACGGGTGCCAAGCTCGGCAAGAGCATGAAAGAGATCAATCAGGAAATTGACCGGATCGCCGCCAATCCGTCGGAAAAGGGCAATTGGTTCAAGCAAAATGCAAAGGCTCTTGCAGCGGATGCGGCTCTGAATACTGCAATTTCCTCTGCTGCAAACGGGTACACTACCGGCGACTTCACACCGGATCCCGCACAAATCGCGATGGGAATGGTGATTGGTGCGGGGGTCAGGCGTCTGGGCAAACCCTACACCACGGAAGAGAGCGTTCAGGTGCGCGATCAGATGAATGCGATCAAGCGCGACATGAAAAAACAAATGGGACGGGATCCCACACCGGATGAACTTTTTTCCGCCTATCAAAGGGTAAATCTTGAGTCGGTTGAGATCGTTGCATCCAAACCAAAGACCGAAGTAAAGCCGGAGATTCAGGTTACGGATCAAAACCGGGCCAAAGTTGCAGGTGAAACCATCGGACGCGAGCTGACCCCGGCTCAAGGCGATGCTTTGCAGCGGGCGCATGAGGTGGGTCGGGGGCAGCCCGGAAAAGCCCCTGGAACGGATGCGGCCAAGGGCAACTACACGATGGCTCAGCTCAGGGAAAAAACGAAAATCCTGCGCGATGCCGGATTTTCGGATGCTGAAGCAAGCATTCTTCTTCGTCGGGGTCTTGCAGGAGATGATCCTTATTTCCGAAACTCGGATGCCGCAAATTGGTACGAGCCCGGGCGCGCGGTATCCGTACTTCGAAGCGGTGGGAACGCTTATACGAATGCAGTGATTCATTCAGTGAATGCGGATGGAACCCTGACAGTCACATTTTATGAGAACGGGGCTCACCTGCAAAAAACGGTTTCGCCCCATATTCTGGGATATTTCGCTCCGGTTTCCTCGGGTCATCTCGAGCTCGGGCAAAAAGTATCGATTCCCGGTTCGTCTGGAATTCAGAACGGCCGAATCGTGGGAGTCGATGGAAACGGCCGTGTTCGGGTCGAAGTGTTGGTGGATGGAAGATCTGTTACCCATGAGGTGAGTACCTCGCAAGTGATGGACCCGGTTGCCGAGATTCCCGTAACGCCAAAAAAGGAGGAAACAAAGCCTGATCCGAAGAAATCGCTCATGGATCGAGTCAAGGGAGTGTTTGGGTCTTCCTCAAAGGGGACACCGAAACCAGAACCAAGGCCTTTGGATCCAGACAAGCGGGAGTGGTTCTCGAAAAAGGGCCAGGACTATGTCAGTCGCAGAGGAGATGTGGTGGTGGAAGTGAACCTCGAGTCCCGTGAGCTCAATCGTGCAGTAAACCAAGCTGTCGAAACCATTGAGCGGGTGACGGGAATCAGCGCAGGAACCGAGGTGAAGGATGCTGCTTCCCGAAAAAAAATCTACGATGCCTGGCTTAAGCATGTGGTTCCCCTTTTCGAGGATCCGAAACACGGCACCGGAGAATATGGAAATTCCCGGGATCAAATCATCTCAAGCGGAAATGGCAGGGCGGACCTCGGTGTGCTTTTGCAGGAAAAAACCGCCGTGTGCCGTGAACTGAGTGTTGCAGGTTCGGTGGTCTTTGGTGAGTTTGGCATTCCAACCACGGTGCAAGCCGGAAATGTCGGAACCGTCAGCGGAAAAGGCGGGGGGCATGCGTGGATTCGGGATGATCAGGGTTTGATCATTGACAATAACTACACCCGGAGAACCCAGACATGGGATCAATACCAGCAAATGGTAGGTGGGGCCGTATACTTTAACGAGATCAGGCCGGTCGAGGTGGGTGGGGGTTCGCAGTGAAGCATGAAGTTGAGCCAAACGAGGTGGGTGAAGCGCGGCTCATGTTTGATCGATTGCTGGAGCGAATGGGTTCCCGCGGAATTGAACTGAAGCTCTTTTGCATTCCCTATGACGGGAGGACCGGTCGGATGCTCCTTCATCAGGGAAGTTTTGTGGTGTTTTCGAGTTTGGCCCAAGGAAATCACTATTTGTCTTTGTCAAAGTGGACCGCAGGGATTCCAATTCAATGGAAGGAAGCGGAAGCACTTCATCTGAGTAAGGTGTTTCAGGAGTTCGGAGCAAGCGGGAATCAAACCTTTACAATCAATCCCTGTGCAATGTGCGGAGGTTTCTTGTCCTATCCGGTCGAGAGCGTGCAGGATCCGGCAACCGCACTTGGAATCTGGATCTCGGATTCAGCCTCAAGATTCGTGAAAATCGCACCCGTACTTCAGGAAGCGAATTCCTTTCTTGAAAATCCGATTTCTTCCAGGAGAATCGAAATTCTTGAAAAAATTGAATGGTTACTCAAGCACATCGATCCATCCATGCCTGATTTACTAATGGCAAAAGCCGGTTTGATGAAAGTCCTTACTTGACCCGTTCCGCCCACCAGCGTAAGCGTTCCGAAATCCACTTTGATTCGAACAGTTCACTTCGGGCGGCACCGTAAATGGCAATCATCTGCTCTTTTGAGCATTTTTTGCTGCCCGAAGACTCACATTCGGGAATGGAATTTTCTCTCTGGAATTGGGAGTTACTCTTTCTGGTCAGAAGCGTGATCGATCCCAATTCAAGATACAGGGCATCGCTCAGTTTCAAGATTCCCTGCTGTTCGGCGATTTTGAACAGGTCAAGGTCCAATAGAAGGCCGACCATTGAGGTGTCTTTTGCGATGGATTCACGTGCATTTATTGATCAAGTTCCTGAATCAAATGGTTTTTGGCCGACTCCCGCGAGTTACCAGAGTGCAGCGTATTGCCTCATGACTAAATGCCTTTAAATGCTAGGCTGCCTTTGTCTCGCCCTGGTTGGCTTTGCGGTTCAGGTCAAAAAACAGTCGCAACTTCGTTTCAAGCCCGATCTTCAGTTGGATCGGATCCAATGTTTCATGAATCCTCCTCAACCGTGCTTTTTCGACATCATTCAGATCGGCAGATTCCAATAATCTTTGATAGGGGGTTTTGGGACGATCATGAAGTTTCTTTACTCTCGCTCCAACCCGGTGCTTTTGAACAAGCTTCATCTGGGGAAGAAAGTGATTTTGAAGTGGATTCCAATATTCTTCGTAGATCTCATTCATCAGATCCACCAGAAGCCGGCTCTCCACCCTCTCGTAGCCAAACAAATCCCGCACGTGGGTGAAGTTTTTCTGCTCAACATAACAGTTGTCATTTTTCCGGTAGGGGCGCGATCGGTACACTTCTATTCCTTTCTCCCGGTTTCTTTTTGACCGAAGAAACGTAATCACCCCGTGATTCATGAACTCTGAGCCGGAATCAAACTTGATGGAATGAATTCGAAACGGAAGACTTTTTTCAATAAAATCTAGCGCGTCCCGCACCCGACTCGCCTCCTTACGCTCGACCGCACGATTCTCAGTCCAGCCTGAGTCAATGTCGGTAAGAGTCAGGGTATTTGCAAATTGGCCAACCAGCGTGGTTCCACAATGGGCAACCGTGTCTCCCTGCAAATGCCCCGGACTCTTGATGTTCCAATCCCTCGCACGGATCGGCAGATGAGCCTTGTACCACTGACTTCTCGGGGGTTTGGTGCCACTCAAGCCCCTTTTTACCCGCATCCCCTTCAGCAGTCGATCCACTGTCGCCGGACTCATTCAAAGCAATAGCGATCGGACTCCATCCGGTAAGACCCCGAAATACCGCTCATAAAACGGCAACCATTCAGGGAGGGCCATCTTGTAACGCTTTGAACAGGGGTGGCCCAGCAAAGAATAGAGCCTTTTAAAATGGGGCAACTCCTCAGCACCATATTTTCGTTTCGGCCCTGGCCGCTTGCCGGGCTTACGGCTTCTTCCATTCAAACATCGAATCGCCTGACCTCGGCTGATCCTCAAAAACACCGAAACTTCCTCAATCAGATCTGTTTTTTGTGGCCTACTTTTCAGTTCCCGGTAGCGTACCCGCTGCCGCTCAAGATATACGGACTTGTCCCTGTTGGTCATAAAACACTCCTTTCTGGTTTTTGTTTTGCAACTCCAACCTTGAAAGAGGCATTTTTGTGAGTCAATGGGGACACCCCTCACAATCCATGCCTTTCAAATAACGGCATTTAATTTGAGTCAATTCGCCCAATCCTCGGCGTCGGCGGGTGTGTCTTTTCCTACCATCCCCCCCTATTTTTCACTTTAGGAAAAATCCCACAAAAACTGAGATCACTCCTCAAAATCAGACCGATCCACTCCGATAAGAGTTACAATATAAGGAGAAGGATCGGCAGCAGTGAGTTTCGGAGCAAGCACGAGTAAATCTTTGAATCAAAGCTCAGCAGGAAAATCACTCCTTGCTTTCGTGGCCTTTGTTTTTCTTGCCCTTTCAAACGCATGTACTCCGACCATTCTGGGCGAGCGTCCCTCCGCTAAACGTGCACGTGAAGCGGCAGAACTGCGCTCAAACTCGACTGCAAAAAATCTCTCCTGGCAGGAATCCTCTCCCACGAATCAAAATCCACTGCGCTCTCTTTGGTCGATCCCCTCAAGTGCACGGGTGTCGGGTGTGCGAATCAAATATTTCTCGGGTCCGAACTGTGCTTATTCTCTTGTAGAGGATGCCACTCACTCCAAATCAGCTGCATCGCAACGCTCGTTTGCGCCTCCTGCGGACGGGCTTTACAGTTTCAAGGTGGTCTCGGAACTGGATACCGGCGATGAGGTTTCATCCTCGTGTTCATCCTTGATCGAAGTCGATACGACAGCTCCGGATTTGTCGGGTGCGAGCCTTTCCTGGGGCGGTGGCAGCCTGAGCGAGCCTCTTGCAATCACCTTGGGCTCAATTACTGGCTCCCATCAAAGCCACTGCATTCTTGGAAACAGCACCGATCCATCCGCCTGCACCTGGAGCTCGGGCGCCTTGCCTGCAACCTACCTTCCATCAAGCGAGGGCAACATTGCTCTTACGATTTTCCTAAGGGACCTCGCAGGAAACATCAGCAATGCGGTCACGACAAATGAAATCAATTTCTCTCTGACGGATTCGCCAACGCCAACGCCAACGCCAACGCCAACGCCAACGCCAACGCCTACGCCTACGCCTACGCCAACGCCTACGCCTACGCCTACGCCAACGCCTACGCCTACGCCTACGCCAACGCCAACGCCAACGCCAACGCCTACGCCTACGCCTACGCCATCATCACCGATTCCATCACTTGCCTTCCACGCGATGGCAAATGACAAAATAGGTGGCCGAATCTTTGTCTTTGGCGGACAAACTCCAGATGGATTTTCAAATGGCCTTTATCTCATCAACCTGAACAATCCCCAAGATTGGTTCCTCCTATCGGGCTCATCAATTTCGGGTGGCGGTAGCACTGGCGGAACTGCCGGAGGCAGCACAACAGGGGCTTCAGGAAAAAGCACTGAAACCAGCGGCGACAGCACAACCGGAGACTCTGGAAAGTCGAGCTCTACCACCACGGGGGATAGCTCAAGCGGAAGCACAAACGGATACGTGAGCGATACCTCAGGCGGTAGCATTGGCAGCTCCGATCTGGGTTCAATCCCTGTTGTATCAGGGACCAGCGGTACTCCGACCCAGGTTACGGGGGATTCAGGAAAAAGCACGGGAACCAACGCTGGAGGTGGGGGCAGTGGTGGTTCGGGCCCTTCCGCACGAATGGGAGCGGCGCTCGCCTATTTCAATGACAAACTCATCTTGTACGGCGGAGCACCTGATGCAAGTCAGGATGCAAGCCTTTATTTGCACGACCTTTGGGCCTTTGACCTCAATTCCAACACCTGGACCCAGTTGAGCTCTGATGTCAGGGTTGATGCCGAATTCGGACAAATCCCTATCCCGTCGGCCTTTGGGACTGTGATCAAGAATTACAATTTGCTCTCGGTCTTTGATGGAGCAACAGGCGCCGCCATTTCGTTTGACTTGGGAGGCATCACTGAACCTCAAAAATTTGTGCGCTCCATTCAATTGAATCTGAGCTCCCACAATCCGGGCGCGTTCTCGCTTGGAAGCAGTGACTCGGACTCCGGTTTCAATGTTGTGGTTGGCGGATTTCCGGCTTACTCCGGCACCCACTCGACAAGCCTGGCATTCAAAGATGCGGACATTTTCGATCCGCTGACCAACTTGCCTAAATCACAAGAGATTCAGGCTCCGTATGGAGGCAATCTGGTAGCGGTGGACACGGATGTGGCTCTTTATCTCGGGGGAAACCAGAGTGCCAATTTGCTCGGAGACTCGACCAAAGGAAGGGTCACAAAAGTCATGGCTTCCGCTCACTCAGTTGGACTCAGCCCCATGATCGGATCCCCTTTTGATGAGCCTCTGTTCAGCAGAATGGGCGCGATTGCTTTTTTCAATCCTGCAGAAAAGTCAATCATCATCCAAGGGGGAATCAAAAACGGAGTTGTGAGCAAAGACCTCATTTCCTATCGCTTTGAATCAGGAGTTGCCATAGTCCTTAATTCGGATAACGGAGAGAAAGGCGGGAACCACGTTGTTCTAAGCGCAACTCCAAGTCTCTCAAGTGGATCTTTACACACCTGCACGATCCTTCGGGATCGCTCGGTTAAATGTTGGGGATCTAACAATTTCGGCCAACTCGGGGACGGATCAACTATGTATTCAAATATTCCGGTGGATGCTGGGCTCTCTGATGCCCTTACGGGCGGCGCCGATCCCTTTGCAATTTCGGCAGGTGCATACCACACCTGCGCAGTGCTTACAGATGGCACTGCTCGATGTTGGGGAAACAATTCCAACGGTCAGCTTGGAGATGGAACGACCACGAATCGCACACGCCCAATCCCCGTTCAGGTTTCGGGCCTCACAAACGCCATTGCAATTTCGGCAGGTGCATACCACACCTGCGCAGTGCTTACAGATGGCACGGCTCGATGTTGGGGAAGGAATGAATTTGGACAGCTTGGAGATGGAACGACCACGAATCGCACATTCCCCGTTCAGGTTTCGGGCCTCACAAACGCCATTGCAATTTCGGCAGGGGTGGTCCACACCTGCGCACTGCTTACAGATGGCACTGCTCGATGTTGGGGAAGGAATGAATATGGTCAGCTTGGAGATGGAACGACCACGGATCGCACAAGCCCAATCCCCGTTCAGGTTTCGGGCCTCACAAACGCCATTGCAATTTCGGCAGGTGCATACCACACCTGCACACTTAAGAATTCAGGCGCGGTTTTCTGCTTTGGGAATTGGAGAAGTAAAACGCCTGATTCATCAGAAAGCACAGATACTTCCCATACCCCTGTTCAAATATCTGGAATCTCAAATGCGACTCAGGTAGCTGTGAGTGACTACAAAACCTGTGCGGTCACCTCGGATGGCAATGTTCAGTGTTTTGGAGACGGATTTGACTCAGATGTACCAAGCCCAATCACGAGCCTTACAAATGTGGTTACCCTTTCTTTGAGCAATCAAATGTGTGCGGTTTTACGTGATGGATCGATCCAATGCTCTCACGCTCTAGGAAGTGGTGCAAAAGGATCATTCCTCACCCCGCTTTATGTTGAGGGCCTTGATGGTTCAAAAGCAATTTCTGCAAGTCAAGAGCACACTTGCGCGCTTATGAAGCAAGGCTCAATTCGATGCTGGTCAAGAAAATTCAATGCCCTTGGAAACGGTACGGATACTCCATCAATCACCCCGGTAGAAGTTACTGGGATCAATAATGCTGTTGCAATTTCGGCAGGTGTACTCCACACCTGCGCACTGCTTTCAGATGGTACGGCTCGATGTTGGGGAAGGAATGAATATGGACAGCTTGGAGATGGAACGACCACGAATCGCACAATCCCCGTTCAGGTTTCGGGCCTCACAAACGCGATTGCAATTTCGGCAGGGGTGGCCCACACCTGCGCACTGCTTTTAGATGGCACAGCTCGATGTTGGGGAAGTAATGATGGTGGACAGCTTGGAGATGGAACGACCACGAATCGCACAATCCCCGTTCAGGTTTCGGGCCTCACAAACGCGATTGCAATTTCGGCAGGGG
>JAGWXK010000052.1 GCA_018969905.1 Bdellovibrionales bacterium
ATCGGGTTCCAGAGAGTCGCCCTTCACACGAGAGTTGGGTACAGCCCAAAATCCGGGGGAGTTTTCTATCTCCCCGCGTTTCGCTCCTCAAAAAATGACCTTGAGATCATGATTTCAAGGATCTTTCATGGTGATGCGGATCCCATCCTTAAGCCTGTCGTTTTTGACAATCCCGTCCTTGGCACTCCCCCCGCTCTCACAAGCGGAGTGGGTGGCAGCGATCGTGAGTTCAGCGGATACTCAAGTGCACTTGAGCCGTATGCTTCGATTCTATCCACAAGGTTGCTTGAGGAATTCGTGATCGGAGCAGGGCTCAGCGAATTGTTTCGACCTGAGCTTCATCAAAGGTGGAAGCTGCTCTTGGAATGGCTCGAGACAAAATCGAGTCCCGCCACAAGGTTCTCGCTTGAGATCTCAAGCGAGAGTGCGCTTCGAAACCTGGAGGATGCGGAAAAAAAGGACCCATCGGGATTTTTACAGGCGTGGTCCGGAATGAAGAGGATTCGGTTTTCACTTGATACCTCGTTATGGATGAATTCAAGAACTCTTCGAGTCGATGCAGGAGTACTTCAGCAGCTCATTCAGGATGAAATGAATCGGATCCAAAGGATTTTCCCGGGCCGCCAGATTACTCTCTCGAATGTGTTTATTCCCGGATGCTTCGGTTTCACGACAGTGGATGGCGAGGTGATTTGTCCAAAGAGGGCACAGGTTTCCCAGGAACTTCAATCGGGGGCGCTCAAAACCTTTCTGGATGCGTTGAAAGCAGCCTCAATGTCACCTGATTTTGTGGAATTGATGCTTGCCACAACGCTGGATGAACCGATGCCGGAGGAGGGCGATCCAAGGTACCTGATTCCGAATCCTCGAGTGGAGAGAGTGCTTCGGGATTTTCTTAAGGTCCGGACCCATGGCTCTCAGGCGTTCTTAAGTCCGAGAAAATCCTCATTTCGATTTTTTGAGGCAGCGCCCGACAGGAAACATGCTTGCATCTATTTCGATGAGGCGGATCCAAAGGATTCGATCGGGGCGGTTCATGCAAGAATGATCGACAATCTTGTGGGCGCATTTCCAAATTGGGCCAAGGAAAGAAGAACCTTGTCAGGGTTCCTTCCCGGGGATCTTCAGGATTGTGATGTGGTTTTCTATCTTGCCAGTAATTTTTCTTCCCCCGTGGGGGAGTCGTTCCTCAGGGAACTTGAAATTTTTCTCAAGAAAAAAACCGTAGTCTGGTTCAACTATAAGTTCGACCGATTCTCGGATCATTTTGAACGGAACTCCGCTCATCATGGACTTCCTTCTCTTGCATTCCGGGTTCCCCGTTTCATTCAGGCGGACGCGCCACCCACTGAGGCGATTCCTGATCCTGGTTTTTTTCGATATTTTCACTACAAGGGAGAGGTATTTGAGAAACCTGCCCGGTTTGATCCCTTGAATCATGTGTTTGCCGCAAGTCCTGAGATTGGTGCGGTGACCTTGGGGCTTCCTGACCAAGTCGAGGTTCTTTCGCACGCGGAACATTCAAAATCCCACGAACTCACGCCCTACATCGTGCGCCAGGAATTTGGGAATTCGAGTGCGCTTTATTATGTTGCTGACCTCCCGTTTTCCTTCAATCACTATGAGGACCGATCCCTCATTTTTTGTGATGTGATTTATGACATTCTGAGAGAACCGGCTCCTGCGCGTCCCCCTCTTGCCTTGATTCGTCTTGAGGACATCAATCCAAGCATCGCTCCAAGGAACCTGGTCAGTGTTGTCGATTATCTTGCGGATCAGAACATCCCTTTTTCCATGGCGCTGATTCCGTTCTATAGCAATCTCTTTGAGGACCCGATGCAAGGTCGTATCGGACCGGTATATGTTCCTATCGATCGAGTACCCGAATTCAAGGGGGTCATTGATTATGCGAAGGCCAGGGGCGCAAACTTCGTGATGCATGGGGTGGCTCATCAAGCTGGTGACTTGATCAGCGGGTTCAGTGGCGACACTGGGTCGGATTATGAGTTTTGGTCCTGGCCCGAGGATAGACCTCATCCCAGGGATCGCGCATCCTGGGTGATTTCCAGAATCGAGAGCGCAGAGGGCGTCTTTGATCGATTGAAATTAAAGCCTATCGCGTGGGAAGTGCCTCACTATGCGGGGAGCGCGCTTGATTTCGTTCTGTTTGGGCGGATGTTTGAGTGGAATTATCACAGGGGGTTGTACTTCAAGTCCGAGATCGTGCGGCCCACCCCTCTCGGAAGCAAGGAGTGGTTTTTTCATTGTTCGGGCTCCGTGTGCCGGAGCGATCGTCTTCAAAAGGCTTCGGAACTCGAGGTTCTTGCGGACTATTCGAGTCTCGGAAGCCAGATTTTTCCCTATCCCATCTTTGAGGACAGTTATGGTCAGGCCATCATTCCGGAGTCTCTTGGAATGGTCGACTTCCCGTTCTACAGGGCGGATACCTGGAGACAGGTGAGTACACCGGAAGATCTTCTTCGGCGCGCTCGCAAGCTAAAAGTGATCCGGGGTGCGATGGCAAGTTTCTTCTGGCACCCCATTTTGCTCGATCCGACGAGCGTTTACTACCGGGAAGTCCCGGGTAGTTTTGAGGCCCGCGGAGGTCTGAAAACGCTTGAGACCCTAACTCGGGGCTTGAAGGCTCTTGGGTATGAATTCGGAAGCATCGGAGATTGTCGGTGGTTCCCGAGGAAGGATTGCAAAGGGTGAAAAATATGAAACAAGATCGATGGAGCCGAGTCCTGGGTTTGGTGCTTTTTGGAATCGCGTTCTACTCCGGAGCGCTTGGTGCGGAAGCTCCTGTTCGAGGAATCAACCTCACGGAACAGGATGGCTTTGTGTACGATGCGAATCCTGCCGGGACCCAGAAAAGTCCTGCACAAATTGCTGTAGATCAAATCAAGGCGCTGGGTGCAAACCATGTCATCCTGAATCCACGCGCGATCATGACTGATCCGAAAGGATCTGATGTGGTTCCCGTGACCCAGATTCAGGAGCGAGCGAAAGAGCGGAGCCGGTATCTCAGGCTCATGGAGTACATCCACTCGCTTGGGATGACGGTCGGGATCCGCCCGATTTTTTTTGTGGTACGACCGGATGGCACCTTTCCCTACATTGAAATCAAGCCGGATGGCAGCCGCAAAATCTGGTGGCATGGAAACATTGAGCCCGCCGACCCGGATCAGTGGTTCCGGTCCTTTCGATCGTATCTGGATCTGTATCTGATGATCGGAAAGCTCGGGCGCGCCGATGAGTTTACCCTGGGTGCCGAGCTTTACAGCATGACAGTGGGAATCGAGGATCAGTGGCAAGAGCATCCCTTTGGGTTTCCGGGGCGATGGCTGGATTTGCTCCATTATGCCCGGAAAAAGCTGAATCCTGAATCGCGCATTGTGTACGACATCAACTTCACGGACGACTCCGTGAACTCCGGCGGGATGAGCACCATTGGAGGAGAGCTTGAGCGTTGGCGGTACCGGCTGGTGGACCTTGCAAATCCCCAGGATCCGGCGCAGTTGGTGATCTGGCAGGATCTTGTGCAGTTTTGGATTGAGCTCGATGGGATTGGGATCGACATGTATCGATCTCTTGCAGGAAAGAAGGACGCGATCCCGGGTGATTTTGAATCCCTGGTTCGTTTGCTTCGAATCCGTTCTGACCAATTCGCCTCCCAGCTGGATGATGCACTTGTGAACATCGAATCGATCACGCATCATTCGGCCAAGGTTCAATTCAAGGAAATCGGCTTTCGAAGCATCGAGCGGGGGTTTTACGATCCCTTCAATTACGAGAACGGTACGGGTACTTACAATGCCCTTCATCAGGCTGCGGCCTTTCAGGCCGTTTTTGAGTCATTCTGGCAATCCGGGTTCAGTTGGTTTTATGGAGGTTCACTGTGGGATGTGGGTGTGAATCCGGCGAGGAATAGAGGAGTCGGGGACACTGGCTTCAGTCCTCTTGGAAAACCCGAAACCTTGAATGTGATCAAAAGAATATTCTCTTTCGAACTCCTACATCCTGATTCCGAGCGATTCGAGCAAGGTTTCGAGCGTATGGGGATCCGTAAGATGGACGGCCTTGATTCCCGTCTCTGCAGCACCGAGAATGTGTTGTTTTGAGTCATCGATGAAAAGGGTTCGCTCGGGCTCGAGACCGTTCTCGTCAATCAAGTGCTGAAATACTACGGGATCCGGCTTTCGCATGCCGAGACGATGGGAGAGGTACATTCGTTCGAAAAGCCTTGAGAATGGCTCGCTGCTGAATCTTTCATAGCGTTTGTGTAGGACTGCCTCGTGGATCTCGTTGATATTTGAAAGAAGGAAGAGCCGCTTTTTTCTTCCAAGTTCCTTCAGGCGCTCGATTCTTCCGGATGGAAAATCAAGAACCATGGAATTCCAGCAATCCGAAAAAAGCTTCATGCCTAAGGAGGAACCGTGGTGCTCATTGAATTTATTCAGCAGTTCATCTGCCTCGATCTTCCCAATTTCAAATTCCGAATAGAAACCTAATTGCTGTGGCTTCCCTACAAAGGTAGTTGGATCAATGTTCGGAACGTGTTCGAGGAAGCGCTCAAGGCAGTGCTGTAAATCAAGATTGATGATCACTCCGCCAAGATCGAGGATGATGGCATCATAGGGGGCGGTGGAAATCGTGGTCGGAAATGCTTCGGAACCAGAGTGGCTCATGCTGTCCGAGGCATTATTACATAAACATTATTGATCTACAATGGTGCTTTCAAGATGATCCGAAATTCGGATCGCAGCGGTGCCATCTCCGAAGATGGGTTGAATGCCCGATGAGCTTTTTCGTGGAGGGAGAGCCCGGGCCCAAGCCATGGTGGAAAGGATGGTGTCGGCTTCGGTGCCGGCTAAGCGGGCGATTCCCGCTTCCACCGCCTCCTGTCTTTCGGTCGTGTTCCGGCAGATCACAGTGGGGATTCCAAGGGTTGCGGCTTCCTCCTGAATTCCTCCTGAGTCCGTAACCACCATCTGGCATGCTGCCAAAAGATGGCAGGTTTCTCCGTAATTCAGGGCTGGGAGAAGGCGCACTTGAGGAAGCGGGCTTAGGTGCTCTTCGGCTGCGGCTTTTGCCAGATGATTGGGGTGAATCGGATAAATGAGTCCCAGGTCCGGATTGATTCTTAAAAATTTCTTTAATGAAAGGAACCACTCATCCATGGCAGCTCGATTCTCTCTTCGATGAGCGGTCAAAAGGACAGGCTTCAGTCCCTTTTCTTGAAACGAGTCCAGCACTTGATCGATCGATCCCGGCCTCTCCAGCGCCAAAGTCCAGAGGAGCGCATCGATTCCAGTGTTCCCGACGACAGCAATCCTGCCACCTGCGACACCCTCGCGCAAAAGAGCCTGGCGTGCGCGTTCGGTGGGAGCAAAATGCAGATCCGCTATGGTGCTGATCCACTTCCGATTCGCCTCTTCCGGAAAGGGGTGAGCGAGGTCATAAGACCTGAGCCCTGCCTCATTGTGAGCAATTTTCACACCGTTTAAGAATCCTGCCCAGGCTGCCATCGCCGCACTTGTGGTGTCTCCTTGGACGATCAGCCAATCCGGACGATCCTTTTGAAAGAGCGAATTCATTCCCTGAAGAACCGCACTTGCGGAATCCGCAAGGCTCTGTCCAGGCCGCATGATATCCAGATTCAGATCAAGCGCTTCGCCGAAATGGTCGAGTGCCTGTTCGAGGAGTTCCCGGTGTTGTCCTGTCCCGATCAGCTTTACAGAATCCGCGCCGTGCCGTTTCTTCAATTCTCGGTAGAGCGGAACTTGTTTGATGACCTCAGGGCGGGTGCCGACCAGGATCCAGAATTTTTTCTTTTGCATGTTTTCATTCTCCCTTGCTGTGGTAGAGGTATGGGCGCGAGATGGTGGTTGTCGATGAAACACGCAAAAAAAACCTTATTTTTGGCCTCTTTTTTTCTGTTTGCTCAAGCCTTTGCTGAGACAAATGCTCCGGGATGGGAACGATTTTTCAGCGCATACTATGAGAGCGCTTACCTCAATCGAGCTGGAACCGGTGCGGGCTTATTTGTCCCGCGAGTGGGATTTCTAAGCCCGGAGACAGGATGGGAGGTGTATCTCGTGGCACGGACCGGGATCGACAGCAGGACATTTCTGGAACAGTCCGATCAGATCTATAACGATAACTTTTTATTCATGGGTGCTGGAATCGATCAGGCAAAATGGGTGAGGGGAGTGCGGTTCTCCTTGCAAGCTGGATACTCAATGGATTTGAATCCGAAGATCAAACTGGGTGGTGCTGACCTGAGAGCGGGCATGATGAGCTATCATGAATTCGAGTGGATTCAGAATTCGCTGCGAACGGAAATTTATTCTGAGGCTTTTTATGTCAGACGCTATCGGAACATGCTTGGAAGCATTCACCTTCGAAATTTTTGGCCCGTGATTCAGACCGGGGCTGATCGATATCAAGGTGTCGAATTTGGCCCGGTCATTCAGGGGGTCCTCTCCGGGGATACGGCCGGATTTGATTACAATCGGTTCTTTGAAGGGCAATTCGGAGCGAGATTGCTGTTTCACAAACCGATCACTCTTGGCATCCACGCACTCGCAGTGCGTGGATGCCGATTTGAAAAGAGCAGCCCGATCGGCGCATATCAGGATGCGCGTGCTGTGATCACCGGGATGCTTGCATGGTGAACAGAGGCAAGAGCCTTCAATGAAAATGTGGTTCTTCCGCGGCTTCGCTTGATGCTGAACCAGAGGCCGCTTTTTTCGCTGCACTTGATGAGGTTTGGCGCTTCCGCATCAAGTTGACAAGGGCGATTCCTGTGATTGCAAGTGCGGTCAGTGCGACCAGGGGCTCGGTTCGGATTACGGTTTCGACTCTTTTGAAGAGCGAATTCAAGCGCGAGGTTGCGCCTTGCACTGAATCGTTCAAAAGACTCTCCACATCGTGGAGTACCTTTCCGCCAAGATTCGAGATCGTCTCCTTTTCTTTGGAGATAAACTCTGTCGCAGTTGCTTTCAGGGATTCGATTTTTGGCTCGGGCTTATATTCGGAATTGATATCACTCATGGTTTGGTTTCCTCTCAAGGAAAACGAAGCAAGCGATGTGCCGGTTTCTAATTTGGTATGGACCGGGCGCTCACGGTGAAGTGGGACACTCGCCCCACGCATCAGAGTCACTTAAGACCAACGACATAAGCGATGAAAAAGTCATGATTCGGAGCCGCATCCATCGGAAGAAACTCATGCAACGGAGCGCCAGACGCATCGGCTTTTTCCCAGAGCACGACCGATCGCTTAAAGCCAGCCTCCTGAAGCGCATCTCTCAGTTCCCGGATTCCCCAAATTCTCCAGTGGTAGGCAAAGGCCTGATGGATCCAGGTGCCATCCGGAAGCTTAAAGTGAATGGCATAGTCGTTCACTGCGGTGATCGGATCAAATTGAGACTGCTCCCAGGCGTGGGTAACCCTTCCAAGACCAGGAACCGGTTTGGTTTGTTTTTCGAGGGAAGCCTCAAGAAACCCTGGTCCCCCGGCAACTTCCAAGAAAAGAGTGCCCGTGCGTTCGAGCGATTGATGGGCCGCCTTGAAATACCGCAGTAACTCTTTTCGCTCATGAAACTCAAACACCGAAAAATTGAATGCCCCGATCCAGTCGAATTTGGCGGTCGTACTCTTCCGGACATCTGCGCATTTCAGCTTGATCCTATTTTGGGTTTTCGAACCGAGACTCGCAAGGTTGACCCGCTTAGCATAATCCAAAACCTCTTGGTCAAGATCAAGCCCAAGGGCTGAGTTCTTGGAATCCCGCTTTACCCATTCACAGGCGACACGTGCCGATCCGCAGAAGTCTTCCCGGAATTTTCTTGGAGTTTTCCCCGTAAGCCAGGTGTGAAACTGGGGGAGATAGTCCACCTGCCAATTTGGACTCTGTACGCATTCCTCATAAAGTCTAAATTTGGAGGGCTTAGGGTTCTTCTTCATCCTGAGGATTGGTCTTCAGGGGGCGGTGGCACTAGATTTGGGTCCACTTCAATCGGCCTACCGAGGCTGTCTATGCAAAGATTAACGCTTTGGCCATGGTCATTGAAGCTAGAAGAGGCACAGGGGTGGTTCGGAGTTGGTGTCAGATAATGATGCCCGAAGAAGGAGATGTACTCTCCGGGATTCTGATCCGCGGGTTGTCCCGAAGCTGCATTGATCAGAAAAAAGAAGGAAAATACTGCCAAATAACGAATCATCCCTAACCTCAGAAATAGAATAGCATCGGGAAAAGCAGGGTGGAATGAGTCAAAGGGGACACGAGGTTTCGGGTGTGTCCATGGGGACAGGAGGGAGCTGAAATCTAGAGAAACTGAATCTGGGATGGAGAATGAATGGTCAAGTCTAGGTCTCCGGCTATGGCTCATTCTCATTTTCGCACTTCGCAAGGACATAGCTCTTTGTTTGGTCAACCACCGAACATCCAAATGGGATCTCCTTAAGTCTTGATTTATAAAAAAATCCGAAATGGGCTCTAAGGGAGCCCTCCCTTTCACCAAAACAAAGGCCTAACGAGGGAAAGGGTTCAGCGTTTGATCGGAACACGTAACCTGACCGAAATGGAAATTCTGGATTTCGCTGTATTAGTGTTCTGCATTCTTGGGTTCGTTCCCAGAACTGGCGCACAGATGAAAGACTCAAGTTTTGAATTGATAGTTCAAATGAGTGAATGGAGATGATTGTAAGAGCAAATAGACTGGCCCATCTTCGACTATTACGTAGAAGAATATAGATGAAGCCACAAATCAAAGGTGAAGCTGACATCAGGTAATAGTCATGTTGTGTGAGATGTTTTCCATCCAGTGCGGCGATAGACCAGAATGAAAGCAGAGTTAGAAAAATGAATAGAGCCAATGTCTTAAACTTCAAGATCTTTTTCTTTTGCGTGATGAGAAGAGCAAGAATCAAAACACCGAATGCCATGATGAAGCGGTGAAAAAATTGATTCAGCAGAAAATCGTGATCAAATAGGATCTCAGTGAAAGACCTGATTGGATCCCGGAATTCCACCGCAAATAGGTTAGTAGTCCCGATAGTCTTCTGTCGTATCCAGCTTATTCCATAGGTGTAAAACAGAATCGTAATCATGATAGGAAAAACCAAATAGCTAATGAATTCGAGAATCCTTTTCCGGAAACCACTAAAGAAGAAAAGTATGCTTAAGCCCACAATGGCGGTTGGCTTTGCCAAAAGGCCGAATGTGACCAAGGTTAGGCCCAAAAGTCTTTTCTTGTTTAGCTGAAAGCAACCAAACAGCAGAAGGATCATGGCGAAGGTATCAGGAAGAAATTTCTCGATGTAATCAGCTGAATAAGAAAGCGTGGGTATTAAAAGCATTCCAGCCCCGACGAGGCTGTTTTTTTTTGAGACTTGCCAGATCATGTAGAATACAAAAACAGAAAAAGTCAGATAAGTGAGGACTTTACCCCAATAAGGCCCGAAGGCCCAGAGTGGCGAGAAAAGTAAGTTCAGAACGGGAAACTCCATAGGAAGAATTCCGTTCCCATCGCCTGATTGAAGGACTCCGGGATAGAAGAATGCCAACCCAAGCGGTTCGTTTTCGTGTTTGTATCTGAGCCAGTACCGAAAGCTCACGCCTAGGGTGTCCATTTGGCGCCAGGAGTGGGGTTCAACGATCTCTCGAAAGGATCGAAAAATGCTGGCAAGAAATCGGATAACGAATGAGCAGCTAAGACAGATAAAGATGATTCTAAATAAAGGAGTTTTCCTCAGAGTGTTCATATTTAAGCTCGACCGAATCATTACGTCTGTATTTATTTGCTTATTCCGCGGGTATGCTGTGTTGCCTTCTTCTTAAGCAGTAAAATAGCATGGTTCAGAAGGGTGTCACTTCAAAACTGCGCTTCCTCGATTAGTCATTCAAGTTGAAAGCGAAGCAAAATTGAAACGGCCATGATTGCGGTGGTGTACCGGAATAGCAGCCTTCGCGCCGGTAAAGAGTGTTTGCGGTCCAAATGAGAAAATTGCGAAAACAATGAAAGGAAGTCCCAAAATTGAAAGCAGCTGAAGTAACCAATCGGCCGGTTTCCATGAGCAGATGGATACAAACAAAATTACCCCACCGATCGCAAGCTCCCAGGATCGCGGCCACACATCATAGAAGGCGCTTTGATGTAATCCAGAGTCCATGAGGTGAACTGAGGTGAAAAATGAGGTCAAGGAAATGGTCAAAAGTCCGGCAATGATGCCAGCGCTTCTGAAGCTGCGGAAAAGCAAAAACAAAATCAAAGGCCAAAACAGGTAGAATTGCTCTTCAAGCACAAGAGACCAATAATGCAAAAAGGGCATTTATATCGACGCCAACATAGCCACCAGCAAAGCCAGGAATTTCGGCATGGTAGGCAAGCACGGCTAGTACTGAAAGTGCTCGCAAGCCGTCGATGTCAGGCCTGTGATCCAATTTTGGTTTTGAGGGAGCGGTCATCTAAATGAGGAGCCTAACTTTCTCAGGTAGATAATCCAAGATGGAATGAAATATTTGGTTTTAAGAGGCTGGTTTTGGTAAGGATTTAGTGAATGGAGAAGCTCAATCCACGTTCCAAGATCTACATTGCAGGCCATCGTGGGATGGTGGGTTCGGCCGTTGCACGTGAGTTGAAGGCGCGGGGATATCAGAACCTGGTCAGCCGAACGAGCCAGGAACTCGACCTCACCCGGCAGGAATCGGTTCAGGAGTTCTTTGCGAATGAAAAGCCGCAAATCGTGGTGCTCGCGGCCGCAAAAGTAGGCGGGATTCTCGCCAATTCCCAGAACTTAACGGAATTCCTTTATCAAAACCTGATGATTGAGATGAACGTCATTCGTGCTGCTGCTGAAGCCGGCGTAAAGAAGCTCCTGTTTTTGGGCAGCTCTTGCATCTACCCGAAACTTGCCCCACAACCGCTGAAGGAAGAGTACCTCCTGACCGGTGCACTTGAGCCCACGAACGAAGCCTATGCGATCGCAAAGATTGCAGGACTTAAGCTGACTGAATACTACAACCGCGAGCAGGGCCGTGCGTTTATTTCGGCAATGCCTTCAAACCTTTATGGCCCTGGCGATAACTACCATCCGGATCATTCTCATGTGATTCCTGGGCTTATTCGAAGGTTTCATGAGGCAAAGCTCGGAGATCTACCAGAGGTAAAGGTCTGGGGCTCAGGAACACCCCTTCGAGAATTCCTTTATGTCGATGATCTTGCTCGAGCCTGTGTGTTCTTGCTTGAGAGCTATGATGAACCCGGGTTTTTGAATGTGGGCTCGGGTGGGGAGATCACCATCCGTGATCTTGCAAGTCTCATTGCCAAAACGGTGGGTTTTACTGGTCAAATCACCTTTGATTCGACTAAGCCCGATGGAACTCCACGCAAGGTGATGGATAGCTCGAAAATCCGGGCGCTTGGGTGGAAGCCGCAGGTATCGCTCGAAGCGGGATTGAGCCTGGCTTATCAGGATTTTTTGGGAAAATCGGCCTCAATTTGATTCATTTTTAGTTGGCATTCCGGATGCGGAACCGGGTTTTTTTTGCTAGGGTTTGTTCATGAAAAAAGCCTTAATTACTGGAGTTACCGGGCAGGACGGTGCCTATCTTGCGGAGCTACTTCTCTCCAAAGGGTACGAAGTCCATGGCATCAAGAGACGGAGCTCATCTTTCAATACCCAGCGCATCGATCACCTTTATCGGGATCTTCACGAAAAGGAAGTTCGCTTCAAACTCCATTACGGAGATTTATCCGATTCGACCAACATCATTCGGATCATTCAGGAAATTCAGCCTGATGAGATCTATAATCTTGGCGCCATGTCGCACGTCAAGGTGAGTTTTGATGAGCCGGAATATGTAGCCAATGTCGATGGAGTGGGTATGCTCCGAGTTCTTGAAGCTGTGCGTATTTTAGGGCTAGAGAAGAAGACTCGCATCTATCAGGCCTCAACATCCGAGCTCTACGGATTGGTGCAGGAAACTCCTCAAAAAGAGACCACCCCTTTTTATCCGCGTTCCCCTTATGGGGTGGCGAAACTCTACGCTTTTTGGATCGGGGTGAACTACCGCGAGGCGTATGGGATGTTTGTGTGCAACGGGATTCTGTTCAATCATGAATCTCCGATTCGAGGCGAAACCTTTGTCACTCGAAAGATCACACGCGGAGCTGCAAGAATTGCAAAAGGTTTGGAGAAAAAACTCTATCTTGGCAACCTCGACGCAAAGCGCGATTGGGGTCATGCAAAAGATTATGTCGAGGCAATGTGGCTGATGCTTCAGCAGGATAAGCCTGATGATTTTGTGGTTGCCACTGGTAAAACCAATACTGTTCGGCACTTCTGCGAGTTAACCTTCGGGGAGCTTGGGGTGGAGCTTGAGTTCCGAGGTAAAGGAATAGAGGAGGTGGGTGTGGTGAAAAGTTCGTCGAACCCTGCGTTTTCTTTCAAGCCCGGTCAGGAAGTCATCTGCATTGATGCTGAATACTTCAGGCCCACAGAGGTTGACCTATTGGTCGGCGATGCGACTAAAGCCCGCGAGAAACTGAAATGGACTCCGAAATACGACCTTCAGGCTTTGGTGAAGGAAATGGTGAGGGCGGATTTGGGATGAGTTCTAACAAGGCATGACCACGCTGTAGGCATTCCAGTCTTCGATTCCTGGGGCCCGACTCTCTGATAACCAAGCGAAATGGCTTGCATTCAGTCCTGAAGAGGCAGCGAGAAGATCCAATTCGTTACAACTGAAATATCTCATGTGATGTGATTCGTTCAGAATGCGTTGAAGGGGCGGATTTTTTTGGTTGATCTTTATCTCAAAATCTACTTCTACTACGCTTTTAACGTAATCAATTCTACTATTTGTTTTGCGAAGAACTTCAAGGTTCTCTGAACTAACTTTCTTTTCTCGAGAACCGGGCTTTTGATGAATCACTGCTGGTCCATACCAGTAATCGAAAATCCCGACCCCATCTGTTTTGAGAGCGCTACGAAGAGTAGTCAGGAACCTCAAAGCATCATCGTTGCTATTTTGATAACTGAACACATGGAAAAGCGAAACCACGGCATCAAAGGGTTCATTGGCCCTAAAATCCCGAGCATCTGAAGCTAAATATTGGAATGAATCGCCTTTGTTTGAGGCTCGCGCGATCTCAAGCATTTCCGAAGATAAATCGATTCCTGTCACCTGAAAGCCCGCCTCTGCAAAAAAACGGTCATGCTTCCCGGTGCCACAACCGATATTGAGGAGAGTTTTTGCTGCCGGATGGTGCTTTCGAATTAAGCGTAAAATGAACTCTGCTTCAATTTGATAGGCCTTATCCTGATAAATTAGGTCATAATACTTGGAATAGTCCAAAAAAACCTGGTTCACAATATTCCCCGAATTGTAGCGCAAACTTCATGGATTTCGGACTCTCTCAGACCGAGGCCGCTTGGAATGTAAAATCCACGTCTCGCAATTCTTTCAGCCCTTGGGTGCCGCACGCCTTTAAAAAGACCGGAGCGCAAAAAAACGGGCTGTTCATGCATATTCCAGAAAAAGGGTCTGTTCCCGATTCCCTTGTCCGTGAGAAGTTTACAAAATTCCTCAGCGTCGCCCGAATAGGAATCCTTAAGCACGATTGGATAAACCCAATATATGTTTTCCGCATAAGGAAGGTGTGAAACAGGGAGTTGAAACTGAGCTACCTCTGAAAGAAGCTCGTTATAGAGGCGTCCCATTCTTCGTTTCTTTTCGACGAAAGTCTCGATTCTTTCGAGCTGAGCAAGACCCAAGGCGGCCTGGAGATTAGTCATCCGGAAATTCCAACCCAATTCGTCATGGACGAAGCGCTTTTCGGGTTTAAAGCACAGATTTCTAAGGGATCGGCAGTGTTCCGCGATTCTGTCATCGTCTGTAAGGATCATGCCACCTTCACCAGTGGTGATGTGCTTATTGGGATAGAAGCTGAAGGTGCTGATGTCACCAAAGCTCCCACACATTTTTCCGAAGTAGGTTTGTCCGTGCATTTCTGCCGCATCTTCGATGATCTTGAGGCCATGCTTCCTTGCGATTGCTATCACTGGGTTCATGTCGGTAGGAAAACCATAAATGTGGACCACCATGATGGCCTTGGTCTTCTTGTTGATCTGTGATTCAATTGCGTTTACGTCCATGTTGAAAGTAGCTGGATCGCAATCCACAGTAACAGGCAGCGCGCCCGCTCGTACTATCGCAGCCGCACAAGATATAATTGTAAATGTCGGGAGGATGACCTCGTCACCAGGTTTGATACCGGCTGCAACTACCGCGGCATCGAGCGCCACAGAACCATTGGCAACGGCAATTGCGTGCTTGCGGCCCACGTAACGGGCCATCTGCTCCTCAAACTTTCGAATGAAAGGCCCTTCTGATGAGATCCAACCGGTATCAATGCACTCGTTTAAATACTTTTTTTCATTTCCGTCCAATAGTGGGGTGTTCACGGGGATCATCGAATTATTCCTTGATTAAAATTTTGCCATTATCAACCGGTTGAAATCTTGTTTTGTCTTGTTCTCCAGCATACGGTCCCTGTTTTACTTCAATCATTTGAAGATCCTCGAGTACCTCAAATCCATGACCGCCAAGGGCAAGGAGAATCACGTCATTTGGGAAAAGGATTCGCGATTCGAGGTATGCTTGTTGGTCGTCATAGAAATCAACACGCAGCTTCCCTTTTTTGATAATTAAGACTTCTTTGGTGTAACTGACCTCACGCTGCACTGAGTTGTGCACATGGGGAGCGATGACTTTTCCCTTGGGGTGGCCCATTGCTGCAAGTTGTTGGGAAAGGCTATTTGCAGTGAAGAACTCAACCCCCATGGCCGAGTGCTCGGCCCGGATGATAATGGCTAGGAGCTGATCTCCGTTTCTAAGTTCCTCAACTGGTTTCATGGGCGAAGATACTAGTTGAAAAACTGGTAAATGATGACTAAATAATAATGAACAATTTTAGTACATTTAAAGCAATCGAAAGTATTGAAACTGACGGAAAGAGTCATGACGAAAATTGGAATTTACCTTGATTTCGAGCCCAGCGGGGGTGGGTCGTATCAATATGCTGTCAGGCTGCTCGAGGGACTGGTTAAATGTTTCGGGGCATCTAAGGTCGTGGCATTCCACTCTAGCGATGAATGGCTAAGGCATCTTCAAAGCCTAGAAGTAAAGGCGATTAAGGTTGAAAAAAAATTTATTTGGAAGGCAATGTGGTGGCTTTGGCGTGAACTACGTTTCAGTACTAAAGTCTGGCGATTGTTTAATCAGAAATTTAATCCTTGGGCTAAGGTGATTTTTTCTGAAAACTGTGATCTTTGTTTTTTTCCTACCCAGAATCTTGATGCTGTTCAATTAGCCATACCGGCTGCAGTAAGCGTACACGACCTGATGCACCGCTATGAGCGAAGGTTTCCAGAAGTTGGTAATCCGAGGGAATATCGATTTCGGGAGTACCTTTATTCTCAGATTTGCCGCTATTCTAAGGTGGTAATTGTAGATTCAGAATTAGGAAAGCAGCAGTTAATTGATTCTTATGGAATCTCTTCGGAAAGAGTTATTGTGCTGCCTTTTGCGGTTCCGGATTACATCATTAGGCATAAAATCATTTCAAAAAAAGAACTTTTGATTAATCTTCCAGAGAAATATCTTTTTTATCCAGCGCAATTCTGGCTTCATAAAAATCATATTGGACTGCTTAAGGCATTGAAGATCTGTGCCCAGCGCGGCTTGGAGATTAACCTGGTTTTCTGTGGGGCAAAGAAAAATGCAAGCGATGCGGTGAAAGCTTATGCTGAGCTGAACGAATTATCGCATTTGGTAACTTTTCTCGAATATGTCCCAGATGAGATCATGGCAAGTCTTTATCATTATTCTGATGGGTTGGTATTTCCCAGTTTTTTTGGGCCCACAAACATTCCGCCTCTTGAGGCAATATGGATGAACAAGCCAATGGCTCTCTCTGATGTTTACGCAATGCGCGAGCAATCTAGGGATGCGGCAATTTATTTTGATCCTGAAAACATCGAGGAGATTGCTGAGGCACTCACGCTTCTTTGGTTTGGTGATTTTGATTCAAAAAAAATGGAACTAACAAGGGCCAAAATAATTGAAGAGCGGAAAAGTAATTCTGCACTGAAAAGCATATTATTGGAAGTATGCGAGCGGGTTGGTCTTATAAGAAAATATGCATAATCAAGGTATGGTCGCCCCCGTTGTCGTCTTTGCGTACAATCGCCCCTCTCACTTGTTCAAAACCCTGTCAGCGTTAAAGAGGAATTTCCTATCAGAGATTTCTGAAGTGTTTGTGTTCAGTGATGGTCCACGCAATCCTCAGGCCCTGGAAGAGGTAATGAAGGTCAGGGCATTGGTGAATGGTTTTAGTGGCTTCAAGAGCTTAACCCTGTTCGAAAGAGATCGTAACTTTGGACTCGCAGAGAATGTAATTAATGGCGTCTCCTATATGGTTGAAAAATTCGGGAGGGTAATTGTTCTAGAAGACGACATGGTAACCGCGCCCGTTTTCCTGCGTTATATGAATGAGGCACTCGATAGGTACGAAACTAACGAACAGGTGATTTCGATACATGGGTATGCGAATCCTATCTCGCACAAAATCGAAACATCATTCTTTCTAAAAGGTGCTGATTGTTGGGGATGGGCGACATGGGCACGAGGCTGGAAAGTTTTTGAGAAAAATGGGGCGAAGCTACTTGACGAAATTGAGACTGGCAATCTGAAGTACGAATTCAATTTTCAAAACTCTTATGATTATTTTAAGATGTTAAAGGATCAAATTGCCGGTCGAAACAACTCTTGGGCGATTCGCTGGTATGCGTCTGCGTTTTTACAAAATAAGCTAACCTTATACCCACCAAAATCTCTAGTCCGAAATATCGGAATGGACGGTTCGGGAACGCATTGCGATCCGACTTCGGATTATGATGTTGAGCTTGCTTCCGAAGTGCCACCGTTTCCATCTAAGGTTATCGTGGACGAAGAGGCGTTTCGTAAGACTGTAAGTTTTTACAAAGGGTTAAAGCCAAATTTGGTAATGAGAATTTTACGAAAAATTCGGGCAAAATTCAAATTCGCCTGAAATTTCATATCAAATCGATGTCAAGAAACGCTGTGATGTGAAAATTGTTTGTCCCTTTTCACCTTGGAAATACCCCCTGAAGAACTTATAGTTTTTTCTCTTGAGCAGATCGGATATCAGATGCTCAGTGTCTTTCTCGCCCTTACGATTGGAGTCATCCAGAATAATGACAAATTGATCATTGAGTTGGCCAGTCTCAATGACATCCAGAATATTTGTCCTTGAAAATCGATCGCTTCCAAATGGCCCATCCACAAGAATCAGTTCAAATTTAAGGCCAGCTGAGAGGAGTTTCTCGGTAACTCCTTTGTAGGCGACGGTTTCATAATTTTGAACCAGTCGTTTTTCAAGTGGAAGATGAACTAAATCAAGACCTTTAGTAGGGTTTGACAGCAGGGGAAGCCTAAAATTGCACCACTCTTGGTCATGCTCAATGGTGAATATCTTGGCTTTGGGCATTAAGTTCCTTTGGTAACTAAGGAAAACCTCGGTGGCTTCCCCAAGCCCAAACTCCAAAATTGTCTCAGGTTTTAGTGCTTTCAAGGATCTGGTCAAAATGTACAAAAGGGAATAACTGGCGCCCCATCTTCCAGGGTTCAAAGACAAATCCCGTAACCAGGAGTCTCCCTGAATCGAAGATCTGTAAACCTGCGCCCAATAAGTTTCATGGGCGATGGGGGTTTGGAAAAGCTTTGCCTTAAATCTGGATAAAATGTTCATGCTTGATGCCATGATAATACGGGCCTTGAGCTTTTTCTATTTTTTGCGAGTTTTTATTTACATTTAGCAGGCTACCCCACAACCTTGGGGTGTGAGAATTGCAAAAAAAATCATCCGAAGTCTTCCTTTTTTTTCGAGTATCAGTGATAGAAGTTTTGAGAATCTATTGTTTTTGCTCCTCGATAAATTGATTAGGATGTTTCTCGGCGTGTTTTTATCGATCTGGATCGCCAGAACGCTTGGACCCGTTGATTTTGGAGCCCTGAATTATGCAATTTCGTTGGTCGGTATTTTCTCCATATTTTCAACTCTCGGCTTAGACGGAATCCTGGTGAATCGTTTGCTTCACCTAAGGAGCGAGGCCAAAGGAATAGATAGTGAAATTTTTCTTTTGGGTTCTGCCATCTCGATGCGGCTATTTGGTTCAGTGGTCTCCTTGTTTTTGATATTTCTCTACCTTAATTTTTTTGAAACTGGACTCGGTCTTGAACCTAAGGTTCTTGCATTGATGTTCTCTTTTTTGAGTCTTTCGTTGGTGATCCAGGCTTTTGACTCGGTAAAACACCATTTTGAATCCATTGGTAATGCCAGAGCAATGTTCTTCCCGCAAATGTTTGGCTTGGTTGCTGCGGCAATTTTCAGAATAATTGCGATATACGCGAACGCAGGGCTGGCTTGGTTCTCGTTTTTGATTTTATTTGAGGCGTTCCTTACGATCCTCCTCATCCACGTAAGTTTCTATCGCACGACAAAAAAGACCATTAAGATCTGTTTTTCGGTGGAGTCATTTTTTCTACTTCTGAAAGACAGCTGGCCTTTGGCCCTTTCTGGTTTAGCCGTTCTGATCTACACCAGAGTGGATAGTATTATTCTTGCCTCGAGTCTTGGTGGAGAAGAAGTCGGCATTTACAGTGCAGCCCTGAGGCTTTCTGAGGTTTGGTATTTTTTTCCAACCATTTTCTCAGTGACATTTTTTCCGCGTCTTTTTGAGCTGCATCATGCCGATCAGGCAATGTTTGAGTCCAAGCTTACCCTGCTGCTGAGGGGGCTTTTCATTACTTCGTTTCTCATATCAGTTGTTGTTTCCATTTTCTCAGATGAGATTATACAAATGATTTTCGGGGGCCGCTATTCGCGGGCAGCGGAGATGCTCGAGGTTCACATTTGGACGTCGGTTTTCGTATTTATGGGGGTTGCCAGTGGACCGTGGTACCTCATTAAGAAACTCAATCATTTGTTGTTATTCAGGACTTTGTTCGGAGCTTTATGCAACATCGTGATGAATATGATTTTGATTCCGAAATTGGGTGCGAAGGGTGCAGCAATCTCCGCACTGATCACCCAGGCTGTGGCTGCTTTTTTCGCAGATTATGTAAATCCGCAAAGTAGGCCTTTATTTCATTTAAAACTCAGGGCAATGGTTCCTTTCGTGAGATAAATCTTTATGATGTTACTCGAGTGGAATCGAGCGAGAAATTTCATTTTGTCGTTCGTGCGGCTTTGCCTCGCTGCATTAAGAAGCCGGAGCTTTGAAAAAAAAATCGGCGCAGTTTTCTATTGAATACCTAAGCGCCACTCCTGCCTTCAAATAATGCTCATGCCCAGGAATATTCGAAATCAAACAGGGGATTCCCGCCATGAGCGCCTCCGCAACCGATAAATTAAATGACTCGCTGATAGATGGCGCAATAAAGCCGTCAATTCGATCAAAAAGCATTTGTGGGTCATCCACAGGTCCCATAAAGGTGACTTGATCTCGGATCGCCTCAGGAACCATGGGTGGAACTCCGGGCCCGGCATGGATCCATTTCCATTGAATCTCAGGGTGCGCTTTTTTGAATTCCTGAAGCATATCGAGTAATCCCTCAATTCCTTTTATGGGATCAATTCGACCGAGAGACCCGAACGTAAAGAAAGGAGGGTCTTTCAATGGCGTGGACCCCTGCTTTGGCAAGGGGCGATCGGACCCGTTCAATATCGGGAATAAGATTTGCCCTTTATGGGCATTTTTAAACTTCAGCTGCTCGGCAATATGTTTCTCTCCTTCTGAAACAAAAATGAATTGATCTGTGAAGTAGGAAAGTAACCGATCCGACAGAAACTTAAGCTCGCCCCAAAAAGATTCTTCACGATGAACCCCGTGTGGGGTATGCAAAATTTTGAAGCCCAAAAAATACAAAAGACGGGAATAGTAACCCGCCCCGCGGCCATGTGAGTGAATGATCTTGATCTGATGTCTGCGTGCCCAGATCAGTAGGCGAATCAGAACATCCACCCGAAAAGACCTGTGGGGGAGCGCGAAAAAATCTTTAGATAGCTCACGGAATTTAGGGCCATACGGAGCCTCATCAGGAGCTGCAATAAAGACATCCACCTGATCCTTGATGGCCCGAACCAATTCAATTACGCACTTTTGCCCGTCGTTATTTTGGACTCAACCCCCCCAATTTAAAACTTGAGAGTTGAATCATTTAGGGGTCTAGGGTAACAACTTTGAATGATGGCCGATTTCACCCGTGTTGACCCCAGGGTTTTCACGAACTGACCCCAGGTTGTAGCTTGCATGACGCGGTTGCTCTCTGGTGCATGGATCTACTGGAAAGACCTCTCCGAGCCAAGCTCTTTTTTGT
>JAGWXK010000152.1 GCA_018969905.1 Bdellovibrionales bacterium
GCCCGTGCGGCCCAGGGAGGCATGTGCATCCTGGTGTGTTCGAAGGCCCGGAAAACCGAGTACTGCCCCAGATGCGCCCATCCCAGTGACAGCACCTATGATCATCGGGAGGTGAGCATCAAGGACGCGCCCATTCAGATCCCTTGGGGAACCGAGGATCAGCTGGTTGGCGTGATTGATCTGATCCAGATGAAGGCACTCAAGTGGGAATCAAGCGACCTTGGTTCAAAATACAAGGTTGAAGAGATCCCGGACGATTTGAAAGATGAAGCCGACATGTACCGCCAGAATCTCATCGAGCAAATTGCGGACTTCGATGAAGGGGGCATGGAAAAGTATCTTGGCGGCGAGGAGCCAAGCGCGCCCGAAATCAAAGCCGCGCTCAGGCGTGGGGCGATTGATCTAAAGGTGATTCCGGTCACCTGTGGAGCGAGTTTTAAAAACAAGGGCGTGCAAACGCTGCTCGATGCTGTGGTGGATTTTCTGCCATCCCCGGTTGATCTGCCGGCAGTGGTCGCTCATCACCCAACCGATGATTCAAAAGAAATCGAGTGCACGCCCGATCCGACCGAACCCTTTGCGGCTCTTGCCTTTAAAATCATGACTGACCCTTTTGTCGGGCAGCTCACTTACATTCGCGTGTATTCAGGAAAGCTCGAGTCAGGCCAAGTGTTCTGGAACACAAACAAAGGCAAACGCGAACGCGGAAATCGGCTCCTTAAGATGCATGCGAACAAATCTGAAGAGGCTTCCGAGGTGAGTGCGGGCGACATTGTGGCAATCGTGGCTCTTAAGCTTGCTACCACTGGAGACACGTTTTGCTCCGAGGGCCGTCAGGTACTCCTTGAAAAAATCGAGCAGCTGCGATGGCATTCAAAGACGCTGCCGCAAAGGCCGGGCCTTTGATCCTGGAGCCCCTCATGAAATGCGAGGTCGTGTATCCCGGGGATTGCATGGGCTCGGTGATTGGGGATCTCAATGCCCGCGGTGGAAAGATTCACGGCATGAATGCAAGATGCGAGCTGCAAATCATCGATGCAGAGGTTCCGCTCTCCCGCATGTTTGGATACTCAACCGCGCTTAGATCCTCATTCCAGGGCCGCGCGACCTTCTCCATGCAGTTTTCGCACTATTCGCCTGTATCGGCCACAAGTGCTGGAGGAGATCAAGCTTCGGGCAGGGATTTTGCCTCAAAGAGTGGATTTGGCATAAGCTTTTATGGCAGGGGCCATGTGTCTTTTCTGACCCAAGCATCAGACTTGCAGGACAAGAAAAATCGGTACGATCACGGATGACACATTCAACGGAGGCGGTGGAGCAGATATTCTTTCAATATGAGGTTTGCTCGGGCCCACTCGTTTGTTTTTTTTGTGGTTTTCCTGTTTGTGGTGCCCATTTTGTCAGGTGGGTTTTTGTGTGACAAGGCGTTGGGTCAGCCAGCAGGAAGGCCATCGAAGGGGGCAAGTCTAAATGAAATTTACAAACAAGCCGGATTGAATCTCAAAAATGGCTGCAAAGACGATCGCGCACACGCGGAGACAATCAATGCAGCGCTAAAACAGATACAAGCATCAGCAAACCAGAGCAAGGCATGCACAGCGGACAAGGCAAGCCAACTTTTGAACCTGAGCGAAGATCAGGTTGCGCTGGAAGGTTTGCGTAGACTTAAGTTCTTGAAGGAAGCCCAAACGATCCAATCCTTCTTCACATACGAAATTCTCTATGGCGGCATTGACCTGGGTAAGCCGAATGCCGAGGATGAACTGGTGAAAAGGGTTTGTCCGATGGAAAACAAAACAGACTCTTTCACCTCGATTGCAACTCAGGCGGCCCTTACGGCGCGCCTTGGGGATTCGACGCTATCTGATGCTGAGAAAAAAGCCATCGCCCGCCCGAATGATATCTGTTGGACTAAAGATAAAAATCCCACCGAGTTTCAGTCAGTAGTGAGGCAGGTGGCGAGCAGTTCCATCGGAAACTTCAAGAATGATCCATCCCTGCGGGCACAAAAAACCGGCGCAAATCAGGCAGAACTCAATGCAATGACGGGATTTGTACTCAAAATGAAAGAAGGCTGTGGGAACCAAGGGGATGCGGAAGCCCCGGCCACAAACGCACCACAAAAAGCGAAATATATGAGCGCGGATGATCTCGCAAGATCCGAAAAAGATCGTTCGGCGATGCGTTCCGATAGGGTTGCAAGCCAGGCAAACATTCCACTGAGGACTGAAAATGCGAAGCGAGTCGTTCGAATGTTCAACGCCTCTATGGTAAGCAGTGCCATTGCGGAAATGGCTCAAACCCCTTTTGGGCGGTTGCTTGTGACCAAACAATTCCGGAATAGACTAGGAATTCAGGATCTCGTGATTGATGAAGCCGACATCGTCAAAACCTGTAACACCATCAAGTCGCGCTATCCCAAACTCGACGCAAAAACACCGATATTTACACAAGCCGATGTGAATGCTGCATTGAATGAAGTAAGACGTGAACTCCCGAAATCACTGGCAGACACCTTGCCATACCGGTATCCAAATCACTTCAAACCAGGAAGTCAAGATCTGGATCGAAAACTCGCTTATGAGATGGAAATGCAACCGGATGGGGCTGCGGCAATGAAGCTCATCAAAGACCCACCTAGGCTTCTGAGTCGATTCTGTCATGCGATCCGAACCACCGAAAAAAACAATAGATGGAATGCCGGCGTTCAAGCAGGACTTGGGTATCTGAGCACTGGTCTCATGGTGGCTGGAGCCGCGATTTCCTTTACCGGCCTCGGAGCTCCGCTTGGCCTCGCCTTGATGGGTGGAAGCGTTGCCGTGAGCACCGCAAATTATTCCGTTCAAAAAGCAGAGATCAGGGACGAGTTCTTCAGGAATCAGGCGGGTGGTGATCAGAGTTATTTCACCTCGCAAGATGAGCCTGCCGATGCAAGCGCCATGAATTCACGACTAGAAAGCGCGAGTGATTTTAAAAACTCAAATGGGAATTTTCAGAAGTCAAACTCCCAGAACAATTTGGACTATGGAGTGAGCCTCGCCACTACGGCCACTGGATTTGGTGCCACACGACTTCTTGGCCACACGACAAAGGGAATGTTGGCCTATGACGCTGGGGAAGCATTTGGGACCTCGGCAATTACATCGGGCGGAGATTTTGAGAAATTTGTTGCGGGAGGAGCCACTAACATGGTTTTTTCGCAGGTTGGAAACCTCTCAGGCGTATTTCGCCAAAAAAATGTGTCACGATTCAGCTTGGGTGGGGACACCCGCACGGCATTTGATCCTTTCGAAAAGGTTTCACAGCCAAAGTTCACACGGAATGACTTGTTTGTTTCTGAATCCCCAGGAAAAAAGTTTCCTGAAGGAACGCGGCCACCGGAGGTTTTT
>JAGWXK010000153.1 GCA_018969905.1 Bdellovibrionales bacterium
TGTTTGAAGTCCGAAGTGCCGTAAATCGCCACACTTTCCTTGCTGATGGATCTAGGCAGTATCCCTTTGGCGTCGGTTCCGGAGGGAAGGATGTTAGTCACGAGGAGATCAATCCTGTGCGCAAGCAATTCTCTCATGAGTTCGTCCGGTTTTCCCTCGGACAGAGTCACCTGGCAGGGAGTGGATCGACATGCAAAACGCACGAGCTTGAGGATCACTTGCTTCGGCACGCTGTCCAAAGCTCCGATATGAAGAGTGGATTTAGAGGTCCGAGCTCCGTCATTCAACGCTTCCAGCATTTCGGAACCCTGTTTGAATATGGTTTTTGCATATTCCAAGGCGATCTTGCCATGTTCACTCAGAACCAGTCGTTTCCTTTGGCGTTCAAACAAAGGAAATCCAAGGGATGATTCGAACTGTTTCAGCTGAGCCGACAGGGTTGGCTGACCGATCTTCAGTTTTTTGGCGGCGGCGGATACGGTTCCCTCCTCCGCGATGGTCTTGAAGTAAAGAAGGTGGTGGTAGTTGAGCCAAAAGCCCATGAAAGGCCTCCTGTAATGGTTAAACCAAGTTTCATGGAGTCTTTCACGGGACATCGATTATTTCAATAAGGCCAAAAAGATCAGCGAATCAACTGAATGCTGCCGGATACTTCCTTGGTCACGGAATTTTTAATGCCCCGGTAGTGAGCTCGGTAAGCATATGTTCCGGGTTCTGCATATTGACCGCCCCGGTATCCGCCTAGCCAGGCATGGTGTTTGGCCTCGTGAATGGGAACATCATTTGCTTCAAATACCACCGATCCCCAGCGATCAAAAATCACCACGCTATATACCACATTCTGGCCGGCAGGATGCCAGGCCTCGTTGATTCCGTCTCCATCGGGCGTGAAGGCGTTGGGTGCAAAGAAGTTCTCGTTTTCCTGGGCCTCCTGCGCGATCAACATCTCTTGAGTTGGAGCCAACGCCAAAAGTGGAATCGAAACCGGGACAGAACATCCATTCGGAGCCTGATAATTGCCTGATCCGGAGTGCTGTCCTTCGGTTTCAATCACAGATCCCGCGGGAAGCTGAAAGGGAGCCTGAACCCATGCGGCTGCATCCGTTCCCACAAAGCCTGAAAATTGCGGAATAATGGGCGGGGCCTGAGTGTGGCGGATTTCAAAAGTGTGGGTTCCGAAATCCAAAAGCTGGGAGGACTGGCAGCCGCTCTCCGCTTTCAAGGAGTACATTCCCTCCTGTGCAAAAAGTTCTTCCGGAAAGATTTCCTGGATGCTGACAGTCGAGGAGGAAACAAATTGATCACTGGTAAAGGTTTGACCATTTGGTGTGGTGAGAGTCCAGTGAGTGAAGGCGGCATTCGGGGTCTGAACATGAAGCTGCGGGAGTGCATCGCACGCAGGGCGGGGAGTGACGGAGAAAACAAACGCAGGCGTGCAGGTCAGCTCCACGTCATCTACGAAGTAATAGCTGTTCGGGAAATCTCCTCCGAGTGTGACGGTGCTTGTGGGATTTCCAAGTGTTCCGATTGTGATGTGCTGGACCCCCGCGGTTGCCGTGATCGAGCCCGTGAGTGTGGTCCAGTTTAGCATGTCAGTGACCATGGTACTTTGAATGTGGTGCCCATGGAGTGGCGGCGGTTCAGTGCCAAGATAATAGGTGCTTGTGATCAGGGAATCCGTGAAGCCCATTCCAAAGCCTGCTGCCACCATGGAGGAAGTCTCGGCAAGACTCACTTTCATCGAATACTGATAGGTGATTCCAGGCACTGTGGGTTCCGAGAGTGTTCCATAGATCCGTTCGCGATAGGTGCCACCCCAAGATGCGTAAACCCGAACACCTGCATAGCTGTCTCCGGAAGTTTCCGTAACCAGATCTTGGGTGCCTGCGTAGTTTGAGCTGAGTCCATAGACCGGATCAGTGCAGCCGGGGCGGCTGGTGTAGTACTCGGTAGAGGGGCCTGACCAGCCGGGATTTGCTCCTGAGTTCAGACCAAAAGAGCCGCCCGGACAACTGGAGAACTGCTCAAAGCCCGGGTTTACGACCAGGTTTTGCGCCGGGGCGGAGTTCACGAAGAAAAAGCTCAAAAGATGAAATGCAATCCATCGACCCATTGAATGAGAAGAGTCGTACAATGGGTCTAATGGAATGTCATTGGTTTTCTTAAATAAAGATTGTTTATCTTCATTTTGATCGTTTTTTGGTCTACTCTCGATCCTCGGGGCATTGTGCCCGTCGGAAGGACAGGAAAACTAATGGCAAACGATACATGGCAGGCTTGGGTATGGGTAAAGTGGAAGCCGGGGACTCCCGCAAATGCATGGGAGTCTTGGAAAACCAATCCCGTGATCAAGGGAGCATGGTCCACGCTCGGGGAATGGGATTGCTGCCTCTGGGTAGATGCAACCGGCCCGGATGCCCTAGAAGAGTTCGTGTGGAAGACCATACGGAAAAACGAATGGGTTGAATCCACGAATACCAATTTTACCAAAAAGTGGTGGTGATGTCGGGCAATGGCTGAGAGGAAACATTCGTTCCGCGAGTTCTGGCCGTTTTATCTCTCTCAGCACTTGAACCCGATATGTCGGGCGCTGCATTATGCGGGCACGTTGACCGCGGTGGGGTTGTTGCTTTTGTTTTTGATTTCTGGTGAATGGTTCAAGGTGCCGCTTGCGATTCTACCGGGATACTCGTTTGCTTGGATCGGGCACTTTGGTTTTGAGGGCAATCGACCCGCTACCTTCAAATATCCCCTTTGGTCGTTTCGAGCGGACTTTGTGATGCTTTGGTGTTTTTTGACGGGAAAGTTGTCACTTGAGTTGAGTCAGCCGGACGTTCAAGGGAATTGGCCGGTGCAGAAGTGATCCTTGCCCAAAAAGAGCTTCGAAAATTTGCAAGCCTAGAGAACAAAAAAATCAATGAATGGTTTTTCAAGACCGGGCCAGGGCAATATGGCTTTGGCGATCAATTCATAGGAGTTAAGATTCCCGAGAACCGGAAAGTTGCCAAGCGTTTTGCGGATCTGGGTTTTGAGGAGCTTGAGACCCTTTTGAAGTCGCCCATCCACGAGGACCGGGTTCTTGCGCTTTTGATCCTGAGGCCGAGATTCGAGAGAGCAAGAAAAGTAGCCGACCAAAAGTCACAGGAGCGGATTTTCCGGTTTTATCTGAAATTCCGCAATAGGGTGAACAACTGGGATTTGGTCGATCTCTCGGCGCCGTACATTTCAGGTCCCTTTATTTTTGATCACAAGTCCGCCCGGCGTAAGATTCTTTCGTTGTCGCATTCGAAGTCGATGTGGGACAGAAGGATTGCGATCCTGAGCACCTTTTTTTTCATTCGGCAGAACCAATTTGCTG
>JAGWXK010000154.1 GCA_018969905.1 Bdellovibrionales bacterium
GGTCCCAGCCGTAGGGATTTGCTCTACCCTGTTCCTCGATCTGCGCTTGGGCCGACCAATCGGGTGTTTCGGGAGTGGGGGATGCATACGCGATCGCAGCGCGATGAACGGGTCCCAGAAGAATCAAAACCAGGGTCAGAATTTGAGTTGTTCTCACAGAAGATCCCCCTCTTTCGTGATGCCGAGGTTTTCCTATTGGAGAGGGTCGGTTGTCAACCGGAGTCCCACTCTAGGTCTTTGAAAAAATGCAGGTTTTTGCGGGGGCTGTTTTTAGGGGAGAGTCAGGTATGGATTCAAGGGCGGAATCCGAAAAAAAGACTCAGGATTAGGCAGTGATAACGCCATGCGCTAACAAAAATCAGCCCCAATTTTCCCGAGGAATTCAAGGGGAACATGGTACAAATGGAGCCCTCCATGGCTACCAAATTCAAAAAGATCGGGATCATCATCAAACACAATCACGCCGAGGCGGCGACGCTGTCGCTGGATCTCGCCCACCAGCTCGTGAACCGGGGGCTGCAGGTTTTTTTCTGTGACGAGAGTGCGCGTGTTTTGAAAGCGCTCACCACTTCCGAGAAAAAACACATTCGGGTGGTGAAGAAGGACCATCTCGTGGCCCAGGTGGATTTCGTGATCGTACTCGGAGGAGACGGTACATACCTGAGTGCTGCCCGCCTGATGCATGAGGAGAGCAAGCCGATTCTGGGCGTGAACATGGGAACGCTTGGGTTTCTCACCGAGGTTCGCAAGGATGAGATGCACGATGTGCTTGGAAGAATTCTCAACACCGGAAAATGCGCGATCTCGGAGCGGATGATGCTCGAGGTGAGAGTGATCCGAAAAGGCAAAGAGATCTTCAGTGATCTTGTGGTGAACGATGCGGTGGTCTCGAAGGGGGCAATCGCCCGGATCATCGGTGTGAAAATGGATGTGAATGGTGAGTGGGCGAACACGGTGCGCGCGGATGGAATGATCATCAGCACGCCGACCGGTTCCACGGCGTATTCTTTGGCTGCAGGCGGGCCAATCGTCATGCCGCAACTCGGATGCATGCTGCTGACCCCGATTTGTCCCCATGGCCTTACGCAAAGGACGCTGGTTTTGCCCGATACGGTGAAGGTCGAGCTGACGCTTGAGCACATGCCGGGACATGTCTACCTCACGATTGACGGACAAAACGGCCTTGATCTGAAGGACGGGGATTTGATCCGGATTTCGAAATTCAAAAAACACAGACTGAAAATTGTTCGCGCACAGAATCGGGACTACTTTTCGCTACTTCGCGAAAAACTGAACTTCGGAGGGAAATGAGATGTTACAGGCGATCAAGATCCGGAACTTTGCACTGATTGAAAATGCGGAGATCCCCTTTGAGAAAGGCCTGAATGTTCTCTCGGGCGAGACGGGAGCCGGGAAGTCCATTGTTCTTGAGGCGATCTCCTTGCTGCTCGGGGGGCGCGCGCAGACCGAGGTGATCCGTTCCGGTGCGGAAGAGGCGGTAGTGGAAGGCCTGTTCGAGGTCAGTGAGCTTCCGTGGCTGAAGGAGCGCTTGAGTGAAGTGGGCATCGAGCTTGAGCAAAACGAGCTTTTGATCAAGCGAACCATCAACAAGAACGGCAAGAACCGGATTTTCATGAACGGGGAGCTTGCCACACTTTCGATGCTCTCCACCGTATGTGAGGACCTTGTGGACCTCTGCGGACAGCACGAACATCAGTCGCTTTTCAAGGCGTCCGAGCAGATTCATCTGATCGATCGCTTCTCGGGATTGGAGGACCTTGCCTCCACCGTACGAAGCTCTTATCAGAAAACCACCGGGCTTTTGGAGGAATGGGAGCGCCTGAAAAAGAAGGAAGAAGAACGGGTCCAGCGCCTGGCCTTCATCCAGTTCCAAATCGAAGAGCTTTCGCAAGCGGCCCTGAGCCCCGGCGAAGACGAGGAGCTGCTGTCGGAGAAGCGGCTCCTGCAATCCTCAGAGCAGCGCATGCAGCTCATGAATCAGATCGACTCGGCACTTTCGGGCGAAGAAGGCGCGCTTCATGCACTCAAGATCGCGGCCAACAAGGCCCGTGCGCTCTCGCAGATGGATGAGAGCGTGGGAGACACCTTCCGTTCAATTGAGCGCGCACTCCTCGAGGTCGAGGAATCATCAAGGCAGGTGGGCACTTATCTTGGGCGCGAGGGAGCAAGTCCCGAACGCCTCGAGTCGGTGCAGGAGCGCTTGAGCCTGATCACAAATTTAAAGCGAAAATACGGGGCCACGATCGAGGACATTCTGTCCAATCAGGCGCGATTGACCGAAGAAGGGGATCTTCTTCAGAATCTAGGAACCAGGCTTGGTACGCTTGAGGGTGAGTTTGAGGAAGCCCGTGAAACAACCTTGAATCTTGCCCGCGAATTGTTTCAAAAGCGCAAAAAAGGCGCCGAAGCCTTTACCAAGGCCGTTTCCAAGGAATTGAAAGAGCTTCGCATGCAGGATGCGGAGGTGGGCTTTTCCTTGGAGTTTTCCGAGGACATTCGAACCTATGGTCCGGAATCGCTCGGCACCGGCATTTCGCTTCTGGTTCAGACCAACCTCGGAGAAGAAAAAAAGCCGATCCAGAAAATTGTGTCAGGAGGCGAGCTCTCCCGCCTGATGCTTGCCATCCGCCGGGTGATTGCAGACAAGGGTGGAATCGGAGTCTATCTTTTTGATGAGATCGATGCCGGGCTCGGCGGTCAGACGGCCTTTACGGTGGGAAAAAAGCTCAAGTCAGTGGCCCGCTACAATCAGGTTCTTTGCATCACCCATGTTCCACAAGTGGCGTGTTTTGCGGATCATCATCTTTCCATCTCAAAGCATGTAACCAAGGGGCGAACCGTGACCGAGGTGCGGGCGCTTGGGGTTTCAGAGCGAAAAGAGGAAATCGCGCGAATGTTGGGCTCCGAAAAGCTTACGCCATCGGCGCTTAAGAACGCAAAAGAACTGATTGAGAGCGCCTCAATTTAGCGGCTGGCTGAATTCCCCAAAACCTCAAACGCACCTTTTTTGATTCCGTATAGCGTGAGGTTGCGTGCACAGCGGTGCGAGTCCATCGAGATTTCCCCTGTTGCGCCCTCTATGCCCTTCAGATCTTCAAGGATCTTCGTCAGCTCACTTCGAGATGCGGGGGAATTTGATAAACCTTTGATGAGAATTGCAGCTGAATCAAACGCCACAGCATCAAGTTCACCCGGATGGGAATTGTAGGTCGTCGAATAGAGATCGTAGAACCTTCGTGTGGACTCAGGAGGATTTCGAATGTTGAACGCAACGGGGAAAAAAGATCCTTCCACCAGATCTCCAGCGCGTTGGACAAGTTG
>JAGWXK010000155.1 GCA_018969905.1 Bdellovibrionales bacterium
TTTCCTGATATGCCTGCCTTGAGAGCATCACACCGAGGGCGTCAAAGCAGATTCCGGTGAAAGCAAACCCAAAGCTCCGCAAATCCGCACGGCCCGTCTCCCGCGCACGCTCATAGATGAACGAGAAAATGCAGAGGATCATGCAAAGAATCGCGAAAAACTGGGCTGCATTCAGGCTTTGGGCGAGAAAAAAATAGCCATAGAGCCCCAGAAGAAACGGCTGGAACGAATAGAGCACGAGCGTTCGCGAGGGTCCCAGGGTGGCAAACGACCGGAACAGGAAGTAGTCCCCCATGAACAGCCCGAAAAGTCCGCTCCCGATCAGCGCTCCGTGCCCCATCAGACTCAGTCGGGTGAAGTGCTCGGTGGCAAAAAATGCGATCAGAAAGCCTGCAAGAGCGATGGTCACCTTCAGTTGATTGACCCACGTTGCGGAATGGGTCCGGGCAAACCGGGAAAAAGTGATGCTGGCGGTTCCGAAAAGAATGTTCGATCCGATCGCAAGGAGATACGGGGTCGGGGAGGAGGCACTCATGGTCACATTTTCTGCGGCTTCGGAATCCCGAGAAGATCAAGTCCGAGACCGAGGACGGTCTTGGTCGCCAGAACGAGGCTCAAGCGGGCAAGGGTGAGTTCGGGATCGTCCGGATTCACCACCTTGCATTCCCGGTAAAAATGACCAAAATCTTTTGTGAGATCGATCAGATAGGTCGCCAGTTGACTCGGTTTTCTTTGATCGAGGGTGCGGTCGAGAGCCTCGCTGAATCGGGCGATCGTGCCCATCAGGCGGGTTTCCTCCGGAGTTTTGATGTTCCGGAGCAACGCCGGACCGCTCACCCCGGAAATCACCGGTTCATCAAGCCCGGATTTGCGAAGGATGCTCAGGCAGCGAGTGTGTGCGTATTGAAGATAGGGGCCGGTTTCACCCTCGAAGGAAATCACCCGATCCACATCAAAGTCGAGATCCTTGGCCGGGTCGGTGCTGAGATCGGCGAAGACAAGGGCTCCGATGGCAACCTGGTCCGCGATCATCGTGATCTCGTCCGCGGTCAGGCGGGTGTCGGGCCTGGTCTCCTCACTGGCATTGCGTGCATTCATCAGCTCAAGGGACTTGTGAAAGCACAGCTCGTTCACCTCTTCGAGCGTGATGAAGTTTCCCTTGCGGGTCGACATCTTCGCATCCTTGAACCGGTACAGTCCCGTGGCGATGTGCTCGCACTTGGGCTCCCAATCAGCGCCCATCGCGCGAAGTACCCCAAAAACCTGCTCGAAATGAAGTTTTTGCTCCTTGCCGACGACATAGCTCATCCGGTCAAAATGGAATTTTTCATACCGGTAGAGGGCCGCGGCAACATCGCGTGTCGCATAAATCGAAGCGCCGTCGCTTTTTTCGAGAATGCACGGGGGAATTTCTTTCCCGTCCCTTGATGTGACGCGGACAACCTGTGCTCCCTGGTCCTCAACGAGGATTCCCTGTTGTTTCAGGTTTGCGAGAAGGGGCTTCAGTTGGTCTTCATAGTGGGACTCTCCCCAGAAATGGTCGAATGTCACCTGGTATCGGGCGTACGTCTTTTCGAACTCCCGCAAGGAAATTTCCACGCACTTCCTCCAGATTGCGCGCATTTCGGGATCTCCCGCTTCCAGGCGCTTGAAAGCCTCTTGTCCCGCTTTTTCAATGGAAGGATCGCTTTCCATGTCCTTGTGGATCCGAACGTAAATGTCCACGAGGTGCTTCAGGGTCAGTTCCTCGGGAAGGTCCTTCGCGTAGCGCTTTAGCGCAATGGCAAGCTTTCCATACTGGGTTCCCCAGTCGCCCAGATGATTGATTGTGGTCACAGTGTGACCGCGGTGCCGTGCGATCCGGGAAAGAGCGGCACCCACAATGGTGGTTCGGAGGTGATAGATTTGAAAGGGTTTCGCCACGTTCGGCGAGCTGAATTCGAGCACCCAGCGTTCGCGGGATTCCTTCGGCGCGGCACCGTACTGAAGTCCGTTCTTCAGGACCCCGATCAAGGTCTCCTCGATGAATCCCTTGGTCCGGATCCGGAAATTCACATAGGGTCCCGCCGCCTCGACCTGGAACTCCTCGGGATTCAAGGAAGAGGAGGCTTTTTCCGCAAGCTCCAACGCGATTGCCTGCGGGGCTTTGCCCCATTTTTTGGAAAGTTTGAAACAGGGGAATGCGAGATCGCCCCTGTTCCGGTCCGGCGGGGTCTCCAGATCGGTCGGTTTCAGGTCGAGGTCAACCCACGGGGAAAGCGCTTGAATGATTGAATTTCTGAATTTTTCCATGTTTTTGAAGCAAAAAGTCTCTCACATTTTTCATCGATCGGGTATCGTTTTGATCGGTTATGTCTCCAGCAGAAACGAGTCCCGTTGATTTTCCGACCCATGAGTACCCGACCCTGATCCGGGAGCGCCACCTCGACGCTTTCGGTCATGTCAATAACGCCCAGTATTTGGTGCTGTTTGAGGAGGCACGCTGGGAAATGGTGACCTCGCGGGGCTACGGATTCCCCGAAGTGCTCGCGAACGGGGTTGGAACCGTCGTTCTGGAGAGCAATGTCCGTTACAAAAGGGAATTGCGCCTCCGGGAGCCGATTTCCATTCGCACCCGGGTTCAGGAAATGAGGAAAAAAACCATCGTTGTGGCCCAGTCCATTCTGAATTCGCGGGATGAACTGGCCGCGGAGGCTGTCTTCACGATCGGCTGCTTTGATCTCAAGCAACGAAAGTTGATCGCTTTTTCCCCGGATTGGTTGCGGGCGGTTTCAGGCCTCCGGACCCCGGTTTGAATTTTTTTTAAAAAAGAAAATCTTCTCCTCTTGCAAATTTCAGAACTTTGACGTACCACTTCTGAGCTCTCCGAAACGAGTCAGAAAAAATTCGATCACGGAGCTGTTCTTTGAAAATTTGAACTCAGTTGGATGCTTGGTGCCTGGCTTGCTGTGAAGCGGTTGGGTGGCGAGTGTTCAATGTGATGACGATGAAATATTTGAAAGAGAAGACGGGCCTATGGGTTTCGGTGCTTTTATAGGCCGGAACTGCCTGAATTCAATTCAATTTGAGTCATAAAAATACTTTTTTATGCCAGAGAAGCAATTGAGTTACAGAGTTGAACTTTAAACATGTTTAAAAACATGAGAGTTTGATCCTGGCTCAGAGCGAACGCTGGCGGCGTGCTTAACACATGCAAGTCGAACGTGAAATGTAGCAATACAGAGTAAAGTGGCGTACGGGTGAGTAACACGTGGGTAATCTACC
>JAGWXK010000156.1 GCA_018969905.1 Bdellovibrionales bacterium
CTCCAGGATCAGTTTCGACAACGCAACCCCTTATGTGAACTTTTCCCTCGCACTCTGATGATCACGATTCAAAAAGGCTCCATTCTTCTTTACCGGGTTTTCGACATCGCAGAAGAGATCGACCTCTCACGCGCCGAGGCCCTGTTTAAGGCCGATGGAACTCGGCTGAAATTCACCCTGAGCCCGCGTCAGGTGGTCATCATGCGAAATGCGCCGGTCACCTTTTCCCTCGGGGAAACGGACCTTACGGTACACGATCGGACATTTCGAGCCGAGGTTTTTGCCAAGATCTGGGATTACGGGGTGCTTTCGATTCTGTTCCAGCTTCCGATTGAACCAGGAACCCGGTGGGAGCAACTGGTGCACCTGGGTGCCAAGATCGAAATCGACACCCTGGTGGATGGGGCCGCGCGATCCCGCGCAAAAGAGATCATCAATATGATCAAGCCATCTCTCCGAGATCCACACGAGTGGCATGAGATCGAGGACTATGTGGTTTATTTTTTTGAGGAAATCGCAGGCATCAAAAAAGCGATCGAGCTTACGGAAAAAGTGGACATTGCAAAACTGATTCTTGCGGAACCTCAAGGCTCGCTTTCCGACTCCTCCAAGAGGAGCATTCTCGATGAAGGAACTTATCAGTACGCCGAGAACGATCTCACCATCATTGACTGGAATAGCGCGATTGTGGTTGAGCCCTCCGGCAAAAAGGAAGTGCCCGAGGTGATCGAATTCGTTCTCACCCACATGATGGAAATGCGCTATTACGATGGTCTGCTCGACCAAAAGCTTGCAACCATCTATGATGCGATCGAGGAATCTCGCTCGAGATTCCTGAGCAACCGCTTCAGCATGCTTTCCCGCGAGGCCTCCGCCCGCTACATCGAGTTCTCGGAATTCATCGAGCGTGTGGACAACTCGTTTAAGGTCGTGGGGGACTTCTATCTTGCCAAGATCTTCCGGGGAGCGGGCGAACAATTCCGGATTCCCGAATGGGAGGCGAACATCAGCCGAAAGATCAATATTTTTTCAAATCTCTCTGAGCTCTTGCAAGGCGAAGTCAATGCCGCGCGGAGCCTTTGGCTTGAGGTGACCATCGTAGTATTGATCCTTTTTGAGCTGGTCACGACCTTTGCCAAATTTTCCTCCCATTGAGCCCGGAGACCTGATCCATGAATGCCGAAGCCCCCGAAGCCGAAACGAACCACAAACGAGTCCGACTTGCGGCAATCAGCATTTCCCTGCTCGGAAGTCTCCTGATCCTTGCCCTTAAGATTCACGCCGCAAGACTTGCCGGATCCGCAGCTCTCCGTTCGGATGCGCTCGAAGGGTCGGTGAACGTCCTTGCTGCTGCATTCGGCCTTGGTTCGGTGTTGTTTGCCGAAAAGCCCGCGGATCAGGATCATCCCTATGGTCACGGCAAGATCGAATACTTTGCCCAGGCTTTTGAGGGCGGACTGATCTCGCTTGCGGGATTCCTGATTCTGATCGATACGATCCTTCGGTTGATCCACCATGATCCCCTTCAGGACCTTGATTCGGGCCTGAAACTGAACCTCCTTGCCGGACTTCTGAATGGCATCCTGGGATTCGGCATGTTTTTGTCCGGAAAAAAATACCACTCCCAGATCCTGATCTCAGACGGCATCCACCTGCTTACCGACCTGGTCACGACCATCGGTCTTGGCTTTGGCCTCCTTGTTGTGATCTTCACCGGGTGGACCTGGCTTGATCCGGTCCTTGCTCTTTTGGTTGCTCTTTTTTTATTCCGTACCGGATTCAAGCTTGTGCAGGAATCTTCGAATGCACTGCTTGATGCCCAGAGTCCGGCCCTGATCGAAGCGATCGTGGGCTATCTCAATGAGATTCCAAGACGCTCCGTGATCACGGTCCACGAACTGAAGGTCCAGCAATTCGGACGGGACAAGCATGTGGATCTTCACGTGGTGGTTCCGGAATTTCTTTCCATCAAGGAAGCTCATGATGAGTCGGACCGGTTTGCCGCGGATCTGATGGAAAAACTGGGTCACCACTCGATTGTGCATACCCACATTGATCCCTGTGAGCGGGAGTTGTGCACAGAATGCCCGTTTCTTGACTGTCCAATCCGAATGAAGCCCTTTCAAGGCTTGCACCCGTTTGAAGCGGCCCAGATCACGCGCACCGGAGCACATTGATCCGATGGGGGTCTGGTGGAAGGGTGGATGATGCGCGGGTTCAGGGAAGGATCTCCTTGGACCCAAGGGGCTCACCCCCTGTTTCCGAGAATCCATTCACCATCAACCAGACCCATTGAGATCTTATGCCACCTCTCTTCAGGGTCGGCGAACCTGTAAAAGTTTTAGACACCCGTAAACTCCACTTCCCTAAAGAGCCCGCGAAATCAGGGGTAAAATCAAAAAAACCCTGCATTTACCGGAATTCAGCCCCTTGGCACACCCTGTGCTTTACCTCTCCATGAGAGAGAAAAGGGAATGTTTATGAAAAAAGTGAATGGGTTTATTTGTATATTGGCCTCGATGCTCATGGTTGCTTGTGGATCTTCTTCCACCCGCGATTTCACCACTTCCGGACTGGGCGGCGGTGGCACCACTGGCGGTGGCGGAAGCACTTCCACCACGGGTGGAACCACCGGCGGAAACATCTACAATGACCCTCTTGCTCCAGACTATCTTTTGCGAATTACAGGTCCCGGCACGGTTCCTCCCTATCCGGGAACCAACTACACCCCAGTAGCCCTTCCTACCAGCCAGACGTTTAGCGCGATCACTTCACGACTTCTTCGGGTGAAGGTAACGCCCTTGCCCGCTCCCAATCTTTCATCCTTGGATCCCGACAACCCTTACGGAAACTGGGTATTCCCTTACGGATGCTTGCAGCTCTCCGTAACCATTGGAGGAGTCACTCGTCAAACCATGGCTCTCCGGGTTGCAAATGTGGCACAAGATCCAGGCTCTGCCTGCGCGAACGCTCCCAGTTCACAGATTCTGGACTTCTCAAATATCACCACCAGCTCCAGCGCGGCATACTCCATCGTGGTAAGCAATCCCGTATATGATAACTGCCGGGGCACGAGCCCGATGCAATACGGAACCAATTGCACTCCATACTGGAACGGCTATCAGTGGATCACCAACGTGGGCATGAAGGCTGTGCAGCCGAACCACATTGTTTCTGCCACCATCGCAGTTCAAGTCGATGGCCAGTACATGGAATAAAG
>JAGWXK010000053.1 GCA_018969905.1 Bdellovibrionales bacterium
CCTGGTGCACCACCAAAACCATTCAAGGCCTGATCGATCACCTTTCGATCTATGTGGCTTTCCATAACCGCAGGCTCACTTCTTTTGGTCATCCAACAACAGCGATCGAGGCCAGTTAGTAAAAGGCCACCTCGGGAACCTCCCCCTCAACCCCCGAAAAATCTTTAGCAAATGGTCCTTGGTCAAGAGCTCCCGCGGATCAGCATGAAACTGCCCGATTCGATCCAGAGCTTCCTCAATCCCAATGGGCTTCACTTCGGGGAATGCCTGCTGAGTGGTGGCCTTTTCATTTTGAACGGTCGGATACGTAAGACTTTCCATCAAGTGTCGCCCTACTCGAGCATACTCCGGACAAATGAGCTCAAATACTTCAGCAAGAAGCCGAAGATCAATCTCCATCGCGGGGATCACCTGCCTCTTGATTCCAGAATGTTGCGCAAGACGAACCAAAAGTCCTGAATAGGTGCAGCGATCCTTCCCGCCCAGTTCAAACACCTGCGAAATGCCGGAAGCTCTGCCAAGCTCAAGCATCAAATAGCTGATCAAATCCTGCTCCGCAAGAGGCTGACAGAGCGCCCGAAGATTTGAAGGGTCAATAAAAAATGGCAGCCTTTGTGCCAGGAGCCTCATCATTTCGTAGGAAGTGGATCCCCGCCCGAGAACAACGGATGCCCTGAACTCCGTAACCGGTGTTTTCCCGAGTGCAAGAATTTTTCCCGTGAGCTGCCGACTTCGGAGATGAGGGGAAAGCCCCCCCTCCTCGCCAAGACCGCCCAGATAAATGATTTTTTCGAGCTTTGCCTCGTTGGCAGCCGCGGTGAAGGTTTGAGCAGACCGGGACTCCTCGTACTCAAACGCGAAATGAGTATTCAACCCATGAACCAGATAGTACGCAATCTGGCAATCTTTCATGGCAGACGCGATCGAATCGTGGTCGCGGATGTCACCCTTGAAAATCTCCACTCCGGGACGGTTCACGACTTTTTCGGGCGATCTTGCGAGCACATGAATCTCATGCCCCGCCGAGATCAAACGCTCCAAAAGCAACCCACCAACGTAACCCGTAGCTCCAGTCAGTAAGATTTTTTTCTTCATGAACAAACCTCCGTGATACCCTTCTCTCTGGGGACAAGTATGGCAAGCTTACTGGAAATTCTACCTGGTGTCGTGAAAGAACTGGTCAAGCATGTTCCTGAGCTCGCTCTCGAAATCACGGATTGGAATTCTGTGAAACGGGATTTGCCGGTAATCACACGCAGGATTTTCATGGGGAGCGGCGTCGATCAGCTGAAAGAAGCGCAGGAGCGCAGGATAGGCGCTTTCATCACCCATTCCACGCGCTCTGTTCCAAAAGAACCAACTGCTGATGCAAAAGCAAAAGGAGATGCGCTTTTGCGATTTTATTTTGCCCAGCTTTTTTGTCCGGAAGGAATCTTCGTGGATCTACGGGATTCAAAACTGCATTGGGATACAGGAAAGCTCCTCTATTCGCCGAGCGGGTTTTGGTATCGGTTTTCTGATCCATTTCGCGCTGGAATCCTAACCCTGTATGATGGATTCTATTCTGCGGATGATTCAAAATTTGAAGCCGGACTCATTGCAACGGGATTACTCGATCGGAACTGGGAAGCTGCCGATCAACTTGGAATCAAGACGATTTTCCGTGCTCATTTCGGTAGCAATCTTGACCATCCGATGCGATTCAGTTTGCGTCAGTTCCAGGAGAATTTCCTGAAAATTTTTGAGTTCCTGCTTCGCAAAAAAGTCAGGCTCTCAAGCGAATTCATGATCTTCGGGATTTATCTCGTCACTCTTTACCTCTCTCTTGAGAAGTACGGGAGTGAACATGAAGTAAAATCCCTCTACCAGGAAGTCGCAAGAAGCGGAATCAAATGAAAAGGCGGCACCCCTTGGGGAATGCCGCCCATTCAGGCTTACGCCTCAACTTTGCTTAATTTGAAGCCTTTGCAATCGGCTTTCCAGCCTCGACTTTAAGCTCAATCATTACCTCATCCCCGACAACAGGGCCTGCTTCAACCATTTTGCTCCAGGTAAGTCCGAAATCCTTGCGATTGATCTTCCCTTTTGCTTGAAACGCGATCTTGGTGTTTCCGAATGGATCATTGGCCACTCCAGCATACTTCCCGTCCAGGGTCACAGTCTTCGTCACGCCATGCATGGTGAGGTCGCCTTTGATTTTCAGTGCATCCGCCTTACCGGAAACAGACTTCGATACGAAGGTCATTTCCGGGAATTTCTCAGCATCAAAAAAATCAGGCCCCAGCAGATGCTTGTCACGATCGCCATTTCCGGTGTTGACGGAATTGATGTCCACCTTTGCCAAAATTTTGGTGTCTTCCAGTTTTTTGCCCATTTCAATCTCGCCAGTAACGCCATTGAAGCGCCCCTCGACAGACGCAATCACCAGATGGCTCACATCGAAGCCCACCTTGCTGTGAGCCGCATCGAGGCTGTATTTTCCGCCTTCAATTTTAGGTGTGTTTGCAAACGAAACTCCCGCAACGAACACGGACAAAACGATCAATTGTTTAATCATGAAGATCTCCTTTGAAATTATTCGGAATTCACTTTGAATACCCGAAAGGCATCCAGATTGACCAGTGAAAAATCAATTCTCCTGACCGGAGTCGTCCTTTTCGATGCGATCATCAAACCGCTTGGGATCAAGGCCGAGAATCTGCCCCATCAGAATCCGGATGCAATCGCGAATCCAAAGTTTGTCCTCTTCGGAAATTGCAACGATTTTAATCCCCGCCGACTCACTGTCATGAACGGCCATCACATTGAGCCCCACCGGCATTTCCCGATTCAAAACCTTCAAAACCGCCTGCTTCATCCGAAATCCCGGAACGATGACCGAAACATCGCCCGGCTCAAGCTGGATCTTCATGCCTTCACGGCTGAGATCCTTGAGTTTCCGCACCCAAGTTCCTTTTTCAGTCTGAAATTTGAGCTCGGCGGGAAATCTGTCGTTGAATGGAATCCGGATGTATTTTCTTCGATGGGTCTTTAAGATCCTTGTTGGAAAAAGCAGCTTAAGGTGCCTCTGTCCGTTTTGGTAAACCACGGAAACCCTGGAAGCAAGAAACATGACTTTGAATTGCAAAAGCGTGAGCGAGACCAAGGCATCGATCTTTGTATACTTCTCAAGGTAATCAAAAATGCGCCGGGCCTGGGGGGATTGGGCATTGCTTAGTCGCGCAATGATGCCGTCAGCACGATGATCGCCCGCGAAAAACTGAAAACCGATTTCCTTGTTTTCTCCAGCGAAAAGAACACTTCCTTTTGGTTTCAAATTCTTCAATTCAAAGTGCACAAGGTCGAGTTGGTACTCGTCCTCGACTTCGGTGACACCCTCAGGAATCGGAAATCCGGGTTTAGTCATGAATTACTTCTTTTCCCGCCAGGAGCGGACCAGATAATTGAATGACTCTGCCAACTCGGGGAAAAAATCGCCCTTGCGGAATTTGATCTCAAAAAGCTCGTTTGGAGGAAGCTCTCGCATCCGGAAGAACTCTTTTTGCATCCTGTAGATCGGACCGGCAATCTTGTGCGAAACGATCAAGCCACCAATGATCAGAACAAGCCCTACAATGAGTGCAATTGCAAGAATGATCTGGTTGAAGCTTTCCTGCTGCATCTTGATGAACTGGAAATACACATTCTCCTCCGGCGGCATTCCGAGCGAGACCCCGAGCTCCATGAATCTCTGAAACCCATAGGTAATCAGAAGATAAATCGTGATCAGTATGGTGGTGGCGCCCGCCGCACCATATCCGATCAGGGTCCATTGAAACTTCGGGTTGATGAGGAGTGTGCGCTTTTTCCGGCTTGTAGTGTCCATACCCCTGATTATCGCCGTGTGAGTCCTTGATTTTCAATGAAAAATTACTCTTTTTGGGATAATCTTCCGCCATGCAAAGCCTCGAAAATCTATTCGCCAGCCCCTATGCCGTTTTTGATGGCGGGGTAGCAACCGAGCTTTATGAGCGGGGATTCTATATCAATCGCCTGTATGAGGAACTCAACCTTTCAAACCCGAAAGATGTGACGGGAGTTCATGAAAGCTACCTTGAGGCCGGGGCCAGGGTCATCACCACGAACAGTTTTTCGATTCCCTCTCCTCAGCTGGAAAAGTACGACCTGAAGGGAAAACAGCGGGAACTTCTCCATGCAGCCATTCGAAATGCGGCGCAGGCCTTAAATCATCAAAAGATCGGGGAACCCCGCTCGGATGCTCGAATCGGTCTTTCATTCGGCCCCATGGGGGTGCTTATTGAACCACTTGGCCCCACCTCTCTTGAGGAGGTGAGAACCGAATACGAAACTCTTGCTCGCTACGCGCGCGAGCTTCCGGTGTTTCATCTTTACATCCTTGAAACCTTTTCGAACCTCGATGAACTCGCCTGTGCGATTGACGGGATCCGCAGGGTCGATCCGGAAACACCGATTCTGGCTTCGATCACAACCATGAGTTCCGAAGGACTTTTCATCAGAAGCTTTGCGGAAAAAATCGGAGGCCGGAATGATGTGCAGGCTCTCGGGATCAACTGCTCAGAAGGGCCTCAGGATCTTCTTCAATCCTTGAAGATCCTTAAGCCCTTGACATCCCTTCCCATCGTGATTCAACCCAATGCTGGGATCCCAAGGAGCATCAACGGCCGATATTTCTACATGAGTTCACCCGATTATATGGCAAAATACGCCAAACGCTTCATTGAAGCGGGCGCCTTTGGAATCGGTGGCTGTTGCGGTACCGGCCCGATCCACATCAAGGGGATCGCTCAAGCGGTCCGGATGATGGAGGCCAAGGCTCCGGCCCCCCCCCCTTCTAACACGATTCGAATCGAATCCGGTGAGATTGAAATCCTCGACCGGATCCATTCAGGCCGAAGGTCATTGGGCGAACGATCCCGTTCGCGAATTTCAAAAAAACTGGAGTCCCGTCAAAAAGTCATTTCAATCGAGCTCACCGCCCCCCGGGGTACGGATCTTGAAAAGTTCAAAGCCTCGCTTCAAAAAATTCGGAACCGAAAAGTTGACTTCGTGAATGTTCCTGATGGCGCGCGGGCGGCAACAAGGGTAAGCTCCCTGCACCTCGCAGCTCACATCAATTCCGAGCCTTCCCTTGGAATCACCATTATCCCACACTTCACAACCCGTGATCGCAATTTGATTGCACTTCAGTCCGACCTTCTTGGAGCATCGATCAATCAGGTCCATGACCTTCTTCTGGTCACCGGTGATCCACCAAAGCTTGGCAACAGCAAAGATGCCACTCCAGTGTACGACATCGACTCAATCGGGCTTACCTACCTTGTAGATCGGCTGAACCAGGGTCTTTCTCCGCAGGGGGATTCGATCGGGTCCAAAACTGACTTTGCAATCGGAGTCGCCTCCAATCCCACGGCCATCAATCTTGAGCTTGAGCGCGAGCGCTGGCGCTATAAGGTTGAGTCCGGAGCCGACTTTGCCGTGACCCAGCCCATCTATGAGGCCGAAACCTTTCTTCGCTGGAAAGACTCCCTTGGCAAGGATTATCGCCCGCATGTGATCGGGATCTGGCCTTTTGTAAGCTATCGCAATGCGGAGTTCATGGCACACGAGGTGCCGGGAGTTCACGTTCCCGCCTGGGCCCTTGAAAAAATGGCGAAAACCCAGGACGATCCGGAATCCGCCCAAAAAACCGGAATTGAAATTGCGATGCGGATCATGAGCGATCTCAAGGATCACTGCGAAGGCTTTGCCATCAGCGCCCCCCTGGGGCGCGTTGAAATCGCACTCGAGGTGTTAAAATGTCTCGAATAGAAGAATTGATGAAAGAAAAGATCCTCGTGCTGGACGGAGCCATGGGCTCCATGATTCAGCAATATCGCCTCAAAGAGGAAGATTACCGGGGAGAGAGATTCAAGGATTTTCCAAAAGACCTTAAAGGCAACAACGATCTCCTTGTGCTGACCAGGCCTGAAATCATCAAAGAGATTCATCTTCAATACCTTCGAAATGGCGCAGACCTCATTGAAACCAATACTTTCAATGGAACTACGATTGCCCAAAAGGATTACGGCCTTGAGGACATCGTATTTGAGATCAATGAAAAGGCTGCTCGTCTGGCAAAAGAGGCATGCCTGCAGGTCATGGCGGAGGCGCGACTTCGGGGCGAAACGCGGGAATGCTTTGTCGCGGGCGCAGTAGGCCCCACCAACAAGACAGCCTCGCTCTCGCCTGATGTGAATCGCCCGGAATACCGCGCGGTAACCTTCGATGAACTCCGGGATGCTTATCGTCAGCAGATTGAGGGTCTGATTGCCGGAGGTTCGGATGTGCTTTTGTTTGAAACCACCTTCGACACCTTGAACCTGAAAGCTGCGATTTTTGCCTACAACGAGTTCAATGAAGCCAATCCAAACAAACGAACTCCACTCATGCTCTCGGCAACCATCACCGATCAATCCGGCCGGACCCTTTCGGGACAGACGATCGAAGCCTTTTGGGCTTCGGTTGCCCACGCAAAGCCTCTTTCAGTCGGATTGAATTGCGCCCTTGGCGCAAAAGACATGCGTCCCTACCTTCTCGCGCTCTCCAAGGTCGCGGACTGTGCGGTGAGCTGCTACCCGAACGCAGGTCTTCCCAATCCTTTGGCGCCTACCGGCTATGACGAAACCCCCGAGATGCTTTCCTCCACTCTTCGATCTTTTGCGGAAGAAGGCCTTTTGAATGTGGTCGGTGGCTGCTGCGGAACGACTCCCGCCCATATCGCCGCGATTGCCGGATCTGTGCGCGGACAAAGGCCCAGGCCGATCCCCGAACTGCCACCAGACGAGATTCTCTCTTTAAGCGGCCTTGAGCCGCTCTATCATCGGCGGTCAGAAAACTCCTTTCTCATCATCGGAGAACGCACGAACGTCATGGGCTCACCGAAGTTCGCGGATCTGATCAAACGCGATCAATTTGATGAGGCCCTCCGGATTGCGAAACAACAGGTCGAGAATGGCGCGAATATCATTGATATTTGTTTTGATGAAGCCTTGATCGATGGCGAAGCCTCCATGACGAGGTTTTTAAACTTGCTGGCTTCGGACCCGGACATATCCAGAATCCCCTTCATGATCGACAGCTCAAAATGGTCGATTCTGGAAGCCGGACTCAAGTGCCTCCAAGGCAAGGGAATTGTGAATTCCATCTCCCTCAAAGAGGGTGAAACGGCTTTCATTCAAGCCGGGAACCGAATCCAAAGATACGGTGCAGCAGTTGTGGTGATGGCCTTTGACGAAAACGGGCAGGCCGCAACTTTTGAGGACAAAGTCAGGATTTGCGAGCGATCCTTCAAGATCCTTACGGAAATCTGCGGTTTCAGGCCATCCGACATCATCTTTGATGCAAACGTTTTGACGGTTGCCACCGGAATGGAGGAACACAACGCCTACGGAATTGATTTCATCCGTGCAGTGGCCGAAATCAAGAAACGCTGTCCTGGCGCAAGGACCAGCGGGGGAATCTCAAATGTATCCTTCTCCTTCCGCGGCAACAATACCGTTCGCGAGGCAATGCACAGCGTGTTCTTGTACCACGCAATTCGCGCAGGACTCGACATGGGAATCGTAAACGCCGGAATGATCACTGTTTACGATGACATTGAGCCCGCACTTCGGGAAATGGTGACAGACGTGATCTTGAATCGAAGACCGGATGCAGCCGAGATTCTGACAGAGGCGGCAAGAAGCCTGAAGGAAAGCTCAACTCCCGGAGCAAAAACAGATGCCATGAACCAGAAAAACGCATGGCGCGCCCTTTCGCTTGAAAAAAGGATCGAGCATGCGCTTGTACATGGCATCACGGACCATATTGAAGCCGATACCGAAGAAGCCCGGATCAAATACGAAAAGCCACTCCATGTGATCGAAGGCCCTCTGATGGATGGAATGAAGGTCGTGGGTGAGCTTTTCGGCGCAGGAAAGATGTTCCTTCCTCAGGTTGTAAAAAGTGCCCGCTCGATGAAGAAGGCTGTGGCCTACCTTACCCCCTACATGGATGCGGAAAAAAGCGCTGCAGGAGCGCTGCAAACCCAAGGGACCTTTGTGATTGCGACCGTGAAGGGGGATGTTCATGACATCGGGAAGAACATCGTCTCCGTGGTGTTGTCCTGCAACGGATATCGGGTCATCGACCTTGGCGTGATGGTCCCGTGCGAGCAAATCCTTGATACCGCACGATCCGAGAATGCCGACTTTGTGGGACTCAGCGGCCTCATCACGCCATCGCTTGACGAGATGATCTCGATTGCCAAGGAAATGAGCCGTCAAGGCTTTGGGGTTCCTCTTCTGATTGGTGGGGCAACTACCTCACCTGCGCACACTGCGATCAAAATCGCGGGTCATTATCCTCATCCGCTGGTACAAGTGGGAGATGCATCTCTTGTGGTTGAAGTTTGCACCAAACTAAAGAGCCCCACCTTGCGAGAGGCATTTGTTCGGGATTTGAAGTCCACCCAACAGGCCCTGCGGGAGAGCTTTGAAAGAGGGAAAACAACCGCAAAGTTCCTCACCTTGAAGGAGTCCCGCGCGCTCCGCTTTCAGCCAAAATCCGGTTTTGAGAACATTCAAAAGCCCCCTTTCTTCGGAGTCAGGATCCTCGACTCCATCTCGCTCCGGGAAGTATCAGAATACATTGACTGGTCCCCGTTCTTCTGGAGCTGGGAGTTAAAGGGCAAGTATCCCGCCATTCTTGAGCATCCGCGGCACGGGGAGCAGGCAAAAAAGCTATTTGAGGATGCCCAGGATCTGCTTCGCACCATCATCGAGAATGATCATTTCAAATTGCGGGCTGTTTATGGATATTTCAAGGCCAATTCGATGAATGGCGAGGACATCGAGCTTGAATCTCCGGATGGTAAGAAAAAACGATTCCATTTTTTGCGCCAGCAAAAGGAAAAAGTCGGAGAACAAACCTACTACTCCCTCCCCGATTTCATCGCCCCACAGGATTCAGGAAAGAGCGATGTCCTGGGCGCTTTCTGCGTTACGGCAGGCGGAAGTGTCGAAGACTTCGCCTCCCGCTTTGAGAAAGAGCATGATGATTACAGTTCGATTCTGGTCAAGGCTCTGGGAGACCGGTTCGCAGAGGCCACTGCAGAGTGGTTGCACGCGAAAGCTCGAAAAGAAATGGGGGTGGTGGAAAACCTTACCTGCCAGGATCTGATTGAGGAAAAGTATCAGGGCATCAGACCCGCTCTCGGTTATCCCGCCTGTCCCGACCACAGTGAAAAAACCAAACTCTTTGAGCTTCTTCAAGCACAGGAAAATGTGAGCGTATCGCTGACCTCAAGTTTTGCAATGTTACCTGCGTCTTCTGTTTCCGGACTCATGTTCTTCCATCCAGAAGCCCGGTACTTCAATGTGGGACCGATCAATGAGGAACAACTCCACTCCTATGCAGAAAGAAAAGGAATCAGTGAGTCAAAGGCCCGTGAGCTTTTGGCTCCCAATGCTCCATGATGCTGGAAACCATTCTGGATGCGATTTCCGGACTCGAGAATGAGCAGATTCTTCGCTGCGAGTTTTCCTCTGAGAGCCCTGGATGGTGTCAGGGGTTCATACGGGCAGTGGACCAATCTCCGCATTCCCTGCAGGATTGGCTCAAGGCTCATGATGCCTTTTTGCGCTGGGCAAAGAAAAATTGCCGTGACATTCCTCTTCACCGCAGACAAGAGTACCTGTGCTGCGCACTTGAGGGGATGAAGGATCCAGCAGGAAACTTTTCTCTTGAGTCGACACTGCTCTATTTTCTGGAGCAGAACGGAGTGGAGTACTAAAACCCACCAGCACTCGTGCCCGCATCCCTTGGATCGGAAACACCGCGAAGTACGTCACCCTCCCGGGCCACCGCCATGACGTTGCTTTCGTTCGGGGTGCGTTTGATCTTCCATCCCATCCGTGAAAGTCCTCTCAAGGTTTCCGCCGGCACTTCGAGATTCTCGATTTTTAGCTCATCCGGGCTCCACTGTTGATGGAGGCGGAACGCGGCCACGGACTCGTAGAGGCTCTTGCCGAAGACCAGATAATTGAGAATGGTTTGGGCTACAGAAGTGATAATGCGGGTCCCACCCGGAGCCCCCAAGGCCAGTACCGGCTTTCCATCCTTGAAAATCAGGGTCGGGGACATGCTTGAGAGCGGAGTTTTTCCGGCCTCGATGCGATTCGCATCACTCACTGCAGTCGCACCAAAGAGGTTTGATGCGCCCACCTTCGCCGAAAAGTCATCCATCTCATTGTTGAGAACCACGCCGGTGCCCTCTGCCACCATCTTCGAGCCAAACCAACTATTGATGGTCTGTGTCGTGACAATCGCATTTCCCTCGCGATCCATGAGACTCATGTGGGTGGTCTCAAAATGGTCTTTTTCCGCATCAATCAGACCGGCAGAAACATCCTTTTGCCTCAAGGCCCTCTCTGGATCAAACTGCTGACGCCGGCCCTCAAGATATCCCTCGGATAACAGGGAATGGACCGGTACCTTTACAAAATCAGGATCCGCAAGGAACTTCGCGCGATCCGCAAATGCGAACTGCATGGCAGTCGCGATCCGGTGTTCGGCTTCAATGCTCTGGTAACCCCATTCGGGAAGAGGATCATTTTCAAGCATCTTCAGGATCTGAATCACATGAATTCCGCCGGAACTGGGGGGCGGCATCGATACAACCTGATACCCCTTCCAGCGATGCGAAAGGGGGGAGCGTTCTTTTGTGGAGTAGGTGGCAAGGTCCAACTCGTCCAAAATCCCCTGCTCCGAGCGGATCGCATCGACGATCTTCTTTCCAACCGCACCTATGTAAAAATCCTCGGGATTTTTGGCAATTCTTCGAAGGGTTGCCGCAAGATCCCTCTGGATCAGGCGCTCGCCCTCCTGAAGAGGGCTGCCGTCTTCGTGAAGAAAGATCTTTTTTGCGGCGGGAAATTTTTCCAAATCCGCTCTCTCCTCACGAAGGGCAATCGAAAGCGCCGGGTAAACAAAAAAGCCCCGTTCCGCAAGTCGTGCGGCAGGCTCCACGACCTTTCCCCAGGGAAGCTTTCCAAAACGCGAATGAACTGTTTTCAAACCCCGGACAAGTCCGGGTACGGCAATGCTCTTTGCGCCCGTCACGGAGAGATCCGGGATCACCTCACCCTTCTCGTTCAGAAACATGTCGCTTCGGGCCCGGCGAGGGGCGCGCTCCCGGAAATCAAATGCAAATGTTTTTCGAGTTTTGGCCTCATGAAACAACAAAAAACCACCGCCTCCGATTCCAGTGGAATGGGGCCGCTCGACACTGATCGCAAAGGACGCCGCAACCGCAGCATCCATGAGGTTCCCGCCTTCTTTTAGGATTTTTGCCGCGATCTGGGTGGTGGCGTCCCCTTGGGTCGATACGATCCATTTTCGCCCGGTGGCCGACACCTTGGCCTCGGACTCGAGCGGGACCTCACGAACTTTCGGATCGATCGGGTCGAGTTCGGGTGTCTTTCGCGCAATTCCACACGAAACACCAAAAATGAAAACGAAAAGGGCACCCAAATGTCTTCGCTTCATCAGGGATGACTTGCCTGCCCTTTTTTCAGGTCCTGGTCACGAAGATCCTTGCGGAGAATCTTGCCGACATTGCTTTTCGGAAGTTCTGTGCGGAATTCCACGTATTTCGGAAGCTTGTAGCCGGTGAGCCCCTGCTTTGCAAAAGACTTCACTTCATCTTCGGTAAGAGTCGGATCCTTTTTCACGATGAACACCTTGACGGCCTCTCCCGACTTGTCATCCGGAACTCCGATTGCCGCAGCTTCCAATACCTTGGGATGGGTGACGATCACATCCTCCACCTCGTTCGGGTAGACATTGAACCCGGAAACCAGGATCATGTCTTTCTTTCGATCGACGATCTTGATGTACCCGTCCTCATTCATGTAGCCAAGATCACCGGTTCGAAAGAAGCCGTCATTGGTCATGACCTTGGCAGTCTCATCCGGACGGTTCCAATAGCCTTTCATCACCTGGGGACCGCGAATGGAAATCTCCCCCACCAAACCAAGGTCCACAGACGCGCCGGCATCATCCAGAATGGTGATCTCGGTAGAGGGCAGAGGCAAACCGATGAATCCATTGTACTCGCGTATGTTCATGGGATTGATGCAGGCTGCGGGCGACGTTTCGGTGAGTCCGTAGGCTTCGATGAGCGGCACTCCGGTCACTGCCTTCCATTTTTCCGCGACCGCACGTTGCACTGCCATCCCGCCTCCGAGTGCTACCTTCAGGCTCGAAAAATCAACCTCGCTGAACCCGGGAGTGTTGAGGAGCCCGTTAAATAGCGTATTCACACCGGTAATGGCCGAGAATTTCCATTTTTTGAGTTCATTTACAAATCCGGGCATATCGCGAGGATTCGTGATGAGTACGTTCAAGGCTCCCACCGAGCAAAAGATCATGCAGTTCGCAGTCAATGAAAAGATGTGGTAAAGCGGCAGCGGCGTTATGATAATTTCTTCGCCTTCCTTGATCAAAAACTGAATCCACGTCTTGGCCTGAAGAAAGTTTGCCAGGATGTTTCCATGGGTGAGCATCGCGCCCTTTGAAACCCCGGTGGTTCCGCCCGTGTACTGCAAAAAAGCAAGGTCCTCACTCTTGATTACGGGCTTACTGAGCGAGGTGGTTGCACCCAAAGCAAGAGCCGATTGAAACGATACCGCTTTTGGAATCGAGTACGCGGGAACCATTTTTTTCACATACTTCACGAGAGCATTCACAATCTGACGCTTCGGAAAGGGAAGCATGTCCCCGATCTCAGTGATCACGACATGTTTCACCGGGGTGTTCGCGATGACTTTTTCAAGGGTGTTTGCGAAGTTTGCGAGAATCACGATCACCTTGGCTCCGGAATCCTTCAACTGATGTTCAAGTTCGCGGGGTGTGTAAAGAGGATTGCAATTCACCGCAACCATTCCGGCCCGAAGCAGGCCGAAAAGCGCGACAGGGTACTGGAGGAGATTCGGCATCATGATCGCCACCCGGTCTCCGCGCGAGAGCTTGAGATCATTCTGAAGGTAGCAGGCGAACTGGTAACTCAGCCGATCAATCTCCGCATAACTGAGAGTGCGTCCCATATTGTGGAATGCAGGCCTCATGGCAAAGGTCTGAAAGGTGGATTCGAGAAGATCCACAAGGGAGGTGTATCGGGAAGGATCAATGACACTCGAAACGCCGGGTTGGTAACTTTTGAGCCAGATTTTTTCCATAGTACAGTCAGTCTAGGGGAAAAACGGCTCCGGATGCAAACTGAACTTCCATCACCGGGTTTAAACACGCTCAAATCGGTCGGGTTAGTGGTTTCAGAGTGACAGTTTGACCCCTAAAAGGTAAAATCCCGAGTCATGAATCCAACTCATCCCAATAGTTTCGGCACCCTCTCCACCCTTTCGTCCGAAGGGAAATCCTATCGCTACTTTTCACTGAAGGAATTTGCGAAAAAATCCGGAAAGGATATTTCAAAATACCCCTTCTCCATGAAGGTTCTGATCGAAAACCTTCTTCGGCTTGAGGATGAGCTTGCGGTCAAAAAAAGCGACATTCTGAAACTTGCGAATTGGGATCCGAAAGCCGAGCCCGATCAGGAGATTCAATTTACCCCGGCGAGAACCGTTCTTCAGGACCTGACCGGAGTTGCGGCGGTTTGTGATCTGGCAGCCATGCGCTCGACCATGAAACGCCTTGGCGGCAATCCCGACAAGATCAACCCCCTCACTCCGGCCGACCTTGTGATCGATCACTCGGTTCAAGTCGATTTTTTTGGAACCAAGGATGCGTTTCACAAGAACCGCGAAATCGAGTACCAGCGGAACATGGAGCGCTACGAGTTCCTGAAGTGGGGACAGAATGCGCTTCGGAATTTCCGTGTGGTTCCGCCGGAAACAGGCATCATCCATCAAGTAAACCTTGAATACCTTGCGCCCGTTGCAATGACCGCAACCGCAAGCGACGGCACGACCACGGTTTACCCGGATTCCTGCGTTGGAACCGATTCCCACACCACCATGATCAACGGCCTTGGCGTTGTGGGCTGGGGTGTGGGCGGAATCGAAGCGGAAGCTGCGATGCTCGGCCAACCCATCTCCATGCTGATCCCGCAAGTGGTGGGGATGAAACTTATCGGCAAACTGAAGGAAGGCATCACCGCAACCGACCTGGTACTTACCGTCACCCAGATTCTTCGGAAAAAGGGCGTCGTTGGAAAGTTCGTGGAGTTCTTTGGCGAAGGCGTTGCTCATCTTTCGCTTGCAGACCGCGCAACAATTGCGAACATGGCCCCGGAATACGGGGCCACGATCGGAATTTTCCCGATCGACGACAAAACAATCGATTATTTGAAACTCACGGGCCGTGCGAACCTCGCACCGCTTGTCACCGCTTACTATCGCGAACAAGGCATGTGGTTTGATCCTTCTGCCACCCCTGTGTTCTCGGACACTCTTGAGCTCGACCTTGCCAGCATCGAACCTTCTCTTGCCGGCCCCTCGCGCCCGCAGGACCGGGTGACCCTGAAAAATGTGAAGTCCGATTTTGCGAAGAATCTTCCCACCCTTCTTTCGCAGATGAAGGACCCGGAAGCAAAGCCCGAGAATCGCGCAAAAGTGACTCTCGAGGGTGTGGACCACATGATCGAGCATGGAGCCGTAACCATTGCAGCGATCACCTCGTGCACCAATACCTCAAACCCCTCCGGTCTGATCACGGCAGGACTTCTTGCAAAGAACGCGGTTGAAAAGGGCCTGATGGTAAAACCATGGGTAAAAACTTCGATGGGACCGGGTTCAAAAGTGGTGAGCGATTACCTGCAGGAAGCAGGGCTTTTGACTCATATGGAAGCCCTTAAGTTCAACGTCGTGGGCTACGGCTGTACGACTTGCATCGGAAATGCGGGCCCACTCATCGATGCGGTATCCAAAGGCGTAACCGATGGCAAACTCGTCGTAGCTTCCGTTCTTTCCGGAAACCGGAACTTCGAAGGACGAATCAACCCGCAAGTCAGAGCAAATTATCTTGCCTCGCCGGCACTGGTCATCGCCTACGCGATCGCCGGATCCATGAATGTGAATCTTGCGGACGAGCCCCTCGGCACCGGTAAGAATGGTGCCCCGGTGTACCTGAAGGACATCTGGCCAACCTCGGAACAGGTGGAAAACATGGTGTCGCGCCATGTGACAGCGAATCAGTTCAAAAAGAGCTATGCGGATGTATTCACCGGGGATGAGTACTGGGCAAAAGTGAAGGCTCCAAGTGGCGAACTTTATGCGTTCAATCCGGCATCGACCTACATCAAGGAACCCTCATTTTTGGCAGAGATGGCGCCCACCCCAAAACCGCTCGCTGACATCAAAGGCGCTCGGATTCTTGGGCTTTTTGGCGACTCCATCACAACCGATCACATTTCGCCCGCGGGATCGATTTCCAAAAACTCTCCCGCCGCAAAACTCCTGAACAGTCTTGGAGTCGAAACCAAAGACTTCAATTCGTACGGTTCCCGTCGCGGAAACCACGAGATCATGGTCCGCGGAACCTTTGCGAACGTGCGAATCAAGAACAAGATCATGAACGGAGTCGAGGGAGGCCTTACCAAAAAATTCCCGGAAGGCACCGAGATGTCCATCTATGATGCTTCGGAAGCCTACAAGAAGGAAAACACTCCCCTCATCGTGATTGCCGGAAAGGAATATGGCACGGGCTCTTCGCGCGACTGGGCTGCGAAGGGAACCCTCATGCTGGGCGTGAAGGCGGTGATTGCGGAGAGCTTTGAGCGAATTCACCGCTCCAACCTCGTGGGAATGGGTGTTATGCCCCTGCAATTCCTCCCTGGTGAGAGTGCGGAAACCCACGGACTCAAGGGTGATGAAAAAATCGATATCGAGGGAATTCCAAGTGTTCAGCCGGGCCAGAAGCTTAAGGCGCGGATCACCTACAGCACCGGGGCCTCAAAAGAAATCACTCTTCAGGGACGGATCGATACTGCAAACGAACTCGAATACTACAAAAACGGCGGGATTTTGCACTATGTGATCCGAAGCCTTCTGAAAGCATAGGGAGCCCCATGACTCGCGAAGAAAAACTGGAACTCATTCAACGGGTCTTAGGCTTAAAGCACAAGCTCAAGGTCCTCGACAGCATGAAGGCCGCGGAAACCCATGAGGAGGTTTCGGTGAGCACACTATCGCGCTGGGAGCTCGAGGATGAGATTCGAGCCATTGAGATTTTGCTTGAAGAAGAGCGTTCGGAGAATGTAAAGGCAAAGCGCGCCCAGGTTCAGGCTCACTATCTTTCCGGGAACCCCATTCCGAAAAAGCAAAAGTGAATTCCCGCGACTTTTCCCGATCGAGCGTCTCCTACAGTGCTCCTTACCGCGCCCGATTCATTGCGGACGTGGCGATGTTTTTCCGGATCGCATTCCAATTCTGGCGGGGATTTCACTTTCTTCGAAACACCAAACGGGCGGTAACGATTTTCGGGTCAGCACGCACACCCGATGATCATCCTCATTGCAAAATCGCCTACGAAGTCGCGCGCGAAATTGGCAAACACGGAATCGCGATCGTCACAGGCGGCGGTGGGGCGATCATGCAGGCCTCGAATCGGGGGGCCCTGGATGCCGGAGTTCCCTCGATCGGAATCAATATCGAGATTCCCAAAGAGCAGCGTCCGAACCCCTACCTTACCCGGAGTCTCAAGTGCCGCTACTTTTTTGTGCGGAAAGTGCTTCTATGCCGCTATAGCGAGGCCTTCATTGCGCTCCCGGGCGGAGTCGGCACGCTGGATGAGCTTTTTGAGATCATCACTCTCATTCAGACAGGTAAAATGAAAAATCGCCCCCTGATCCTCGTGCATCGCGATTTCTGGGAGGGAATGTTGAAATGGATGAGAGAAGTCCTGATCCCCGAAGGAATGATACACCAATCCGACTATGACCGGCTTGTCGTCGTGGACACCGCTGAAGAAGTGACCAGGGCCCTTTTCAAAGCAGAAAGAAAATGAGCGCGGCAAGAATCACGCGGTAAACTGCAAATGCCGCAAACCCGCTTTTGCTCACCCATTTAATCAAAAAATGAATCGCAAGCGCTCCAAACAAAAGAGCGCTCAGACACCCCAGTACAAGCGGTTCAATTCCTTGTACGGATGCCGCCACCTCTTCCCAATTCCTTGCCTCATAAACGACCGCCCCGAGAGTGATCGGGAGCGAAAGCAAAAACGAGATCCGCGCGGAATCCGCCCGGGTGAAGCCAAGGAGCCGAGAGGCCGTGATGGTGCTTCCGGAACGGGAAACACCGGGGATGAGAGCGAAACACTGCATGCACCCGACCAAAAACACATCCCGGATGCGAGCTTCTCCGAGCTTTCGTTCTTTCGGGCAGCGTTTGTCAACCCACCAAAGGAGAACTCCGAAGGCGGGCAGAGTAAACCAAAGTATTGAAATGGCTCGTGTGTTTTCCTTGATCCAGGAATTGAAAAACACTCCCGCCAATACCGCAGGCAGGGTGCCCACAACCAGATGCACCCAGGAAAGGTGTGAGACCCTTTTCTTCCCTGAGCTGGGCAAGGGGTTCATCAAAATCACAAGCCAATCCCTAAAGAAGTACACGGCCGTGGCAAGGAGAGTCCCCAGATGCAAAATGACATCAAAGGCAAGGCCGGGATCACTCTTCCCGAGAAAACGCGGCAAAAGCAAGAGGTGCGCGGAGCTTGAAACCGGAAGATACTCGGTTGCGCCTTGAACAAATCCATAGAGAATGGCTTCAAAAAATCCCATGATTTCAGAGACTACCCTTGTAAAAACCCGAAATCTAGACATATGATGTGGGAAACCTCAAGAAAGGAATCATTCATGAACTCATCTTTTAAAAAGATTTTTACTGTCGCAATCGGTCTTGTGATTGTGGCGTCTGCTTGCACGAAGAAGCCGGCTGACGTTTCCCAAAACCAGGCTGCAAACCCTGAAACTTCGGCTCTGGTTACTCCTCCCGCTTCCGAATCAAAAGTGGAAATGGTGGATACCGTAGTCGGAAAAGGCACAGAGGCCGTTGCCGGAAAGAGTGTGACTGTTCATTATACTGGAACCCTCAAGGACGGAACCAAGTTCGATTCATCGTTGGATCGAAATACCCCTTTCACCTTCGGGCTTGGAAAAGGCGAGGTGATCAAGGGTTGGGACCAGGGCGTTGCAGGTATGAAGGTGGGCGGAAAGCGCAAGCTTACCATCCCGCCTGAACTCGCATACGGCGCAAACTCGGTGGGTGCGATTCCTGCCAACTCCACTTTGATCTTTGAAGTGGAACTTTTGGATGTAAAATAACGGATCCAAATCCCAATTTTTCAGGCGGAGGTCCGCAGAGGACCTCCGCTTTTTTTATGAAACAAAAAAAGCTTTCCCCGGATCGAAACAAACTGAAGACCCTGATCGAATCAATAGGCGGCGAGTCGGCACTCCACCGGATTCTACTTTGCTTTTATACCCGGATGAAGGGTGATGCGATGATTGGATATTTTTTTGAAGGCAAGCCCATCGCAGAGATCGCAAGAAAACAGGGTGAATTCATTTTGATGGCCGCAGGACTCCTGCGAAAATTCGAGGGCCGGGGTCCTGCCACAGCCCACACCAATCTTCCCCCGATTTATGAGGGACATTTTGATCGGAGATTGGTTTTGTTGCGCGAAACACTCCAGGCGGAAGGAGTCCACCCCCCCGAGATTGAAACCTGGGTGCGGTTTGAGGAAAGTTTTCGGGCTATGGTGGTCCAAACTAATGGAATGGACTCGCCCTGTTTCTAAACGGCTTCAAATGAGCCAGAATGGTTATAAGTTGTAATCATTCAACAAAAAACAGGGGAGTCCAAGTATGGAAATTACAGTAATCGGTATTGATTTGGCAAAAAAT
>JAGWXK010000157.1 GCA_018969905.1 Bdellovibrionales bacterium
AGCTGGGAATGACTCAGAACCCAGCGATCGGTGCCGCCCCGTCCACCGTCACCGTTTATGTGGGAATTGGACCCTGAAATGTGTCACCGATTAGCTGGGACGGAACACTCAAAGCCCATTAAGTAATGAAGAAAACAACGTTTTTGATCTTTCCACGCGCCGAAAAAACTCTAATCGAAAAAATCACTTAGACTAGGCCCATAATCTCCGCATAATTGCGGATTTTTAGATTGGCCCATGCGGAGATTCGGTGAGTTAATCTCCGCATGGGTGCGGATAAAAGAACCTACATTCATCAACTGAAGAGCTGACTCCTATCACTTAGGAGCAGATCAAACTGTCCGGTCTAGGAGGGGGTAAGTACAGCATCCTTCAAATTTTTTGGAAAACATTCGTTTTAAAAATTGCCACAAATTCCGGAGCTTCCGCACCTAAGCTGGGGCAGAGTTCGGGAGTTTTGGTGACTAGAGAAGTAACAGCAGTGGACTGTTAAACTATACTTTTGAACATTCATTCACAAAGTACGAGTTGAATCTTTTTTTGAATCTATCCCTGTTGCAAGTTCTTGCCCTTGGTCAAAATCTCGGGCTAAATGAAATTCATGGAAAAGATGAGTTTTGCTTTTTTTTGGGGAGCGCTGACCTTTCTTAATGCGTGCGGTCAGGACGTTTCGCGAAGCGCGCTTAATGTCAATCCGAACATCAATCCAATTCTGGTGGACCCGGGATCGGGCGGGAATTCATCAAGGCCCTTTGGTGATCCCCTGGGTAGGCATTCCTTTTCGGTCGTCGTGAACCGAGCGCTCGTTGGAATCGGAACAGAGGAGTCCGAAAATCAATTTGCGCTTCTTCGAACCCTGCCCGGTCCGAATTCCCCCGGAGCCTATTATGGAATCGGTCTTGGCAACCAAGCCCAGATCGGATTCGGCGTTCACTCGGCAGGCCTTTCGGTCAAGGCATTCGAAGGGCTTCGGTTCCGGGTGTTTGAATCATCGGATGATCAGGGAGGTTGTGGGACACACGTACGCCTAAATCTCCTCGTTGACCTGAGATGTGATTCACTGAATCCGGATTACCGGGTGGTCACGACGGGTGAATTGATTCCGGACAAAAAAGATGTTTGGACTCAATTCGAGATCGGACCGGATTCGGAAGTGTTTCGATTTTCAAGAACTTCGGGTTCTCCACGTTCACTGAACATCCTTCTCAAAAATCAACCGCTCGCCTGTTTTGTGGCAGGAGACGTGTTTGATCTGGGGATGAAGCGGAATCAAAAGCTTGCCCCATTCCAACTGATTTACGGAGATCGATTCTATTTTCAGTCCGGCTCACTAAGGCTGGATGACCTTCAATTGCAAATCCAAGGTGAAAGAAAAACCGAGGATTTCGAATCTTGAGAGCCCGCGACTTCTTTCTTGGGTTTCTTCTGGCTTTTCTTCTAGCCGCGGATCCAAGCCAGGCCTCTCCCTTGAATCGGACATCGCTCCTGTTGGGGGTTGGAGCAGGATACCTTGGCGTTTCCACCACCAGACCATCAGAAGGTCAAAAGACCGGAAACGAGGGAAACCTGAGATTGATTGTCTCCCCGGAATGGGATCACTGGCTCTTGGATCTGGGCGGTGGTTATCAATATGGCATGCTGACATCAGATTCGGGTTTTCCATTAAATAAAATAAAGGTGATCACCCGATCTTTTGTCGGTGAAGTTTCCCCACGAATGAAATTGACCCTTTTTGGAATTGACGGGTTTCAATTGGGTCCGGCGGTTCAGGTTTTGACCGGGGGGGATGCCTCTTATGATGAGAATGGTACCGTAGAGGAGCTTTCCACGCAGTATCGCGCGGGGGCGAAATTCCTATACCAATGGGGTGAGGATTTCAGATGGAGAATCGGGGCCTCGGTTCTGAGTTCATTGAATATTGAAAATCGGAACGCGCTTTCCGCTCTTCTGGATTTGCAATTCGGGTTCACCCCGGTTCGTCCGGCGCCAGAGCCAAGGAAAATAACAGGCGCAGGGACGCCTGATTTTGCAGAGGTCAAGGATCGCTCGATTCGGATTTATCTGGGAGAGGCGCTTTTGTCTTTCCCCATAGGCAGTGAAAAAATAAATTCCAAGGCAAAAGAGGCATTGGCAAGCCTTGTCCCCGTACTTTTGAGGAACGAAAAGACCTGGTCATCCATTCGGGTGGAAGGTCATACGGATTCCCGCAACAAAAACAATCAAAATCAGGTCCTCTCCGAGCGCCGCGCACAATCGGTTGCGAATGAGCTGCTGCGACTCGGATTGCCTGCTGACCGGGTCGCAGCCCTTGGGTTTGGAGCAACAAAACCCATTGATACCGGGGATACGGAGGCTGCGTATCTTCTCAATCGCAGGGTTGAGATTTGGATCGACGATATCGATTCAACCCAAACCGAACCCATCATGACCGAACTCCGTCAAATGAAGTGAGTCCGAAAAAAGTCATCAGCGACACATCTGTTAAAGGGATTCTCATCCGGTAAACTCTTCCTTATGGGGGCAGTTCTTTTTGTCCATCCGGACAAGGCATGGATTGAACGAATCAAGAAAGAAGCGCAGACCGTTCCGGGGGTAATGACGCTTTTTTTCACAAGCTTGATTGACGCATACGAAGCGATTGGAAATTTTGCTCTCCCCATTGCAGGGATTTATCTATCCGTCAAAGATCAAAAGTCCAGTATCTTTGCTGCCCTTGAGTTTTGCATTGTCCACCGCCCCGCGACTCCCTTGTTTTTGATCAACCAATCCGATGAATCATTTCTAGCCAGATTTCGGGTGAAAGGGGCATTTTCGGGGGATTCAAGTTTCAAGGATCTGATCCGACCCTTGAATCAGAAGTCCCTCCAGGAGAACGCTATTGAAGAGATTCGTCCCATGGGCGTCAGGCAACATCCGGACTTTATCGCCGTTCCCACAATCGATTTTCGGCACTCTTTGCATTATCCTGACGATGCATTCATTCACCATCAGGATGGCGGCATGAAATTGTTCGCGTCTCGAGGAAGTCCGGTGGACCCTGGCTACTTGCAACAAGCTCTGAAGTTCAGCAATTGGCTCAACATCAGGGAGTCCTCCTGCAAGG
>JAGWXK010000054.1 GCA_018969905.1 Bdellovibrionales bacterium
TTTGGGGTAGTGGGGATTCTCATCGGATTCACAAAGTGCTTCAGGATGGAGAAGGGGTTTTAGATTTTTGAAAAGCTGATTCCAACCCTCCGGTCGTTCGTCTTTTCTGATGCCGTATTTCCTTCGAGCGATCTTCGAGAGAAGCCCCTTTGTTGGCATTCTTTTCACCTGAAAATCAAGGATTTCCCGGCTCTTGTTTCGTACTGCAAGGGTAACACTTATGGGTTTGCACTTGGTGTGTTCTGATGTCTCAAGATCATCAAACTGCATGTGCTCTACCGGGTTGTCTTGAAACCGCTCCTCAAGCCATTCCTGGTGATCGGCACGGGCCCTCGCGCCCAGGATTTTCAATTTACGCATGATTGTCTTTCGGTCGGTTTCAAAATAAATCGCGGCTCTTCGCTGCGTTCCGCCCGAGGCGAGAAACACAAATAATCGTTCATTGATCTCGCGCCGATGTTGTCGATAATCGAGATCGAAAGTCGCCCTTGAGAATTGGGTCTTGCACACAAGACACTTGAAGCGCTGGATGTAGCGACGGTCGCACTGCCTGTAGAAAAACCCTTTTCTGGATACCTGTCCGGAAACCGTACTACCGAGATGCTTTGATTGATGCTCGGAACACTCCAAATTTACGCAATAACGTTTCATACACGGGGCATGTGCAGAAAAAGTGCCAGAGCTTTTGATGGGTTATTCGGATGAGGAAGGCCGACCCTGCCCATCCAAAGAGGCCAGTTCGCGCAGCGTTCCCTCAATCCAATAATCTCCAAGTAGCGGAATTCCGGTATGCAGGATGAGTTTGATTTCATCCCAACCGAAGCCTGGAATCGAAGGATGGTAAACCAGGTGGACTTCGGAGCGTCCATTCTTCGGGAGAATCTGGATCAAGTGAGCATTGGAAAGATTCCGGTGTGGAACTCGCCCCTGATGGATGATGGTGGCGTCGTCGGTTTCGATCGCGCCGGCTTGTTCCAGTTCGAGGTAGCCGTTTTCCTCAAGAAAGCCGGCAGGCAGACTTTGATCGTAGACGCCACTCAGGTAAGCGCTCGGTACGGGCACGAGACTCTTCTTCTGGATCTCGTATTCAAACCGGATCTTGATCACGCCCGGATCTTCGGAAGCAAGGGTTTGTGCGGTGAGCGAGCCGCCCTTGTGAAGTTTTCCCGGTGAAATTTCAAAAGAAGCGTTTCTCGAATCAAAAAATCCGTTCGCGTGGCCGAAGTTGGTCAGCAATAACAGGCTCAATGTGGAAAGAAGCCGGAGCATGGCCGCGATCCTAGCCCAGGTGCGAATCGGGATAAAGAAAAACTTTTTACTCCACAATCGGATGATTTCGGGCTAAATACGGCGCCGTTATGAAATTCATTCTTAATGGTATCCGTTTAGGAATAGTTCTTGTTTTGGCGTCCAATACGGCTTTTGCGGCGGGAGGATTCCTGTCTGCGATCGAACGGATCGAAGACGCTGCTGCCAGAATTCACATGGACAGCCTGAAGTGTGAGCAAGACGCGAATGCCGTGGTGGATTTGGTCCGTCATCTGGATCCCCTGCAGTTTCCGATCTTTGAGATTCGTGAGGGAGCGCCGGCGGCGATTTCCGCGCTCTTTGAGGTGCGTAACGATTTGAAAGAGGAAATGCAGGAGCTTTACTCCGCTGGAGCCTTGTCTGCCGCGTGCGCCCCGGCAATCCGGAAAGTGTTTCGTCACGTGCGGGGGGTCGAGGATTTCATCGGATCGATTCGAGCCCTTCACGGTGAGGAGCCGATTCCGGCGAATCCGAACGGCCCGGGTTTTCTTCCCGCGGGGATTTTGGTTCACGAGGATGTCCGGGAGCCGGTCCGGCTTCAGTCCGGGGACATTCTGCTCAGTCGCGGTAATGCGAATGTGAGCGCCCTCATAGCCAGAATGGCGGATGAGGACACTCAGTTCAGTCACATGGCAATGGTCTACATTGATCCTGAGACCCGTGAGGAATTCACCATTGAGGCCCACATCGAGTTCGGATCAAAAATCTTCCCTCTTCGGGATTGGCTGAAGGACGGAAAGGTGCGAACGGTGATCTTCCGCCAAAAGGATCCGATTCGTGCGGCGGTTGCGGCCCGCTACATGTTCGAGCGGGTAAAGTCTGCGCAGGATGCGGGGCGGCCGGTTCGCTATGATTTCGGATTCGACATGAACGACCATCGTGAGATTTTTTGCTCCGAGGTGGTCAGGCAGGGGTACTCCTTTGCATCGGCCGGGACCTTTTTGGTGCCCGCATTTCCCTCGAAATTCACGATGAAAAATCGGGACATTCTGGATCGTCTTGGAATCAGGATCGAGGAATCATTTTTGCCCGAGGACATTGAGCTGGACCCTCGCTTCCAGCTGATTGCGGAGTGGCGGGATTTCTCAAGGATCGGGGCTGCGGTGAGAAAAGATGCGATCATGGATGCCATTTACCGGTGGATGGAGATGGACGGGTTACGGTTTCACCCCTCCCGCAATCATCGCCTTCAAGCTCGGCTCGGGAAGGTGCTGCGGAATCTTGGATTCCTGAAAGAAAAAATGCCGACCTACATGAGGGTGCGGGCGATTGAGATGAGCCTCATGATCGAGGAACTCATGGGGGAGCTTGAGAAAATGACCGAAGCCCACGCATTACGGCATTACGCGGAGACCGGATTGCCCTTCAATTTTTTTCAATATTCAGAAGAGCTGGAGCGGTTGAAAGCCGAGGGCGCCCTGAAGAGTGCGTCCTTTCGGAACTGGTTTCATCCGTGACCGCGGCCTCAGTAAAGAGGCCCCGGCGATGCCATTTCCGAGGTTGTGGTTGAGAGGATCATCTTTTCCATGTCGCGAAGACTCGCCACTTTGCGCCTGCTGATCGAGCGATCGCAGAGCTTTTTCGATTGATCGGCCGCGATCAGGATCCTCGCGACCTCTTCCCGCGAAAGAGGTGAACCTTTTTTGTGCAGCCTGCGCATCAGGCGGTCAAGCATGGGGTTTTCCCCGGTCTGATAGAGCCCAAGCACCAGGTTGTGGGCATTGATAAATCGGATCAGGCGGCTGATCATGATGCCCTCATAGGTGAGGGTGCCAATCGCGATTCCGGTAGGAAGAACGAAATTGATCGCGCCTCCCGCTACCGTAGTGAGGGTAGGCCCAAGAGTGGTCTTAAGCGCGGTCCAGCCGCCGTATTCCCAACCCAGCGCCAGCATTCCGGAACCCACAAGGCCCGCGGCACCGACAACGGGCCCAAGGCCGATGGCAAGTTCAGTGCGACGGATTTGTTTGCGATATTCGCCGGTGCATCCGGTTGCGGCACCGTCAGCGGGGTCCGCAAAAGCAGGAAGAGCGATGGAAAAAACCAGGGCAATGGACAGGGCTTTGAAAAAATGACTCATGAGGGCCTCCCGGCCGAAACCATCAGTCACCACCCGCAGGTTTGTCCAGCATTTTTCGTTTTCAGCCACGCCTCAAGGGGGGCGAAGTAGTCGCGGATTGCGCCCGCATCCATTTCTCGCTCGCCCGTGAGCTCGAAAAGCGCTTCCTGCCAGGGTTTGCTTGCCCCGAGCTTCATCATCGCCATCAGCCTCGCCCCGGCTTCCTTGCTGCCATAGATCGAGCACTCGGAGAGCGGCCCCGTGTGCCCTGCCGCTTTGCAAAGAGCGCGATGAAATTGGAACTGCAAAATGTGCGCGATGAAGTAGCGACTGTACGGAGTGAAGGAGGCCACATGGTATTTCGCGCCCGGATCAAATGAATCCGCATCCCGCGAGATTGGTGCTTTCACCCCTTGATAGTGCTCCCGAAGCGCCCACCATGCCTGATTGTACTCCGCAGGCTTGGTTTTGCCGGAAAACACCTGATAGCGCCATTTGTCGACGAGCAAGCCAAAGGGCAGGAATGCCACTTTGTCGAGTGCCATTTTGAAAAGATAATCCGGATCGGAACCCGGTTTTTTCGCGGGGATCGACTTCAGGAGTCCTATGGTTTTCAGGTACTGATCGGTAAGCGAAAGGTGGATCGCATCGCCAAGGCCCTCATGGAAGCCATCGTTCGCCCCGCTTTGGAACAAAAAGGGCTGATCCTTGTACATAAGATAATAGTAAATGTGCCCAAGCTCATGGTGAATCGTTCGGAAGTCATCCTCTTCGGGCTTGATGCACATTTTGATCCGGACATCGTCCCTTGAATCAATGTCCCAGGCACTTGCGTGGCAGACCACTTCGCGGTCGCGCGGTTTTTCAAAAAGGCTTCGCTCATAAAAGCTTTTGGGAAGCGCCGGCATCCCAAGCGATGTGAAAAACCCCTCTGCGGTTTGCACCATTTTCTTTGAATCGTAGGACGCCTTCTGGAGCAAGCGGCTCAGGTCGGTGGCGTTCCCACCCTCGACACCGGCAATGTCCGGAATGTTCGACCACTGCTGGGCCCACATGTTTCCGAGCAGATGGGCCGGGATCGGCCCGGTGGCGGCGACCTGTGATTCCCCGTATTTCTTGCGGAGCTGCGCGCGCATGTAGCAGTGAAGCTGCTCGTACAGGGGTTTTACCTGATTCCAAAGCTCATCGATGGATTTTTCATATTCGGCAGAGGGCATGTCGTACTTCGAGGTCCACACTTCGGTCAGATCCTTGAACCCAAGCTCGCGGGCACCCTCATTGCCAAGCTCGATGATGCGCTCGTATTTCGCTTTCATGGGCTTTGCGATTCCATGCCAGTCATTCCAGGCCTCCAGCAGGACCGCCGGATCCCGCGAGGTCTTGAGCACTTCTTCCAGAACCTGAAGGTCACGGCAATTGCCCTTGGAGTCACAGGCCTTGCCGCTTCCGTACATGCTTCCCAGTTCCGACATCAGGCGCGCCATTTCCGCATTCTTTGCGGCATTTTTCGGTGCGGGCACGATCAGGCCGTTGAACAAAAGATCGAGTTTTCGTTTCTCTTCCGCGGATTTGCCACGGTAGTTCCGGGATTCCCGGGCGTACCGGGTGCTGAGGTCGTTGAGCTTTGCATTTGCATCAGCCGTGAGTTTGGTGGTGTCGTCCGTGATGAAGTTTTGCATGATCCATTCGGCGCGTTGCCCGTTTTCGGCTTCATTCCGGAGCTCTGTCTCAGCATTCTTCAAAAACTCACGCGGAGAAGAGGGGATTCCCCTGGCCTGGGAGGAGGGTGCGGGAACGAAAAGAATCAAAAGAAGGGCGATCACTGTTTTCATGGTGGGGCAAAGGTACAAAACAATGGTCGGCTCCGGCAATAAAAAGTTGGGGACGAATCGGATCGGCTTTGGCATTCTAGCGGATATGCCCCTTTCACGACAAAAGGACTTTCTTGGTCTGGCCGCATTCGGAATCGGAACGAAGGCGCTTGCCCTTGCGCTCGGGGCGTATTTTATCTCGCGGTCGAGTGCCTGGATCAATCACACATTTGTCGATCTCTGGGGTTGGCTTGATTTCATGAATCGCTCGGCTGCAGGCGGGATCCCCTATGTGGAATTCTCCAAGGAGTACCCTGTTGCCGCGGGGATGGTGTACTGGGTGTTTGCGAAGCTGAATCCGGAGGGCGATTCCACCCGATTCCTCCAGCTTCATACCTTGGTCATGAGCATATGGGATGTGGCCAATACGCTCCTTTTTTATTCCATACTTATTGAGATTCGTGCGAGGCGAGCATTTTTTGGAGCACTCCTATTTTTGGTGCTACCGACCTTCCTGATTTTGTCGCCGGTCCGGTTTGAAGCAGTGGTCTTGACCCCGGTACTTCTTGGGTATCGCCAACATCGGCGGGGCAATCTTCATCAGGCCACTTTTTGGTGGGCGATCGGAGCCATGATCAAGATTTTTCCGCTTCTCTTCATAGCGGTACAAGAGTTCGGGATCTGGAGTAAATATAAAGGCAAATGGAAAAAATTGCCCGGGCATGCCGTCATTTCGGCAGGGATCGTGCTTTTGGTCGCGCTACTTGTGAACGGGCCGTTCCTTATTGCCGGGCTGTTCAAAAACGGGAACATCGATGCCTGGCTTGCCACCTACCGGTTCCATCTTGAGCGGCCGTTGTATTGGGATACCGTTCTTGGAGTTCTGCATCTGTGGTGGGGCAATTTTCCGTGGGAGCGCCATGCAAGCGCCTGGAGTTCAATCCTGATGATTGGGCTCCTTCTGCTCACTCCACGCCTTCGAATCGAGGCGAAGAGTGTTCTCCTTATGGGCGCCGCTTTGCTCTTCAACCGGGTGTATTCCACCCAGTTTCACCTTTGGTTCTATCCGATGCTCATCGTGCTTCTCGCCACCGAAGCGGAAGGGGGGCACTATCGGAAATTGCTCTTCGGGCTCCTTCTTTTGGATCTGGTGAATGTGCTCGTGTACCCCTTTGCCTTTTCAAATGCCCTTCAGGAAATCCATCAGTTCGAGGCCTTTTCGGCACGCGATCGGGGAGGGGGCTGGAGCGTGTTGTTTTCCGGATTGATCTTCTTTCGTGCCGTGGTTTTGCTTTGGTTCATGGGGCTTCTATGGAAAGAGAAATCCCCCATCGAATTGAATCGATGAGGGATTTTGAAGTCACAGTCATGAATCTGTTTTACTGATTGCGTTTGCGGATTACCATCATGACAACAATCCCGATCCCGATGATTCCGCCATAGAAAATCACCGGATCGTTCATGAGAGCGGCGAGTCCTCCCGCGGCCTTCATTTTGGGTTTGTCATCACTTGCGCCCACGGGCGAGAAAACCGTGTCATTTGAAATCTCGGTCGGCACCTTTGCTCCGGCGAAGAGGTTGCTTGAAGCAGGGGCGGCATTCAGTCCACCCTCCCGACGGAATGCTTTCAATGACTTTACCATCTCTTCGAACATGCCGCTGTAGTCGGCATATTTATCCTTGTTTACCGAATAGGTTACGAGAATCCCGATTCCGTCTTTCACAGTGGCAAGATAGCGGGTGTAGAAGCCCGAGATTTCCGAGTCAATGTGAAGTGAGTCAACCCAGGCCTGCTCAGAAATGGATTTGTTCTGTGCGTACTTGACCTGAGAGGTGACCTGTTTCCCCTGCGAGTTGCTGTAGGTTTTTGGATTTTTGAGATAGCTCAGGTACTGGTCGAGTGTGTCCTGATCTCCTTGGATTTTTGCAGCAAGAATGATGATTGCTTCTTTCCGTTTCACGGCGTCCTGCTGGTTCTGACAGACCCACTCTGTTCCCTCAAGCAGGCACACCCAGTTTGAAGGGAGTTCGAACTCAACAAACTGGTTTGCGAACTTAGCGGCATGCGCAGAAAGGTGGAAAAAAAGTCCCAAACTCAATACAAACAGTGCTTTACCTAGCAAATGATTCATTTCATTTCCTCAATGGTTGCGGATTTCAGCGTACCAGGCGGCGCGCACTCGACCCGATTTCAATCGAACGTTCTTGAAAATATTCTATCACACTCAAGATTGCTTCTTCATCCTTTACCTGAGTGACTTTGGCCCGTGCCACAGGTGCGGATTCAGAAAAGATGTCAAAATACTGGCCCTGATCAACTCCTTCCATTGATCCCTTGTCGATCCGAACGAGGTATAGCTGGTCGTTGGTGTTCACGATTTTTGCCTGCAGGTCATAGCTCGTAAACCCCATTTTTTTTGAAACCGTAGGCGGGCGCGACCGTACCTGGATAGGGGATACCCTTGAGGGTGAACCCGGGTTCTGATCTTCCTGTATTTTGGATTCGGGATTTGGTCCGAAATCGAGTGCTGCTCCGAGGAATAGTGTGAAGCCTGCAGCGGCGTTGGTTCCGATGACCGGGGCCGCCGCCCCGAGATAAATGATTTGTCCGTACCGGTTTTTGAATCCGGCTTTTCCTGTGATCTGGATGAAAGATGGATTCAGGGCGTTGACCAGGTTGCTCCCCCCTGATCCTGCGATCCGATCCTGATTCAAGATGTTTTGAGCGGCAAGATCATCGGTTGCGATGTCGGTTTTGAGTGAGATTTGGCCAGTCATGCCCCCTTCAAACACAAATCCCTTCACTGCAGGGTCCCGCTTGAGTTTGAAACTATAAGGTACATTTGCGGAGAAGCCCTTTGATCGGTAGCTGAAGCCCGCGCCACCCTCAAGATAGACTTCCCTTGATGAGTTGAGAGGAAACTCCAGAAAGGCACCCCCCGTTACATCAATCGTTCCATCCCCAAGGTAAGGTTTCCCTGAATTTTTTGCATCGTTATTGCTGTAGGCCGGAAGAGAGACTTCGGCTTGAAAGTTCAAGGCGATTCCCGAGTCCGAAGAAAAAGCCCGATAGGCCGCGCCCACCAGTTGATCCGCAAGTCCGAATGAACTCTGGCTTGCCTGGTCCAGGACGGAAACGCGGACCGAATGAGCGGAAATCCTTCCAAAAACAAATAAATCGTCTGTGAGGCCGATGCTGGCATTCAGGTCAAAAAGGAAACGGGAGTTTGTGGTGGAGTTTGGGATTGGAATCCGTGCCGAATCCGAATCAAAGTTTTCTGATGTCAGGAAAAAACCTGCCTGAGGTTCCAGTAGGAATCCCCGATGGGAACCGGTTCGATTTTGAAAAGGATTCAAAAGAGGATGCGAAACCGCAGGCAAAAGGGGAACAAATAGCCCCAATGAAATCAAAATCATCGTAAAGCGGCTTCCCCAAACCGATACTTGAGTTTTCATCTCTTTCATTCTACCCTTTCCCGCCTAAGGAAAGCAAAGTTCATGTCAATTTACGAAGAGTCGCTCGAGTACCATTCCAGTGGTCGCAAAGGCAAAATCGAAGTCGTTCCCACGAAGGCCGTTACTACCCAAAAGGACCTGTCCCTTGCGTACAGTCCGGGGGTGGCTGAGCCCTGTGTAAAGATCGCGGAAGATGCGAATCTTGCTTATGAATACACCACGAAGGGGAACCTCGTGGCCGTGGTTTCAAACGGGACCGCTGTCTTAGGACTTGGCAATATCGGAGCCCAGGCCTCAAAGCCCGTGATGGAAGGAAAAGGCATTCTTTTTAAGAAATTCGCGGACATCGACGTGTTCGATATCGAGCTCAATGCTCCGAATCCGGACGATGTGATCCGGGCCTGTGAGATGCTCGAGCCCACCTTCGGAGGGATCAATCTCGAGGACATCAAGGCACCCGAGTGCTTCTATATTGAGGAGGAGCTGAAGAAAAAACTCAAGATTCCGGTCTTCCACGATGACCAGCACGGAACCGCAGTGATCAGTGGGGCTGCCTTTTTGAACGCGCTTGAGCTCGTGAACAAGAAGATCGAGGACATGAAGGTCGTGTTCTGCGGAGGCGGTGCAGCCGCCGTTGCCTGCGCGAACCTCTACATCAACCTTGGCGTGAAGCGCTCCAACATCATCATGTGTGACTCAAAAGGTGTGATCTACAAAGGGCGCACCGAGGGAATGAACCCCTACAAAGAACGGTTTGCGGTCGATACCAAAAAACGGACCGTGGGTGAAGCGCTCGATGGCGCCGATGCGTTTGTCGGAGTTTCGGTAAAGGGCATCGTGACCAAAGAGATGGTGGCAAAAATGAATCGTGATCCGATCATTTTTGCGATGGCAAATCCCGAGCCCGAGATTTTGCCTCAGGACATTTTGAGTGTACGGGATGATGCGATCATCGCAACCGGCAGGTCTGATTATCCGAATCAGGTGAACAACGTTTTGGGATTTCCCTTCATCTTTAGGGGCGCACTAGATACGCGCTCGATGGCCATCAATGAAGAAATGAAAATGGCGGCAGTCAAAGCGCTCGCACAGCTTGCAAAAGAAGATGTGCCTGAATACGTTTCTCGTGCTTATGGGGGCCAGCAGTTCAAGTTTGGCCGTGATTACCTGATTCCGAAGCCTTTTGACCGGCGTGCGCTTTTGTATGTGGCACCCGCGGTTGCCCAGGCTGCGATGGATTCTGGAGTTGCGCGCATCAAGATCGATGTGAAGCAATACCGCGAAAAACTCGAGACTTTCCTTGGATTCGCCTACACGGCAATGCGATTTGTGCGAAAACAAGTGCGGAAAGCCGAACGCGACATGGGCCGCAAGATCACGCTCGTGTTCCCGGAAGGCGAGCATCCGAAGATCCTTCATGCCGCGAAGATCGTGCGCGATGAAAACCTTGCCGAGCCGATTCTTCTAGGGAATCCCGAAAAAATCAAAGCCGAGATCGTGAAACTTGGGCTAACCGAAGCGATGGAAGGGGTCCAGATCATCCGTCCCTCTCAAAGCGAGTTACTTCCCCGGTTTGCAGAGCGTTTCTTTCAAAAGCGTCAGCGCAAGGGAGTGACGCTTGCGAACGCCGAGATCCTGATGAAGCAAAGCACCTATTTTGCCGCAATGATGGTGGAAGAGGGGCTTGCCGATGGAACCATCGGCGGGATCGCCCAGAGTTATCCGGATACGCTTAAGCCCGCGATGCAGGTGATCGGTGTGAAGCCCGGAAAAACCCTGGCCGGCATTTACATGATCGCAAACAAGAAGAAGACCTATTGGTTTGCCGATACCACCATCAACGTGGAGCCGGATGCGGAGGCACTTGCCAATATTGCGGTGACCACCGCGGAACTTGTAAAAACTTCGACCGGTACCGAGCCGCGGGTCGCGATGCTTTCGTTCTCGAATTTCGGATCAAACGACCATCCGGCTACCCAGGCGCCCCGCAATGCGGTTCGCATTCTGAAGGAGCGTCATCCTGAGCTGATCGTGGACGGGGAAATGCAGGCGGATACAGCCCTGAAACCTGAAATTTCAAAAGAGAGCTTTCCGTTCAACAGTGTTCCAGGAGATGCCAACATCCTGATCTTCCCGAACCTTCATGCCGCGAATATCGCGTACAAGCTTGTGTGGCGCATGGGCGGAGTCGAGGCGATCGGGCCCATCCTGGTCGGGATGAACAAACCCGTGTGCGTGCTTCAGCGCGGCTCTGATGTGAATGACATTGTGAACATGGCTGCGATCACGGCATTCGAAGTGTACAACACCAACCGCGAAGGAAAGGAACAGCGCAAATGAAAAGAGAAATTTTGACGACCCAGGCTCCGACACCGATCGGCCCTTATTCCCAGGCTATTGAAGTGGGCTCCATGGTGTTTTGTTCGGGGCAGATTCCGCTTGATCCTTCGACCGGAACCATCGTAGGTGAGGGTAATGTGGAATCGCAGACCACCCAAGTGATGAAAAACATCAAGGCGGTTCTGACCCAGGCGAATCTTGATTTTTCGAACGTGGTGAAGACCACGATTTTTCTGAAGAACATGGGCGATTTTCCGAAGGTGAACGCGATTTATGCTGAAAGCTTCAAGGCGCCTTTCCCTGCGCGCTCAACGGTCGAGGTGGCACGTCTTCCCAAAGATGTGCTGGTTGAGATCGAAGTGATCTGCGCCCGCTGAGCACTCATGCGCTTTTTCGGGCTTGCTCTCTCTGTTTTCGTCGGGATGGTGCTGACGGCGCTGACCTTTGTCTGGTTTGCCGCGGGTGAAATCTATGATTATTCGGACTCATTTGACTTATCTCGCGACGGAAAAGAGATTGAAGTGGTAGTGGTTTTGGCGGGAGGGAAGGGGCGCATTCCTCTTGCGGTTGAGCTCTGGAAGAAGATCCGCACATCGCGGGCGGGGCGTGCGGAGCCGGTTCTCTTTTTGTCAGGACTGGGCCGGAATACCGGATTGGATGCACTTCCTGGACAGGGTGTCTCAAGTGAGGACATCAAGCTATTCACCAAAGAAAATCTGGTTTTTGAAAACGTGAGTGAGAACACCTTTGAGAATGCCCAGCTCTTTTCCTCGTTTGCGCGGCAAAAGGGCTGGAGACAGGTGTTGCTGGTGACCGCAAGTTATCACATGAGACGTGCCGATTTCATTTTCAGGCGAGCCCTTGATTCCGAGGTGCGACTTCGGACAGAAACCCTCGATGCGGGACACTTTGGACGAAACGAATGGCGCAAGGATGAGTACTCGATCCGGGTGACTGTCCTCGAATACTTCAAGTGGCTTTATTATCGGTATAGTTATTGAGTTGGATGAGCGTTTTCCACCTTAATCCCGTTGTGATTCTGGGTGACCTGAGTTTTAATTCCGAGGTGGGGGTCTCATGAAAAAACAATATTGCTATTCCTCTATTTTGCTTTCTTTCCTTTGGATGTTGTTTTGGGGCTCTTTCCCTGCATTCTCCTCGGATGAGGGAGCTCCTGCGAAGGCTAAGCGTAATACTAGCCTCTATACAGAACTCTCTTTTGGGCGGGATGAGTATCGGTCCCAGTACCTCTCCGCTCAAATCGGGGTCGATAAGGTCTTCGCGTTTCCGATTTCGGTATCTCGAAATATCAATGCATTTACAGATGCTTCCCTTTCCTTTTCGGGGGGAGGCGATTGGGATCTTGGTGCAAATCTAACACCCAGGGTTATCTTTAATTTTTATCGAGAACCCAATTCTGTAACCGGAATTGGGCTTTCGTTTTCTAATCGATTTCATCTGGAAGGACTTTGGAAGGGGGAGCGTTCCTCCGTTCTCACTGTTGGAGTGGAGGGAACTCGATATGTGGATCGGGGTTCAGTCACTGTGGCTGGTGAGCAAAGTGGCCTGTTCACGTCAAAAAAAGGCAGGGGAAGAGGAGGTTCTACCTCCGCAAGGCTTGCGTCCGGTGTTTTTCAGTCTTCCGCGTGGCTCAGTTGGAATCATTCGCTCACAGATCTTTGGAGTCTGTCTGCCTCAGCGCAAAAGTACTTTTATTTAGGCGCAGCTCCCGTAGATGGAAACGCCGCAATCAGTGATCGTCCCTATGTTCCGAATCAGGCTCAGTTGCTGGTGGATGGATTTCCCGAATGGACCGCGGATGTGGGCGGGAGTGTCTGGTTTGATACTTGGGATCTCGGGTCAAAGGTTGCATTCAGCCGTGCGAGAAACTCTGCATCCGGAGTCATTGTGGCTCCTGCCATCAATGGAGGATGGAATGCCACCGAAATTCTGAGCATCGGGGGCTCAGTGTCCTATGCGATTCAATCCAAATCCACGCTCGTCTCGATCAACGCAGAGTGGATGTGGTAGAAAAAACTACGGCTTCGCGAGTACGATTTCCTGTTGTTTGATTTCTTCCATCAGGTGCGCAACGGCTTGTGCACGGTGGGAGATCTTGTTTTTGATTTCATTTCCAAGCTCGGACAGGGTTTGCGTCTGCCCCTTCGGGATGAAAATCGGATCGTAGCCGAATCCACCGGTTCCTTGCGGCTCGCGGGCGATCGAGCCCTCGAGTGTGCCTACCACATGAACCAGCTTCCCTTCCATCACCAGAGCCAAGTGACATACGAAACGCGCTGTACGCTGACCTTCCGGAACATTTTTCATGGCTTCGAGCAGTTTCTTCACATTTGCTGAATCCTGAGTCTCGCCGGCTTTTGGAATCGCAAAGCGATGCGAATGGACTCCGGGTTTGCCACCCAAGGCATCCACTTCAAGACCTGAGTCATCCGCAAGAGAGGGATAGTGGCACCCATGATTGCAGGCGCGTGCTTTGGCAATCGCATTGTCATAGTAGTGATCTGAGGTTTCCACATAGCCAAGTTTGTCCGCATTTCGGATATGCTCTTCGATCGGATGGAGTTCAACGCCGGAGTGACGGGCGATGAGTTCGCGGAACTCCTCAAACTTGTGACGATTCGTGGAGGCTAGGACGATGACATTGGCCGTTCTCATGAAAAGGGATTCTAATCAAAATGAACGATGTAGGCCAGTGTTTTGATCCGGGTGGTATCCTCGATGCGGAGCGCACCGGTCTGCCGAATGTAGAGATCAAAAAGCTGATTTGCCCAATAGAGTTCATCGGTTGAACATCCGGAGCCATCCGAATAGCAACTGGCCAGACGTCCCAGAATTCCCGAGCAATCGCCCTGGAAATTCCGAATCAGCCGGAATTCCAGCAATAGGTCCCCCGAGATGATACCTGTCGATCCGTCCGAATAGGTAATGGTGCTGGGATTCGAGCGATCCAAGTAACCAAACTGCTGCATTTGTAGGTTCATTCGGCATGCTGGATTGGAGCCAAACTGTTGAAATTCGGAGGACGTGCTTACTCCAATCGAGCCATCTTCATTGAGCAGGGTTCCAATGCAATCGGAGTTCACGGGATCGAGCATGCACTGAGTTTGGGACAAGCCGATAAATAGGTGTACACCAGGAGTCCCTGTTGGCTCAGTTATGTAAACGGGATTCGTGAAGTTATCGAGTATCATCGCTGGAACCGCCGAAAGGGGGGCGTTCAGGTTGTGTGTTTCGCTGTCGTCCTGATAGAGGGCAAAGGTCTCAAGCTTCTTGACCTTGGTGGAGAAAAGCTCAATGGAGTTGAAGTTTTTCACACCCCTCGGGGGTTCGGAATAGTTTCCAAATCGGCAGCTCGAGAGCCCGGGCGAGGTCAGGATGAGTAGTCCCAAAACAATGCTTTTTCGAATCTTCATGAGAATCCTTTCTCTCTGCCCTCCGTTTCGGAGAACCAGGGAAACCACTCAATGGGAAAGAATTGCCGGGTGGGGGTGGGGTGTGGCAGCCTTTGGACTCCGCCATGAATCCTCATTTTTACAGAGCCACATCCGCCCGCTTCCTGTTTTCGCTCTCGGTTCAGTCCCAGGCGGTTTTGATGGGCTGGCAGATGTATGAGTTCACCAAGGATCCTTTGAAGCTTGGATTGATCGGGTTAACCGAGGCGGTTCCGGCGCTTGCGCTTGCCCTTTTTTCAGGCTACCTGGTCGACCGATTGAACCCGCTTCGTATTTATCAGGCCATTGTTTGGGTGAGTCTGGTTTCGGTTTTGATCTCCTGGAGTGCCACTGGCCCGGCAGCGTTGTACCTTGCGGCACTTCTCACCGGACTCGTTCGGAGTTTTTCTTCGCCCTCGATGGGGGCATTGATTCCGCGTTTGATCTCGCGAGCGGAGCTGAAGAAATCCGCCGCTTTCACCGCGCTCGCCTTTCAGTTTGCAGGAGTGGTGGGACCGGGGCTTGCCGGAATCCTGCTCGGAATCCGGGGATATTCCTATCCCTATGCCTTTTGCGTAGCTGCTCTTTTGGTCGCCTCTCTTACGCTCCTGACCGTGGAGTATCAGCACAAGCCGGCGCCTCGGACAGATGGGCCTCGAAAAAGAATTCTGGGCGAAATGCTCCTTGGAATGAAGTTCGTATTCAATCACCCCGTCATGCTTTCTTCGATGAGTCTCGATATGTTCGCAGTTTTGTTCGGAGGAGTGACGGCACTGCTTCCGGTGTACTCCGCCGAGATTTTGCATGCGGGACCCACGGGACTTGGCTGGCTTCGTGCAGCGCCTGCGATAGGGGCCATGATTGCGGGTGTGATTCTTTTGCGCCGACCCATCGCAAAGGGCGCCGGTAGGAAACTGCTTGCCGCAGTCTTTGGATTCGGCCTTTGCATTCTGGTGTTCGCGGTGTCGCGAGACTATCTGCTCTCCTGGATCATGCTTGCGTTCAGTGGCGCGCTCGATTCGGTAAGCATGGTGATTCGCGGGTCCATTCTGCAGCTTGCCTCTCCTGACGGAATGAGAGGGCGCATCTCGTCCGTGAGTGCGATCTTTATTGGATCTTCCAACGAGATCGGAGCATTCGAATCAGGACTTGCGGCCCGGCTGCTTGGCACCGTGCCTTCGGTTTTGTTTGGGGGCGGGATGACGCTTTTGACGGTGCTAGTGGTTGGAATTCGAGGAAAAAAACTTCGGGAACTGGACTTGTCGACCTTGGAGGGAAGGCAGGTTTGAATTCCGGAAAGGCCGAGACTAATTCGGGTGATCATGTGAAAAGATGCCAAGATTGAATTTTTTCCTCCAGAAAACTGCAAGAGGATCCAAAGCCCGGGCCGCCCGCTTCACCACCCTGCATGGAGAGGTTGAAACTCCCGTCTTTATGCCGGTCGGCACCCAGGCCACGGTAAAGAGTCAGACAGTCGAAACCCTGAAAGAAACGGGCTCCTCCGTGCTTCTTGCCAACACTTACCATTTGCTCCTTCGGCCGGGACCCGAGGTTTTCCGGAAGTTGGGAGGAATTCATTCCTTCATGAAGTGGGATCGTCCGGTGCTGACCGATTCCGGAGGGTTTCAGATTTTCTCGCTTCCTCATTCGCGGCGAATGAACGAAGAGGGGGCCTTGTTCCAGAGTTATGTGGACGGACGGATGATCCTGCTCACCCCCGAACTCAGCATCGAGACGCAAAAAGCAATCGGTTCCGACATCATGATGGTTCTCGATCAGTGCATTCCCTCTACGGCCTCAGAGCCCGAGGCACTCGCAGCGATGGAATTGACTCATCGCTGGGCCCTTCGATCGTTGAACGCAAGGGGGGAGTCACCGCAATCGATGTTCGGAATCGTTCAAGGTGCCTGTTATCCGGAACTTCGAAAACGGAGTGCGGATTTTCTGACCAAGCTTCCCTTTGATGGCTTTGCAATCGGGGGGCTTGCGGTGGGCGAATCAAAGCAGGAGCGCGAGACCTTTACCGAGCTTGCAGCAGGAATGCTGCCCGAACAGCTGCCCCGCTATCTGATGGGGGTGGGCACCCCGATCGATATTCTCGAGGCGGTCCATCGAGGGGTCGACATGTTCGACTGCATTCTTCCCTCCCAGCTCGCGCAAAGAGGAACGGCCTTCACCTCACTTGGAAAATTCCAGTTGCGCCGGAGCGTCTACAAGTTTTCGGAAGAGCGCCTTGATCCCGCATGCAGCTGTGTCACTTGCGCGGATTATTCGCGGGCTTATCTTCATCATTTGGTGAAGTCGGATGAGGTCCTCGGTTGGCATCTGATCGCCCGGCACAACATCCATTTCTATCACCAGCTCATGAAAGAGATTCGGAAGAACATTCTGAATGACACCTTTCATGCGTATTACGAAAAAAAGCGCATTGAGCTTGTACGCACGGATGAGGAAAACCCTTCGACTCCGTTCATCCCTGCAAAGCCCAAAAGATCAGAGAAGCGGCTAAAGCTCGGGGATTATGAGGTTCACCACAACCCATCGGGATTTTCGAGCATTCGACAGGTGAGTTCCGGAGAAATCATGCACTCGGTGAACCCTCCCGAGCTGGAGGCCAGGACGCTCTATCTTGAGCCCTCGCAGATTCCAGAACGACTGAAGGTTCAGGATGAGATCGTGATCTGGGATGTGGGACTTGGTGCCGCATCCAATGCCATGGCGGTGATCGATGCGCACAAAAATCTGGAAGAGCCGAAGAAAATCCGAATCGAGAGCTTTGAGATTGATCTCGATCCTCTGAGGCTTGCGCTGAAGAACAATCATCTCTTTAAGCATCTTCGAAGCCCGGCACCCAATGCGCTGGTGAAAGAGGGAGCTTGGCGGTCCCCTGAGGGGCGGCTGCAGTGGCGGTTGTTTCAGGGGGATTTCCTGAACCAAATGGACAAAGCGGCGCCACCTGATCTTGTTTTTTTTGATCCGTTTTCTCCAAAGGTGGACGGGCCGCTTTGGACCGCGAATTGTTTCAAAAGGATTTTTCGTGCGCTTAAGGATCAGAATTCGATGCTGATGACATATTCGGTCTCCACGCTCGTTCGAGCATTGCTCCTTTCGGAGGGGTTTTATGTGGGCTCGGGCGCGCCATCCGGGCCCAAAGCCGAAACCACGGTTGCATTTGCGGGGAGGCCCGCTCCTGGCTCCGGGGTAAAACTCCTCGGAGCTGCGTGGCTTGAACGCTGGGAACGTAGTGGTGCGAAGGTGCCCTTGAATTTGTCAGCAAGGGAGATTCCGGAATTCGAGGAAACGATCCGGCGGCATCCGCAGTTTACCGGGGAGTAGCACCCTCCACTACGAGGACGAATTCCGCTTTTTCAAGCCCTTGAAGAGCGGAAAGCACATCTTTCACTTTGCCGCGGAAGAGCTGTTCGGCCGGGGAATTGAGACCGGTCGCAAGAAAGATTTTTCGGTTTTTGAGTGCAGACTCGCCCACGGCCTGAAGAAGCGCCTTCATCCGGTAAGGAGTGTCCATCAAAACCAGGGTACATTTCTGCGTGGCCTGGAGTTGCTCGAGACTTCGCTTTCGTTCCTCGCCCTGGGCCGGGAGGAATCCGGCAAAATGGAAGCTCCGATGATCAAATCCGGAAAGAGCAAGAGCGAGCGCAATGGAATTCGGAAAGGGAGTGGCAGTCACCTTGATTCCCGCCTCATGACACGCATCCACCAGTCGCTGGCCCGGATCGCAAAATGCGGGAAGGCCCCCGTCACTCAAAATCACGGCGCGCGTTCCGTTTCGCAGTTCGTTTGCGATCCTTGGAAAAAGTTCCGACTCGGTGTGCTCGTTGTAAGCAGTGAAGCGTTCGATGGTTTCCCTGGGGAGCCCCCAACGGAGCCAGCGGGTTCTTCCCGCCTTCAGTTCCTCGACCAAAAGCAGCGTCGCGGGATCAGCGGCTGCGTCCTTCAGAACTTCAAGTGCGATCGGTTCAAGGGGGAGCGAATCCTCGATCGGAGTGGGAATCAGGATCAGACCTTTTTTGAAGATCTCAGGAAAGCTCATCAAAGGCCTCCAGGATTTTTATGAAATAGGGTCCTTTGAACATAGTCCTCGCTTTTTTGGTGAAATCACGGAAAGACCATTCCGGAGTTTCATAGACATAATCAACGAACGCGTGGCAAACCATGAATAGGCACGAGAGTGGATAGAGTTGTTTGAAGTCAAGACCCTCCGGAAATCCGGTTCCATCCGGACGCTCTTTTTGCTGCATCAGGATCCGCTCGATATCAATCGAATCCTCTGTGGAATCGCGGGCCATGAGCGAACTGTAGATCGGACCTTCAAGATAAATCTTGCACTCTTCGGGGGTGAGGCTTGCCTTTTGAGCCTCGAAGTCCGGCAGGCCCGGAATCCGCGCCAACTTGGGATTTTCAAAGTAGCGGATGTCGTGGAGGTACGCCGACAAAATGAGCTTATCGAGGGTCTTTTTGGTCACCCATCCCA
>JAGWXK010000055.1 GCA_018969905.1 Bdellovibrionales bacterium
TCTTCTTTCTGCAGGTATTTCTGAGGCCATGTTTGCTACGGCATTTGGTCTGATCGTTGCGATTGCAACCATGGTCTGTCATTCCGTGCTTTCCTCAAAGGCCGCACGGATTGTATCCGACATTGATGAGCATAGCGTAAAGCTTTTGGATCTTCTTTCAGCACGCAAGGTTGCTCATTCGTCCGAGAAATAGGATCTGAACCCAGATGTTGAAACGCCCCTCCACACGGAGACACTCGCAGCCGCATGAGATCCAGATCAACCTGGTTCCCATGCTTGATGCTCTGGTCACAATGATATCGTTCCTGATGTACACCATGGCATTCATGTCACTGACCATGATCGAGTCTCCGCTGCCGATCGTAAGCAATGAAGCAAACCGGATCCAGATCAAGGATCGGCCACTTCAACTGACGCTTTCGATTGGAGAAAAGGATGTCCTGCTTTGGAGTCCCTTTGACCTGATCTCCCAGATTTCCGTGCCTCACCTTCCGGACGGAGGGATTGACCTTTTGAAGCTTCACGAAAAGCTGATTGAAGTGAAATCAAAATTTCCGACCGAGGACAAGATCATCATTGTACCAAAAGCTTCCACTTCCTACGATCAGATCGTGACCGTCCTCGATGCGGCCCGGAACCTCGAGAAGACCGATCCTGTCATTTCAGCAAAAAATGAGAGTACAGGGGTCCAGGAACAGGTACAAAAGCTTTTTCCCGACACCATATTCGGAAATCTACTCGGAGGGGATGAATAATGCCCGCTCACCGCTCGATCCGCACCCGAAGAGTCAGGCGCAAGATCCACAGGGATTTCGAACTCCAGCTCACATCCATGATGGACATTCTGGTCATCATTCTTGTTTTCCTGCTCAAAAGCTACTCTGCAAGCACGAATTCTTTTTCTTCGGTTCCCGGATTGCAGCTCCCCATTTCAAAAAGCCAGGATCTTCCCCCGGATTCACTCCACCTGATCGTAACTCCGGAAGCAATCACATTCGAGGACGCCAGGGTGGTTGAATTCCTACAGACTCCGGATTCAATCTCAAGCTCTCAGGCAACTTATTCCTTCAAGGCGGCAGACCTGACCGAGGGGAATATGCTCATCACATCCCTATTTGATGCCCTGACCAGGGCACGGGAAAAGGCTGAACTTCTCCGTCAGAAGTCGCCTGCCCGGGACGCTCAGGGCAATCCGCTTCCTTTTGATGGAGTTCTCGCAATTCAGGCCGATAAGCGCGTCAAGTACGATACCCTTCGGAAAATCATGTACACCGCGGGCGCGGCTGAATTCCGTACCTTCCGCCTTCTGGCAACCCGGCAGGAACCGTAAGGGAATTTGAGGGTCAGGCCACTGATTTCAGCTCGCCCGAAATCGTCTGGGCCATGATCTCTGAGTAGATCATCCCCCACTCGGTTTCAAAGGGAAGCACCATGCACTTTCCCGAGCCGAAATGCTTGATCTTGTGTTCCTTCCCCCACACGCAAGACGGGAGTGCCATCTCGACGCGATATCCAAGTGAAGCAAGCTCCACTTTTGCTTGTCCGAGGATCATGTTCGCAAGCTCGCCGACAAGATCGACGTTTCCCTCGGAGATCGTCGAAACTTCCTCCCCAAGCATGTTTTTCACGATTTGAAGGAAAATTTTTTCGGGCATGCTGATGGCGAGGGTGCCTGCGAAGGTTTCAGAAGTGATGGAGATGATGCCGCTCACATCTCCAAGAAGAGCCGGATCTGCGTTCGATTTCAGAAATGGTTTTTTTGCCTTGAGTTCAATGAAGCATTGAATCTTGAAGACCTTAACAGTGGCATTCAAAAACGGGTTGATGAAGTTGACATCAATGTCCTTTGACTTGGCGAGACCGAAATCGGCAAGGGCCCCGCGGAGGCTGAGTTTGTGAATGAGAACACGGTCGACACCGTTGCTTTTTAAAAACCCCTGGATCGACTCATTCGCGCCCACCAGGCGCATCTGACCGTTGAGTGACTTGATGGTTTTGTAAATGGCGAGAAGTTCGCGAAGGAAATTACCCGAAATATGTCCACAGTCGACGCACTGAACGATCAGGAGTTTCAGCCCCGTCTCTTTTTGCTCCTTCTGAAACCCATCCAAGGGAGAAACCTTTTCATCTCCGGTGCAGTCTCCGGATAACTTCAAAACCAGATGATCGCTCTGGCGGACCCACTCAAACGGCACGTTTCGCCCCCAGTTCCTCCAGAACTTCCACGATTGCGGTTTTGACATCCTCTTGTGAAAAGGGCTTGGTGATGTATTTTGAAACACGGTACTTCATGCATGCCTCGATCTGATCAAAGTATGTTTCCGCGGTCAGCATCACCACTGCCGGTTGCTTGAAAAAGCCTCCTGTGCCGCGGATTCTTTTCAGCAGTCCATAACCCGAGAGTTTTGGCATCATCCAATCCAAAAACACGATATCAATCGGCTCCATCAATGCATTCTGTTCCTGAAGGAGCTGCTCGGCGGATTCCCCGTCCGTTGCCTCAAACACTTCTGCATCAAATTCATCCTCGATGAAAGAACGAACCAGCGTTATGATACTGGGTGAATCATCCACAAGAAGTATACGGAGTGTTTTCATAACTTGAAATACCTCGGCACTTCGATTCGAAACTCTGTACCTTTGCCCACCTCGCTCTTTACCTCGATAGAGCCGCCAATCCGCGCAAGCTCGGATTTCACCGCGCCAAGTCCGACTCCCCGCCCGGAAAATTCGGTCGCTTCCATCCGGGTGGTGAGTCCATCAAGGAAAACGAGTTGCAGCATCTGTTCGGGTGAGAGCGCAGAGATGGCTTGTGAATCAAAGATCTTCTTTTTCAAAACCGTTTCCTTGAGTTTCTCCGGATGAATTCCATGTCCGTTGTCTCGGATCAGGATCTCAAAACGATCCGGCTTGGACCTTGTAATCTTGAAGTCAATCCTGTTGCCGGTGGATCTGCCATGAAACCCATGATCAATCGAGTTCCGAACGGTATGCACGAGCGCTGTCTCAATCCGGTTGAGCACCTCATGATCGATCGAGTCCTGCTCATCAAATTCCAAGGTATACTCCACTTCCCTTGCAAGCTTCAGACTTGTTTCCGGTACAATACGGGCCAGAAGCTCCTGAATCCGCCTCAAAGGGACTATCCTGAGATTGATAAAGAAATCCATCATATGCGCCGAGTGCTCCGAAAGCTCCTCATGGATACGACTCAGGTCTTCCGGAAACTTTTCGTCCGGGAATTCCGAACGAAGTCCACGAACATAATTGGCAAGACGGTTTTTGGTCTGAATGATCTTTTTCACCTGCTCTTGGAGATGATCGAGTTTGTCGTTTGGAATCCTCGTTGAGATACCATCATTCAACACCGGCGCGGAGAGTGTGGTTTTAGTCTCAGGTTTTGCATGGGTTCCATGTCCCGGAGCTTCTGCATGAGACTCCTCCGGCGATCTCCCGAACTCCCTGAGTAGCTTGAATAGCTCTGACTGTTCGATCTTCACCGCACGAGTCTCAAAGATCGCAAGGGCTTGTTCCCGGATGTACTGAAAGGAATGGTTCAGAAGATTCAGAAGCTCCGAGCTTCCCGGCTTGACCCACGCCTCACCCCTGGCGAGTGTTTGCTCCAACTCATGAATGAATTCTCCGAGTACCGGATACTGGTAGGAAAACGCATTCCCCTTGATCGTGTGCAGGTGCCGCTTGATCCCCTGTATGCTTTCTTCTGTCAAAGGATCCAAAAACTTTGAGCACTCTGCAATGCGGTCCAAGACCTCTTCTGTGAGGTGCACCTCGGCTTCACGATCCACTTTTGACTGAAGAATTTTCTGCTCAACAGCCTCAAGGGCCACCACCACATGATCCCCTTGCAAAGGCTTTTCGAGATACTGAAACACCCCCAGTGCAAGAGCCTTTTTCTTTCGGTGCTCCTCTGATTCGGCTGAAACCATGATGACAGGGATCAGATGATATCGAGGGTGACTCTTGAGCCAACGCAAAAAGTCGATTCCATCCATGCCCGGCATAGCCTGATCGGTGAAAATTACGTCTGGAAACTCTTCTCCCGAAAGCACTTCAAGGCTCGCGATGGCTTCTTTGGCGGAAGAAAAACAAAGCAGCTGAAGCCCGGGGTCCACGAGGTGGAGGGTGTCCTTCACAAATCTTTGTGAAATGCTCGAATCATCCACGTGGAAGGCTCGCTTGATCATATTTCACGTATCGGCATTCCGGGGGCGGAACTAAAACCGGTGCAATCTACTAACTGCCCCCGAAGATTGGGTATGGAACAATTTTGGAATGAAAAACCCTTTTGAATTCAAAGTGATCCACTCCCAAGGGACTCTCCCATACCCGATCTTCGGGGGCAGTTTGCAAACTTGGGGATGAGACCACGAGGAAGTACCCGCTAATGACGAGCTTGGACGCCCGACTTTGGAACCAGTTTATGAATTGCCAGCGCCAGAATTGCACCACCCGCCACATCCCAAGAATAATGTTGCTTTGTGGTCAAGGTTGACAAGCAAATCAGAACTGCCCAACCAAAATACAAGACAAATCTCGCCTGATTCTCTCGTACAAGGAAGGCCGCAGTCAGGACGGATCCGACATGGAGACTGGGAAAGCAATTCAAAGGAGAATCCGCCCGTCTTTGGATCTCGAATAAAAACCGACTTCCTAAGTCCAAAGAATCGGGCAAGGGGAACAAATATCGCGGAAATGTGGTCGGGAAAAACAGAAAAAACAAAAAACTCAGGGCCAGCATGAAAACCATACGCTTCAAATAGCATCTCAATTCACCAGGGTCCGTGGTGAAAAAATAAGCAGAAATAATGAGAAGATATTCACTCAAATAGATCCAGATGGTTTCCGGAAAAAAAGGAATCGAGGAATCAATCCACGTAAAAGGAAGCTCTCGCGGATGAAATAAAGGGAAATGATTTGGCAAAAGATACAAAGGGGCCGCAATCCCGACCATCCCCACTCCAAGGCCAATTTTTGCTAAAGGTTGCATGAGGGGAAGTGTATTCCCCCCAAGTCAAAATGAGCGAGAGAAATTCCTTCCATTGGCAATCCACTTGTTTTTTGCCATACTCCCTCCCCTATGGGCGCACAATGGAAAGCCCCGCTCAAAGCGGCGGCAGCAGCAAAAAAAGGGGCCATCATCGGCAAACTGACCAAGGAACTGATCGTCGCAGCAAAGCTCGGCGGCGCCGATCCCGCATCGAACTTCAGACTCCGGGGCGCAATCGAGGACGCAAGACGTGCCTCAGTTCCTCGCGATACGATTGAGCGCGCGATCAAACGGGGTGCGGGCCTCCTTGATGACCCCATCGTTTATGAAACCATTTTGTACGAAGGCTTTGCCCCCCATCAGGTTCCGATCATCGTGGAATGCCTGACCGAGAACCGAAACCGAACGGCTGCTGACATGCGCGTGAAATTTCGAAAAGGACAACTGGGGTCCGCGGGCTCGGTTGCATGGATGTTTGATCGCAAAGGCGTTGTCGAAGCTCATCACACCAACGCAGGCTCGGACCCTGAGACTGCGGCCATTGAAGCGGGGGCGGATGAAGTGAGCCCCATCACGCCAACTGATGGCCAACCCGCAGGCGGCGTGCTTGCGCGCTTTTTGTGTGCTCCCTCTGACTTTGATTCAGTCAACAAGGCGCTTAGTGCCCAGGGCTGGAACGTGCTGAACTCAGAACTCAGTTACCTTGCAAAAAATCAGGTGGATCTATCCGCCGACCAAACGAAGGAAGTTTCGGAATTCCTAAGCGAGCTTGATGACCACGATGACGTGCATCGGATCTACGTGGCGCTCAAGTCTTAACAGGCGGCTAAGACCTCACAAACACTTGATCGGCGAATTCGCACGAACGTAACGCTCCATCACGGGCCACATGTACTGCCCGGAATACTCAAGGCCCGGGAAAATATTCTGCACCTTGGTCGGCAATAGCGCTTTCACGGCAAACGCCACTTCGGCCGGGAACGCAAGACGGTAGAAGCGCTCCTTTTCGATGGGCTTCCCATGGATCCTGAGATCAAAAGCAATGATGATCGGCTTTTTGAGCGGAATCCGGATCGCACGATAGGTCAGGCCCTCAAAGTTCATCCCCATCTGTCCTTCCAGGTTGATGAGTGCTTGCAAAACGGTGCGCATGACCTTCCCCTTTACCCTAAAGCTTGCAACTTCCCAGCCCGGATCTCCGGACTTGCGAATGTGCGGAAAATTATCGACGAGATTTCCATAGGTCACGCTTCCCGGCAAAAAGGTCATTCCCTCAAAGGCTGCCACGTGAAGCCCCACATCCGCTCCTGCCGCTTCTCTGGCCATTTTTGCCATGTGAGTTCCCCAGCAGGTTTTTGCAAGCACGTGCCCGCCGTTCTCGTAGCCTGAGAGCTTGATCTCGGAGCTTCCGACGACTTCGTCGAAGCGCCCCCCGAATTCCTGATTTCGAAGACTCACGGCCTGATCGACCATTTCCTTCACTTGCACGTCTTCTGGCATCGGGGCTTTGATATCGTAAAGTTGATACTCCTGAACCGTTACCAATCCGGTTTCAGACACATCCAAAAGAAGGCTCCCCACCGCAAGCCCGTGCGAATGAGCCTGAACAATCGGAACAAACCGTCCGGCCTTGTTTTTGATCAGCACCGGCTTTTCAAGACGGGTGTGCGAGTGCCCGCCCACGATGAGATCAATGTCGCTTGATTTTTTGGCGAGGTTTTTGTCGGTTCCAACACCCAGATGCGTGAGCGCGATCACGATATCTGCGCCCGCCTTGCGCGCGCGCTCGGCCTCACTCTGTCCACTGATTTCTGCCGGAAGGAAAAAACCATCTGGCACAAGGGGATAAAGATAATGCGGCTCAGGTGTTGAGAGGCCGATCACGGAAATTTTGATCCCGTTTTTCAAAAAACTCATAGATTTCTGAATCGCATCCCCGATTTGAAGCTCGGGTCGAATGACCATATTCGCAGACAAAAAGCGAGTGGGAACCCTGGCCGCACGTATCTGATTCGCAAGAACCGGTCCGCCCATCATGTAATCATGGTTTCCGATCACCGATGCTTCGACGCCAAGAGCTCCTAGCATCTTGAGTGAGGGAACTCCCCCACCGGTCAGAAAAAACGAAGTGCCTTCGCCGAAGTCTCCTCCATCGAGGGTGAGAGTCGGGATTCCACGCTTTTCAAACTCCGCGCGAATCTCATCCATTTTGGTCTTGAGCCTTGCATAGCCCCCTCGTCCGTCCGCATAGCCCGTGAAATACGAATGAAGGTCATTCGTATGGAGGATGTGAACCGGTACTGCGAAGCTTTTGGAGGCGAAAAGGATGAGGGATACACAGAAGAAAAAGCGCATGGGTTGATTTAATCACAAGCTCGATCCTGCCTGCAATGCGGATCACGATGAAGATTCCTTGAAAAGATCAGGACATCCTCGTCAGATCCGTGGCAGACTGAAAAACACATGAGTTCTTTTGAAAGCCTTTCTCTGTCAAAGAAACTGAAATCCGTGCTCTCCGAGCTTGGCTATCAAAAGCCTACCCCGATCCAGGAACAAAGCCTGCCTATCCTCTTGCAAGGTCGGGACCTGATCGGACAATCCGCAACGGGGAGCGGTAAAACAGCGGCCTTCACCCTCCCGATCCTCGAGAGCTTTGATCGGGACATCCCCGATCTTCAACGCAATCCCATACTTAAGGCGCTCATCCTTTGTCCGACCCGCGAACTCTGCCTTCAGGTCGCATCCGAAATTCGAAAGCTTGGAAAAAAACACATGGGCCTAAAAGTCCTTCCTCTGACCGGAGGCCAGCCTCTTGGGCCCCAGATCGCGGCACTCGAAAAGGGCATCCACATCGCGGTCGGAACACCGGGACGGATCTGTGATCATCTTAGAAAAGGAACGCTTGCCACCGAGTCCGTCAAAACCCTGGTGCTGGATGAAGCCGATCGGATGCTCGAGATGGGTTTTGCCGAAGAGATGGATTTCATCTTCGGGCGTTTGCCGTCTGAGCGACATACCCTTCTTTTTTCTGCGACTTTTCCTACGGGCATTGAAAAACTGAGCCGAAAGCTTCAGCGAGACCCGGTCAAGATCATCATCCCAAAAGAGCCTGAAAACCGTCCCAATATCGAGCAGAGGGCCTATGTCGCCCATCCCTTTGAGGGCGAAACTTTTGAGTTTACGGATCGGCTGAAACTTGTCCTTCACGTGCTGCGGGAGTTTTCACCCGAAAGCGGAATCATTTTTGTGAACTTCAAGGCCGATGCGGTGGAGCTGCTCCATGAGCTCAATCGCTTTCACATCAGTGCCGGCGCCCTGCACGGAGACCTCGAACAAGTGGATCGCGATCGCGTGATGGCAAAATTCAGAAACCAAAGTCTCAGGATTCTGATTGCCACCGATGTGGCAGCCCGTGGAATCGACATCGACTCGGTCGATGTGGTGATCAACTTTGATCTTCCGCAAAAGCCCGACGTGTATGTTCACAGGATCGGAAGGACCGGGCGCGCAGGCCGAGCGGGGCGTGCTGTGTCCATTCTTCTACCGCGCCAGATCCCGAAGCTTGAGCATCTGGAAAAACTCACTGACTCGAAGATCAACCGGATCGAGAACGTGGATCTCCGATCAACAGCCCTCTCGGATGTGGGCGCAAACCTGGAACTTGCCTCCACCATGACGACACTCTTCATTTCTGCCGGACGAAAAAACAAAATGAGGCCAGGTGATATCTTGGGCGCACTTACCGGAGAAGCGGGCGGGCTTAAGGGCTCCGAAATTGGAAAGATCGAAATTCAGGATTACTTTTCATTTGTGGCGGTCCACAAGTCGGTGGCAAAACGCGCGCTCAAAAGCCTGCAAGAGGGTCGAATCAAGGGGCGACGGGTGCGGGCCGAGCTTGCGCGGTGATTGTCACTTAACGGCGAGTCAGATCGCTTTCCTTACCAGATCCACAATAAACCGAGCCCACTCCTTTGCCTCGTCCGCATCTGATTTTTCATAGAATTCAGAGGGCGTCAGATCCTCTGACCCATAAAAGGAAAGCTCGCGGTCTTTGCGAAGTGATTTTGAGATTTTTGAAATCTCTTTCAGGTTTTTCCGAATGGCTTCCGGGAGAAGACTCTCATTCTCTTTCAGTGCCATGCTCACATCATGATTTCGCGGAGGATCAATATTGGAATGCCGGAGCACAGCCTTCAAGACCAGCTCCACAACCTCCTGGGATTCGCGGACCACATCGGCCCAGTTTTCATCCCCATACAGCGACTCGATGGCTTTCAAGCGGGATTGAGAGCGGACGATATGGTCTTCCACAAGTGATTTATTTTTCATTTTGCATCCAATAGGGTTGGCCGGAACTCACCTTTCGAACGTATTTTCCGGAGCAGATCGCATTTTTCACCTTGCTCAAAAAAACCGAGATCTCTTCACTCTTCTTCCAGAGAATGATTCCATCCAGAGCAATCTCAAACCAAAACCCGCTTACGCTTTTCACATTCTCAGGAATGCTTACGCAATGAATCGAGTGCCGGCTTTCCTCGGAAAAAGATTCCATGATGGTTTCAAATTTGCGATAAAGTGAGCGGGTGATTTTTGTTCCGGCGGAAAACACCAACAATAAGTCCACATCCGAGGAGGCGGTTGCCTCTCCTCGAGCTTGACTGCCAAACAGCACGATGGATTGAAGGCCATCGCCCTGATACGCACTTATGATCGTTTGGATCCACTTTTGATCTTGAGTCCCGGCGGCAAGTCCCTCCTTTATGAAACGGGAGCAGAGCGCGTTCATGGAGACCTTCTGACATTTCGACAACTTCGCAAGCATTTGGAAGGTTTCCGGGTCCAAACGAAGGAGAAACCGATTTTTCTCGTGAGCGGGACTCATGATATCATGATATCATGCTGGGGGTGAATACCAAACCATTTGATAACTTAATGATTTTATAATCTTTTTTAACCTACCTCATCCCCGCAAGACTTTGTGCGTCACCATGTGCTAGCGTCCGGCCGTATGAACCTGAAAACGATCCCATTCCTTCTTCTCTTCCTAAGCATCCCTGCACTCGCCCAAGTTACCGAAACCAAACCCGATCACCATGAAGACGTCTTGGTCGAAGTGGTTGAGGATGGAGAGGTAAAATCACAATTTCCGGTCCATGCAAAAGTCAGGGAATCGGGTGGAAAAAAGGAAGTCACCTTCTCGGAGAGCACTGACCCCGCGCCTACCAAAAAATTCCGAATCGACCTTGATCTTGGAATCACGAACATTCTGAAAAACGACGTGCGAATACCAAATGAGGGCGGGACCCTGTTTTCGTTGCGCTCGACCCAGTTTGCCCCAAGCATCAGGGCTTATTTTACTTGGGCCATCAATGCTCATCACAGCATTCGACTTTTGTACGCGCCCCTTTCTGTTTCGAAAACGATCGTTCCGAATGAAGACATCGTCTTCAATGGGCTGACCTACCTTGCCGGAAATCCGGTTGAAGCCTATTACCAATTCAACTCTTATCGGATCGGATACATCTATACCTTTGACCGGGTTGGGAATGCAGTGTTTCGCTTGGGATTCACAAACAAGATCCGCGATGCCCGGATCGGACTTGGCCCGAATGCCGGTAGCACTGGAAACGGATTCAATGATCTGGGATACGTGCCCCTTTTGCACTTTGGTGCGAACTACTCGTACCTCAAGGACAAGGCATTTGCTGATCTTGAGCTTGAGGGACTTGCAGTGCCGGGCGCTCCGGGACGCGCAATCGAGATCACCGCTCAAACGGGAATCAGGTTCAATGACCGCTTCGGTGCGGCCGTGGGGTATCGCTTTTTAGAGGGCGGGGCGGATGTGAACATCTACAACTTCGCCTTTGTGCAGTCGTTTTTTGCAAGAATCACCTACCAGTTCTAGCCGGCTGGAATTCCAATACCTCCGTGCCAGTTGGCCAGCTCGATCTATTCTTTGATCGAACCATCCATTCGCTGCATGCGCGATTTGAATGCGCCAACCTTGAAGCCTCGGGATTTGCGGTCTTTTAACTTTCCATTTTCATGGACCCGCTCCCGCCAGGCGGCAAAACGTTTTGGCTGAAACTCGCGTCTCATGAGAGCGATGGTCCCGGCCTCGGTAAGTCCGAACTGTGCCTCAATCGCATCAAACGGAGTTCGATCTTCCCACGCCATTCGAATCACCCGATCCAGCTCCTCCGGCGTAAGAATTCTTTCTTCGGGAGGACCCTCTGAAACCTGCGATCTTTCGCCCCGGCAACGCTTGCTGCAATATTTGACCTCATCCCACACCCGCTCCCATTTTTTCCGCCAGGAGAAGCTCCGCTTGCAGACGACACAGATCTTTTCAGGCAATGGTTTTTTCATGGGCGACTCCGGGAAGTTTGGACGATCCAATTGATAAGATTTATGGTATCATAAATCTTATGGAAAAGCATCCGGCGCAAGTCTCCATAAAACCACAAGCATTGAATGTGGTTTGGTTCAAAAAGGACCTCCGAACCTTCGACCATGCTCCCCTGTTTCATGCCACCTGCGGAAGGCCTGCGATTGGATTGTTCATCATTGAGCCTGAGTGGCTCTGCAGTCCTGAATTTGATTCGAGCCATTATGTTTTTCTGGAAGAGTCTTTGCGGGATCTTGGGGATGAGCTTCGAAAACTGGGAGTGCCGCTTCTGATCCGCGTGGGTGAGGCCGTCGAAATCCTGAACTCTTTGCACCAAAGCATCGGAATTCATGAACTCTTTAGTCACGAGGAAACCGGCCTTCGCTGGACTTATGATCGGGATCTGCGGGTGAAAAAATTCACAAAGGCTTCAGGCATTCCGTGGAGGGAGTTTCGACAATTCGGCGTGATCCGCGCTCTCAAAAGTCGGGATTCCTGGCTGAAGCTCAGGGATGCCACGCTCGTGCGCAAACTTTTTCTTCCCCGAGGTCAGGAGTGGCCCAAACATCCAGGCAATTTGCCTTCCCGGATTCCGTCCTTGCGCGAGCTGAATCTATCCGCTTCAGAAAAACGTCACGCTCAAAAAGGAGGCCGGTTTCAGGCAGAACGGTGCCTTGATTCTTTTCTCTCAAGCCGCAGCCGAAATTATTCGGCCTCGATTTCATCTCCCACAAAATCCGCATCCGGCTGCAGCAGGCTAAGCCCCTATCTTGCATGGGGCAACCTCTCGATCAGTGAAGTACTGATGAAGCTTTTCCGCAAAAAAGAAGCCCTTGGTTCAAGTTCTGATGATCTTTGGTGGAAGAGGAACCTTGAATCTTTTGAGAGCCGCCTTGCCTGGCATTGCCATTTCATTCAAAAATTCGAATCCGAACCCGAGATCGAGTTTCAAAACATGAACCGGTCCTTTGATGGAATGCGGGAAACCGAATTCAACGAGGAATATTTTGAGGCCTGGTGCAAAGGCGAAACCGGATTCCCGATCATCGATGCCTCAATGCGGTCGCTCAAGGTCAATGGCTGGATCAACTTCAGAATGAGGGCTGCACTGATGAGCTTCGCGTCCTACCAGCTTTGGCTTCACTGGCGAAGGCCCGCGCAGTTTCTTGCCAAGCACTTTGTCGATTTTGAGCCCGGGATTCATTTCAGTCAGGTCCAAATGCAATCGGGGGTGACCGGAATCAATACGATCCGCATTTATTCACCGAAAAAACAGGCGATCGATCAGGATCCAGGTGGTGAGTTTATCAAAAGATACTGCCCCGAACTCTCGAGTCTTTCTCCTGAAGACTTGGCAGAACCCGACCTTACCCCTCCTCTCCTTGCGGCATCGCTCGGGTTTGAGCCCGGAATCACCTATCCGAAGCCAATCGTGGATCCCGACGAGTCGTATTCCGCTGCTAAACAGAAAATCTTTGACTGGATGAACCGTCCATCCGTTCGCACTGAGGCAAAGCAGGTTTATGAGAAGCACGGTTCAAGGAGCAGGCAGAACCGCCGCATGTAAGAAGGAACCATATGAAACTCGCCATCCGACATCCCCGAATGAACGCTGATCTTGACCCTGAGATCAAGGAACTTGCGACCAGCATCGGGCACTTCATCGAGTACTGGGGCTTCAAATCCGTTCAGGGGCGGATCTGGTGCTATCTCTACCTCTCAAACCGCCCTTTGAGTTCGATTGAAATCGGAAAGCTTCTCAAAATTTCTGCCCCCCTCGTGACCCAGTCCGTGAAGGTGCTTCAGGAATACGATGTGATCGAGATGGTCGAAAAGGGGCCAAACGGAGTGCTCCGCTATCAGGCGAATCCCAATCTTTCGGAGCCGATTTTAAAGGTCTTAAAAAGCCGGGAGCGGGAAATGCTTGGCCGAATCGAGTCTCTTTCAAAAAAAGCAGGATCTCATTCAAAAAAGCAATCCCGCTCAGGGTACGAGATGGATCCCGAACGCCTGGAAAGACTGCAAGCATGGATCGGGTTTGGATCGATTTCGCTCGAGATGATCATGGGATTGTTTGCGCAGCAAAAAAATACGGAGTGAAATCTCAGCCCACCCTGGTCCAGGTGATCGCTCCTTCGGCCACGATGCCCTGCCAGCGCCTGGGATAACAATTGTGATTGCCAGAGCCTGAACACTGGATGCACACATTGCGCTTGCAGACCTCGCACTCGTGATCGATCGGGGCCCTTTTGCAGAAAAAACACACTCCACCCATAACTTGCTCCTTTACCTTGGCACCATGAGGCGATACGCATCGCCTGAGGCCCCAGGGTTGATTGCAGCTTTCAGCTCCAAACCATCCCGCGTGATCGCATAGGGCACCACGAGCAGAAAAAATCCTGCCGTGGGTTCCATTACCTGAAAGTCAAGCACCTGCTCTGATCCGGATTCCAAAACCTGCTTGCTGGATTCCATAATCTTTCGTCCAAACGAATCATAGACACGCACGAAAAAGGCAACCTCTTCCTCAGCGGCAACCTTCATCTTGAAGGCTCCCCCGTTTAAGATGGTGGGATAGGGAAAATCCGCAAATACAGGTGCCAGCTCACCTGCAACATCCACGCGGATGTGCACATCCTGCGGCGCAGTCTGATTGCCACCAAAATAAGGCTGAAGCGCATAGCCTACGGCCTTTGCATCCTGACAGCCCCGCTCGACTGTGAGTTTGGACCCGTTCATCTCATAAATATAGTTCTTTTTGTCATCACTGAGAGAAATGGATCCCTGGTTCACCCGCTTTGGCTCAACAAACCCAAGACTGTCGTAATAAAATTTTCCTGCACGGTGGGTGAATGCCATGATTTCAATCTTGCCCTGATTGCTTCTCCAGCCAAGGCGAGCACTGTTCTCGGTGTGATGGGATTTGCAATCTGAAAACCCATAGAGTTTGTTTGTATCAAGCTGGTCGGAAGCGGCAGCTCCGGTAAATTCGTAAATCGCGGATTCATCAAACACAAAGCTCATCTTCATGTTGGTTCCCGAAACAAAACGAACCACTTTCGGAAAACTATGGTGATCACCCTTCTTGATAAGGAACTCACGTGAATGGGCTTTGCCTGCCCAGAGCACCGCTGTTGCCGCACAAAAAACCACCGCCCATTTCCCAAAACTCCCGGATGCATTTTTCATCGAGAACAGAGGTACCACGGGACTGTTCTTTTTTAAATGATTTTTATTTAAAACCCGAATGCAGAGTAACTCTCTTGATTCATTAGACAAAACACAAAGCAAGTCTTCGCACTTAAGGCATCGGTGGCCGGCACGAAGTCTCTGCCATAAAGGGCGCTCATCTTCTCCTGAAACTCAGGAAAGCCCCGAACTCCATGCTTGATGAGGTCTGATTCCTTAAGAAACACAAAAATCCCATGCCGAAAACCGCCCCGTTTGCGAAGCGCGGCTTCGATCGCGTTTGCCACCCGCCCCATCGTCATTCGCGCATTGACCTCGATCACAGGCACCAGACGAAGGCCACCGCTAGCATCTCTTGCAATGAGTCCATCGACCCCGAGCGGCCCTTGGTAGTTGTGTCTGCGCAAAATTTCAAGAATGGGTGCGTGCGCACGCGAGACCTGATCAAGATCCAATGAAATGCCCGGGCGCCCAAGATACGAACCCAGGTACTGAAGGGTGGAATCAACACAGAAAACCCGTGGCTCATCCTCGATCACACTGCCATCCCGCCTGATTTCGTATTGCACGGAAAAGTCGCAGACCTTTTGATAAAAAGGCTCCACCACCAAAGCTCCATCCGCCTTCATCCGCTTTCTTAGCTTTTCGATCAGTGCGGGGTCGATGAATTGCGACCCCGCGACTCGCAGGTGCCCCCGTCCAGAAGTTCCAAACGGACTCTTGATTAAAAACTCTGACTCCTGATTCAAAGTGCAAGCCCACGCAAGGAGCTCGTCCGGATTTGTAAAAACCGCTCCTTCGGTCTTAAGTTCCCTCTTCCAAAACGCTTTTGAAAAAAGCTTTTCTTCGTGAATTGATTCCGAAAACTCGGGATTGCATCTGAATTTGTTTTTGATCGAGTTCCACTTGCGCCAGGCCGATGGTCCGAATCCCCAGGGCTTGAACTCAGAAAACGCGGCATAGCGATCAAGCTCTCCCTCAGATGTCACGATCTCTGGCAACTCACCTCTGACCTCATGCACATTTTCCAAAAATGAAAGGGAGGGCCGGTGCTTTAACTCGACCACATCATCCTCCTTTGGGAGCCAAAGGAGCAAGGCTTCGAGATCCGAAATGCGCTCATGCAAGACCGAAGGAAGAGTGGACTTTCCAATCTCGATCTCGCACTCGGGGTTGAAGAAATAAAAATCCGGCACCCGCCCCCTGGATCCGCCGGAAATCCTAATCTCCCGGATGAAATCTGCCGAAAGCCCCGCACACTCGCGGGACTTTGCCGCAAAATGAGTGGCCCCGCGAGCACGCCTCGGCGTCATCGGAAAAGGCAGGAGCTCCTGATAAACCCTGAAATCGGAAACCTCATTTTTTGGCCGCCACTCTTGAAACCACTTCCACCCGTGCTGGACATGCCGGATCTCATCTTCATGAACCCGTCGAAGAAGCTTCGCCGTTTTGGGATCCTCACACTTTGTCTCAAAAAGGGTCGCGTACTCGAGTGCGAAATCAAGATTGGCCTGCTCAAAGGTAAGACTCATCTGAACCACAAAATCAAGGGGTGTGCGCATGCCCCTTAGACTGTTCCAAAAATACAAATTGAGGGGCACCTCGCCAAAGGAAACTCCGCACTCTTCCATGCGCTCAAGGTATTCGGAAAAATGACCCTGCTCCTCCTGAAGAACCCGGAACACTCCCCTCTTGAAATTCTCGGGCGCATCCGGAAACCTGAGGAGCACATAGGCCATGGTCTCAATCGCAAGTAACTCGTGATTTGCAAAAAAGTGCAAAAGCCTTCCACGCGCAGTTTCACTCTTAATAATCTCGGAATGGCGGGGAAAGGTGCTTTTGGTTTTGCCATTTGCCTGCGGGGAGAGAAGCCCCTCTCTTCCCGGAGCCTCGATCGGTTCGATCCCACGAAGACTCTCGAACTGAAGTGCGGAATAGGATAGATCTTTTCCTTCGAGCTTGTCGCGAAGAGAACCACCAAAGAGAATCTGACGTAAGACTAGATCAGCAGATTCCATCATTCCACCGGGATCTGAACCTCATTGCGTCGAAGAAACCAGGGGGTGAAGGGCGCATTGAATCGTGCGAAATTGGCGGGCCCCGACTCTTTCAGGTTCTTTGATTTGATCCACGCTCTGAGTTTCTCTTCACGAACCCGGTAGCGTTCCTCCGACCAAGTGCCTGAATAGCGAAGGACTGCAAGCTTGTGGGCTGGAATCAACCGGAGCTTCACCTGCTCATCATTCGGAGCAGGAAGGGTTTCCAGAGTAAAGGATGCAGGCATGGTGAAACTCACCAAAAACTTCCCTGCTCCTGTGGCACTTAAACCCACCGGTGCGGTCATCTCGATCTTTTGGCCTTTGGAGAGATTCACAGGGGCGGTCATCTCGATTTTGGTTTTCTGCCGATTGCCACCAAAGATGTAGCCGGCAAGCCGCCTGAAGCCCTCGTTGCCGGAACCCTCGAAATCACCGGTGACTTCGGTCTCGGCCACAATCACAGGCTCGTAGTTTCGTAGCTCGAAATCATCTTCTTTCAAAAGGATCGAAAACTTCGGTTCTTCAATGGCCATCGCCGCTCCCGGGTTCAAGAACAAAAAAAACAATGCAAACAGAGTCCACTTCTTCACGCGGCCCACTCTACCGCGTTTGCCATTTTCCCGAAACTGTCCCCTCATCAATTGGCCGCGATCATTGTTGATGATGTTATCGACGAAGTGGTCCCCTCTTTTTAAAACAGTGACTTACGACTTTTTGAGCGAGCCCAGGATGGGCTGCAGCGAAAAGAACAGGATGTTCGAGGAGTAAGGCTCTGTTCTTAAAAAAGTGGATATCCTTTGTCTGAACGCTGAATCAACAATGGTCGATGTCAGTTGAACCGAGAAACCTCAAAATCTCCTCCGTCGACCCCATGGTTTTCACCTGATCCCACCAAGAGATGGAACCCTTGGTGTGAAGGTAGCGTGCCAGTTGCTTAAGCCTGCTCCCCGCAGGCTGGACTTTTGAGTAGTCAGCAAAAAATTCAGCCCAAGCTCCGGGCTCAGGCGAAGTCGGAATCATGAGTTGCGATTTCATCTCAATGATCGGGAGTCCAAGCGCCTGTCGCGCCAAACTCGCAAATCCAGGCGCCGCGAGCGCACCTCGTCCAATCATGAAATGTCGAAGACCCGTCTCTTCCTGACAGCGGCGCAGGTCTTCCAAAGTCCAGAGCTCCCCGTTTGCCACCACCGGAATGGATACTCCACGTGCCGCTTGTCCAATGGGTTTCCAATAGGCCGGAGGAGTGTATCCTTGGGTTTTGGTGCGACCGTGGATCGTGATCCAGCTTGCGCCCCCTTGCTCGGCCCGTTTCACGTTTTCATCAATGGCGGTTGGGTCATCAAATCCAAGGCGCATCTTCGCGCTTACGGGATACTTCGCGGGCACGGCATCGCGGACGGCGCGAACGATGGCCTCAATCCGTTGGGGGAACTTAAGAAGTGTGGCCCCGCCATCGTGCCGATTCACGGTGGGCGCCGGACATCCAAAATTCAGGTCAATTCCGATCGCTCCGGCTTCGATTGCGGCACGCGCGCTCTCCGCCATGCGGGAAGGGTCGCCTCCAAGAATCTGGACTTGTACCGGAATATTTGACGCGGTTTTTGATCCATGCCGAAGCTCAGGGATATGTCGCAGAAAAGCCCGAGGGGGGAGGGCATGGGAGCTCACCCGAATGAATTCGCTTACGCAATAATCATAAAACCCGGTCCGGGTGATGAACTCCCGAAAGGGCGCGTCGGTCACCCCTTCCATCGGGGCGAGGATGATGGCGGGCAGGTCCCGGCTCAAAAAACTCATGGCGCATCTTACACCAAAAGAGGCTGTTTTTTCCAATCTTCGCTCGGGTTTTGTTTCAATTTGCAGCCTTTTTCCATTCGTTTTAAGGTAAGGGCCATGATTCAAAAGTTGAAACCCGTCTGGATCTTCTTCCCCTTCACGGTCATCTTCTCCGTTTTATTTTTGGCCAAGGGGCAGATGCCCTCCATGCTTGCGGGTGCTTTGTTTTCAGCAATCGCGGGTTATCGGATTCGCTCCGAGCTTGCGCCGGGGCGTGCGTTTCCGATCTTCATGTTGTTTTTGTTTCTGCTGGTACTCGGAGTTGCCCCTGTAAAAGGGTATTCAGCGGTAATCATTGCGACGACCCTTCTGCTGATCACGCTTCGAACCCTGCTCTTGCTGCTTGGAGAGATTCAAGCCAACAAGGCAGCGCTCAATCGCGCCCAAGTGGTGTTTAG
>JAGWXK010000001.1 GCA_018969905.1 Bdellovibrionales bacterium
CGAGAGAGAACGATCTTCATCCCTGGACGTTACGGAATAAAGTGGCCTACCAAATTCATCACCCGGCGCATCATAAATCGCATTCATCAGAAGCTCATCCACGATATTGGTAAGTGTGTTGGCAATTCGTGCAGGAACATTTCCCTGAAGAAGGTAATTTCTGACAGCCTCCGCCGCTTCTTGTTTCTGTGCGGAACGCTCCAATGAAACCGCCTGCACATCGCCCTCTTCTCCAAGGAGTTTCACCAAAAAATTTGCACCCCGCTCCTCCCCGGCCAAAAGAATCTTCCCGTAATGCTTGCCTGACTGCTCCACAGCTTCACCGGGCCGTTGAAAGAAACTCCCGAAAAAAGGGCTTTGAATCACCTCTCGTTTTTCGGAGAGCGGTTTGTCACTGATGAAGTGCATTCTGGAAGCCTGCACCTGCTCTCCGAGAAGCCCGAATCGTTTCTGAACCTCCATTTCGAAATTCCGAAGTCTGGAAGGTTTCGCAACATCGACAAAAATCGCAGAAAAATTATGTGACTCAAGATAATCCATTGCGCGTTGAGGATCAGGGACTGTAAGTACCTGTGCGCCGATCACCTGTGCGACCTCGGCTAGAAAAGCAGGATCCTCGGGGTGATCCGAAATCAGAAGCACTTCCTTGGACATTCCTGATCAATCCTCCAGGAAATAAAAATATTCTTCAGGATCATCATCAAATTGGGCTGCACAATCGACTTTTTCACAGCGCGCTGCCGGAACCGTGAGCCCACTGGCCCTGAGTTCGGAGGTGGTGCAGCTGGCAACAAATTCGTTTTGGCATTTCACGCAGGAATAAGGGAGAAGGATGGACTCGACCTCGCCACCACAAGAAAAATTGGAAATCATGTTGAGCTGCTCAATGATCGGATAAGCGCACTCGACAAACTTGAACTTGATTCCCTGACCCTTCAGTCCTTGAAAATATTTCATCCAGGTTTTCACGCCCACCGAATTGATCCGGGTCACGCCCTTGCAATTGACGATCAAGGACCCCTTCAAAGGACCAATCATCTGTTCCAGGTGGACGTTTTCTTCGATCGCTCCGACGAGCTCGACCAATAAACCGTCTTTTGTTTGCTGTTTATTCACCGTTATCATATGTTCCATCTTACATCTAAAATGAGATTGTTATTCGTTATTTTTTTGAGTTTGACTCTGTTGGCTGGCGGCTGCGCTACAAGCCTCAAGAATCCTTACCCCAGTCAACCCACTGACTCGTCAATGCGTAGCGCAGATTTGGACCTGATCCTGAGGGCCAACCCCGCTCGATGGGCTCGCCGGGATCAACGGGATTCGCTGAAAGCCTTTATTTCCGCTCAAAAAACACTCCTGAAGAGTCCGAGGAGAAAGGAGGCGGATTTTGTAAGAATGGCTCGAGCCGAGTTCCTCTTCGGAGAGTATTTTTCGGTGGAATCAAAGGAAAAGCGGGAGCATTTTGCGGAATCTGCAAACTGGGCCGAGATGGCCCTCCTTGAGAATCCGGAATACAGGAGAGGAATCGACGGGCCCCATCCGGAAAAAGCGATTTACAGTCTTGGCAAAAAAAACATGGAGGGTCTCTTCTGGCATGCGTATTCGCTTTCAAAGTGGGCGGAATTAATGGGCGTTGGCACGTCGCTGCGCTATAGAAACAGAATCCAAGGCATGATGGAACGCGTGAACCAACTCCGCCCCGATTATTTTCACGGCGGAGCCCATCGATACTTCGGGATTCACTTTGCACGACAGCCGGGACTGAATGAAGAGGACCTGGCGCTAAGCCGCAAACACTTCGAGCAAGCGCTGCGGTCGGGACCGGATTTTTTTTCAAATCATGTTTCATTTGCGGGAATCTACGGTAAAAAGATCGAGAATCCCGCCCTGATCAAAAAACATCTCGAGATTGCCGCCCGGGGCGAACCCGGAACGCTTCCAGGTTTCAAACCCGAGCAAATTCTCGAACAGAAGCGTGCCCGAAAAATTCTTGAAGGAGAAACACCATGAGTACAAGTCAAAAACCAGAAGAGCATGTGCTGTCCAATGGCATCCCCGTGGTTCTTCAACATCTGGATGGTCCCGTGGGCACTTTTCATTGGTGGAATCTCACCGGGAGCACGGATGAAAGAGCGGAGGAGGCTGGCTTCGCCCATTTCCTTGAGCACATGCTTTTCAAAGATTCGGGAGCTAAAGAGACAGGCACAGCATCCACAGGGAAAACCGCAAGGGTTATTGAATCGCTGGGGGGCGAGATCAACGCCTACACGACATTCGATCAGACCGTCTATCACGTGACCTGCTCCGAACAGTTCTGGGAAAGTGCCATCGATCATTTCGGAAAAATGGCCAAACCACAAAAATTTTTGAGGGATGACTTCGAAAGGGAGCGGGAGGTGATCCTTGAGGAGCTTCGCAGGGGTGAGGACTCCCCGGATCGTCAGCTCTATCAAAGTCTTTTCCATCTCACCTATCGTAAACATCCTTACGGAAGACCGGTAATCGGTTTTGAAAAAACCTTGAAAACCGCTACGGTTCAGAAACTGGAATCCTACTATCGTAGAAACTATGTCTCGGCCAGAATGGGTCTCGTGCTTGTTGGTCCGATACAGGATCGAACCGGTGCACGAAAAAAGAAACTCCTCTCCATTCTGGAGAAACGGTTTGGGAGTGGTGTGATCTCAAGAAGGAGCGCACCGGATTCCTCTGGAGTGATCGAGAAACCCCTTCAGAGGCCCCGATTCCTCTCCAAACACTTTGACATCAAATCCCCCGAAATGGTGGCATCATTTCGTATCCCCGAACTCACCCATCCTGACTCGCCTCTTCTGGAAGTTCTTGCAGGAGTGCTTGGTTCCGGCGAATCCTCCCGACTGTACCAGCGGCTATTTTACAACAAGGCGCTTGTCACGGACGCGAGTGCAAGCGTCTACATTCCAAAGAACCCCGGGATGTTCCTGATCTCGGCTGAAATGAAAAAGACATCCGACCTGGCGCCCCTTCTGGAGGAGATCTTTGATGAAATCAATTTGGTATCTCGCGGAGACGCTCGAAAGGATGAGATCGAGCGGGTCATCACGAACATAGAAAGCGAGAAACTCTACGCAACCCAGACAGTGGACGGTCTCGCAAGCAGATTGGGATTTCTGAAGTTCTCCCTCGGAGATTTGAGGTTCGATTCAGAATACCTGGATCAAATCAAGGCCGTGACCCCCAGCACACTAAAACGCCTGAGCCATCAGTATCTGACCAGATCCCGCTCAAGCCTGGTTCTTTTTCAGCCGAATGGGGAACCGCTTCAATCCTTCGATGGGATGGAAAAATTGATCCCAGAGCCAACTTCCGTTGGGCATATTGAAACTCGGACCAAGAAAGTCGACGGCGGCGGGCCTGAAATTTTCACGCTTTCAAGTGGACTTCGGGTTTCTTTTTTTGAGCGAAAAGGCTCACCCGTGTATTCCATTTATGCCGCGGCGTTTGGCGGTTCTCGTTCCGAATTGAAAATGGACAAGGGGCTCCTGGGGGGAAGCAATCTATTGTCCAGAACCTGGGCAAAGGGAACCCAAAAAAGAGATTCAAAAGAGATTAGCGCGATGGTTGAGGGCGCCGCTGCTTCGCTGGACGGCTTCAGTGGCCGAAACTCACTCGGACTCCAGTCCACGGGCTTGACCCGGGATTGGGATCGACTTTCCAGCCTGTTCACAGAGGTGCTTTTGGAGCCTTCCTTTTCAGAAGACGAACTCTCCCACGCCAAACGGGTGATTGAGGATCAAATCAAATCCATCCCAGACCATTCATCCCAAGTCTGTTCCAAGCTGTTCCTTGAAAATCTTTTTGGGGATCATCCATACTCGGCCCACCCGTACGGAACCTTGGAACATGTGGAGCGCCTGCAGCGCTCGCACGTTCAACATCTACATTCCACATTCATAAACCCAAAGAACATGGTTCTCTCCATTTGTGGCGGGATTTCGCGTGAGGAGCTCGATTCCTGGCTTTCGGATTTGGACCAGAGAATCAAGGAACAGAAAAGCACCTTTCATCAAGGCTTGATTCACCCCCCGGCCGCATTGAAAGCTCCGCGCTGGGCAGGAGCAAGTTTTGGTCGTGAACAAACCCACATCATGGTGGGTGGAATGGGTGTGACCATGTACCAGCCAGAGCGCCATGCACTTCGAATTCTTCAAAACATCCTGGGAGGGCAAAGTGGTCGGCTTTTCATCGAGCTCAGGGAGAAGCGCTCCATGGCCTACTCCGTATCTCCTGTGAGCATGGAAGGGCTGGAAGCAGGATATGCCGGCACCTACATTGCTTGCGCCCCGGACAAAAAGGATGATGCGATTTCGGAGATTCATCGTGTGATCGAGGTCATGGCAAAAAAGGGCCCGACCCGCGCAGAAATGGATCGAGCAAAAAACTATTACCTGGGTCAGAGAGCCATGGATCTTCAGGCCACATGGTCACTTGCGAGTAACTTTGGCCTGGAGCTTCTATTCAAGGATTCAGTGACCTCCGAAGCCGAAGTCCGCAAGTCCATTGAACGGGTGACGCCAACCCAGGTCCGCTCGGTTTGCCACAACCTACTCCTTCATGCACCCCAAGTCACAGTGGTGGTGAGTTAAACTGATTATATTGACAAAATATTGACTCATTGAGCCTCAGCCCTCTTTGCAGCTATACTGGTAATTAGAGAGGTGCCGATTTTCATGGGCATACAAGAAAAGCCGGGGTCCTGCGCGCTCACCCTGGACGCTACCCCGGATTCGTTCTTTTTCGAACTAGTGAGGAATGCCGTTGAGCGACAAAAGGTCAGGCTCCAACCTGAAACTGAATTTTATGTTGTAAAATTGCTGAAGCGATTCATATTTAGCGATGCACTTTATTCCAAATCGAGTGATGGCAGCCTCCAGGAACAGCCGATCGCATTTTTGTACAAGGAGGCTCTTGAGGCAGAAGCACATCCCGAACAAAAAGTTTTATTTCAGAACGTGGGTGACATTTCACTTTTCAAGGCCGGTTTTTTTAGCGAAAGCCTGAGTCGCGCGAATCTTGATATCAATTATTACATCGGGCTGGGTGGTTCAGCCTATCTGAATGCCGCCCAGCGCAGCGATGAAAAACACTTTCGATCTCTCTTCTCAGAGCTTGGCGATCAATTCGGAAAGTGTGTGAACATCCTCTCCGAAGTTTCGGAAGCCACGACTCCGACCCGAACCGAGCAGGATCTCCTTCGTTTGTATGACATCTGGAGCAACACGGGCAGCGAGCGGGTTGCGAGGACACTTTCAAAAACAGGAATTCGCGTCGACAACCTGCCTAATCCCGGCTCTTCACGGAAAAAACAGTAAACCCTTCCCTGGCGGCAAGCGCACGGATGGAAAACGCATCTCTCAGGACGAGCGGATCAATCCACTCCCTCCAAAGCTTGTCGAGACAAACACCGAGCACCATTCCCTCATGTTCGATCCTGGAAACAGCCCCACTGAACTCCTCACGGGCAACCTCAGCCCCCGCGGAGGGCAAAACCTCCAAAGTAATTAAATCAAATCTCGATTCAGACGGAAGCGTATGGGGAAAAAACCATCCCTCCTCTATTTTCAAGGAGTCTCTTCCAATCAAACGGTTGGAGTTGCGTTGGGTGAACTCCAAAGCAAGAAGATCCCGATCAAAGGCGTGAACTTCGCTTTTCGGCCATCGCATTTTACACAGAACGGGAAGCACGCCGTATCCACTACGAATGCAAAGGACCCGCCTCGGAGCATTCTGTCTGGGCAGGGCATCCAGCATCAGGGGAAGGCTGGACTTTAAACGACGGGGATCGTCTCCACCAAGATCAAATGGTCGCTCGAAGGAAACCCCGGAAACCTCAACCCGATCCCTCAGATAAAGTTCCTGAACCTCTTCCAGATTCAAAGATTGCCTAGGCACTGCCAAAGACATTGAAAATACCGAATGCCTAGGCCCGATTGCGCACTCGACCAGCCCCACCCCCAGCTCCAATCCGACTTCTTTTATGATCGGAACCAGATCACGAATCACCACAACTCGCAGTTCCCCATTGGAATTCAGCCTCTTTGCCGACTCTTGAAAAAGATGAAGAATGAATGGCTTTCCAATGCGCGCCGGCACATTGCAAAGAATCCAGTCAAAGTCCCTTTCACGAACGCAGTCAAACCCCAGACTGCCCCTTACAAGAACTCCATCCAGTCGATTACTCAGGGCATTTCTCTGCGCCCATTCCACCGCCAACAAATCACGATCCACTAATTCAACAAACGCCTCCGGATGAAGTGCGGCCACCGGCAGGCCAAGAGCTCCATAGCCACAGCCAAGATCAAGCACCTTGCGTGGGGGGCTCTCGGGCAGATTTTCAAGCATCAGGATTGTTCCCTCGTCAATTCGAAGGGTGGAGAATACGTCTTGAGGTACATCAAATTTGAGCTCCCTCCCGGCAAACCGCAGCGAATGCGTGGTCTTGTACCAGGGATCGACCGACTTGCCGGCGACTGATGTTCTCATTGAGCCTCAATCGTGACCGATGTCATTCGGTCTCCCACCCTGATTTCATTCATGACATCAAGCCCCTCCATCACCTGCCCGATCACCGTGTACTTGCCATCAAGATCGAATTGATTGCCGAGCGTGATATAAAACTGGGAATCTGCCGAATTTGGATCCTCCCATTTTCTGGCCATGGCGACAGCTCCCGCAACATGCTTTCGTTGATTGAATTCGGCCGGAAGCAGAACACCCGATCCGCCATTTCCGGTCCCGGTCGGATCCCCACCCTGAATTACGAATCCCGGCTCAGCGCGATGAAATGTCAGCCCGTTATAAAATCCTGAATCAATCAATCGTGCGACCCTTCGAACCGTCTTTGGGGCATCCTCCGTGAAAAACTTGAAGCGAATCTTTCCGCGGGTCGTCTGAAGAGTGACCCAGGCCCTCGACAGGCCATCGGTTCCCACCTGCAGTGCGACCTCGATCTCCGGTCGTAGATCCTGGACCTGAGTCTGAACGCGCTCAAGATCGCCCCCTGCCATGATCGGAATCATGATCCAGAAATAAGCCGCAATGATGAAGATCAGAATTCCCGAGGAAATCAGAACCGAAAGTACTCTTTTTGTCCGATGCTGAGAAGCCACGGTTGACAACCACCTTCCGTTCTAAGAACTTCTTTCTCGTGGATCAGGAACATTCAAACGCCTTTATGGGTTTTTGGCAACACCTAGATGAGCTCAAGGCGCGGCTTGTCCGTTGTCTTTTCGTTTTCTTTGCCGGATTCCTGCTGTGTTATTTTTATACAAACAAATGGGTTTTCGGTTTTCTTCAAAAGCCCCTCTTCAGTGCGCTGCCTCCCGAACAGCAGAAACTCTATTTCACGAGCTTGTTTGAAAATTTTTTTACGCATCTGAAAATTGCGGGTTACTCCTCTCTTTTCCTGTTTAGTCCTTATTTCTTTTATCAACTCTGGGCCTTCGTTTCACCGGGCCTGCTGCAAAAGGAGCGAAAACTCGCGATTCCCTTCGTTGCGGCCGCAACATTTTTTTTCCTGGCCGGCGCTGCGTTCGCATACTGGGTGCTCTTTCCAATAGGATTCAAGTTTTTTGTTTCCTTTGGGCTTCCGGGGGATGCCCCCCTTCTCACGATTGACTCGTACTACGGCACTTGCCTGAAGCTCATGTTTTTATTTGGCGCGGCATTCGAACTGCCGGTTCTTTTGATTCTCTTGGGGTTTTTGGGTGTCCTTGATTCAGCCACCTTGAAAACTCAGCGCCGCAATGCCTATATGGCCATCACGATTGTCTCAGCTTTTGTAGCCCCCCCTGACGCAATTTCCATGCTTCTGCTCATGGCGCCACTGGGAATCATGTACGAAGGGGCAACCCTCGTCGTTGGAATCATAGAGAAAAAGCGCCAAAAAGCAGCAGTTAGCGCTTGATTGCCACCTCCCAACCGTGCTAGCATACCCGTTCCATTGAATTAACCTCTTTGCTCCCGGGGCTTGACCCCGCGGGCTGATACCACAAGGAGACCACATGAAACTACCTGGTTACGAAACCACTTTCATCACCCGAGTTGACCTCAGCGATGATGGACTAAAGACACTGCGAGACCGTTTGAATGCCATCGTGAAGACATACGGCGGCGAAACCGTTTACGAAGAAGACTGGGGAAAGCGCAAGTTCGCTTACCCGATTCAGAAGGAAACTCGCGGGCATTACACCCATTTCGTTTATACGGGAAAAGGCGATGTGGTTCATGAAATTGAGCGTAACCTGCGCCTCCACGAGTCCACCCTCCGCTTTATGACCGTAAATCTCGCCAAGGAGTTCCAGAAGGACGCCTACTTCAAGGAAAATCCCAACGGCACTTCCCTCAAACGCGAAGATCGCCCTACCCAGCCGGAAATCACGGCCTGATAACGACCAACTTTAACTAAAGAGGAAACCATCATGGCAAGAGACACAGGAAAAGACAGAGATTCCCGTTACAACGAGGACATGGAAGATGCGATGGATGACATGGGCGGAAAAAAGGGCCGCAGATTTTCATCCGGGAACAGGAAGAAAGAATGTCGCTTCACCAGCGGCGAGGAGGATCCTGCAAACATCTCCTACAAGAATCCCAAGTTCCTCTCCTCGTTCATGACTGAACACGGAAAGATGGTGCCCCGCCGAGTTACCGGTAATTGTGCGACCATCCAAAGAAAACTTACCACGGAAATCAAGCGTGCTCGCAATCTCGCACTTCTTGGATTTACATCCATCGGACCTCATTCAAACTAGGTTCTGATGAACGAGAAGCCTCTTGAATTTGGAGCAATCCCGAAATTGATTTTCAGGGTTGCTCCATTTTTTTTATCCTTTCTTCTGTTCCAAGCACCACTCTTCCTGGTGGTTTCACCCGTTCCCTTGTTCATTCTGACCCTGAAAAATCGCGTATGGGTCAGCCTTGGTGCTTTTTTGTCCAATCTCGCAATCCTCTCATCTCTGAATGATCCCAAGGCTCTTTGGGTAGCTGGGTTCTTCTGGCTCGGTGTAGGGATTCTATTTCCTTTTCTCATTCGAAAAACCGGGAAAATCCAGCAAAGCGCGGCCGTAAGCTATCTTTTCCTGGTTCATGTTGTGGTCGGCGCCCTCGTGGTTTTGGGAAGAAACGCCGGCCAAGGACCCATAGAGTATGTTCGAAGTGAGGTGTTTCAAATCATGGACCAACTCATTCTCAATCCCCAGGGCGCGGTAAAAGAACTCGTCGAATCCGAGGGGCGCGATGGGCTTTACAGGAAAATCATGACCGAGCTTCCCTCAGGAATTCTCATTTCACTCCTGCTGTCTTTTTGGGTGAACCTGCTCTTTGCCTCCCAGCTGGTTCGAGGCTTTTTATCGAAGACATTTTGGTCCAGATACAGGAATCCGGAATGGTTGGTTTGGCCAACCATTGCTTCCGCGGCTCTTTTTGCTTTCACAGAAAAGGCCCCTTATTTGATTGGACTCAATGGATTTAAGTTATTCATGGTTCTGTATGGCCTCCAAGGTCTCAGCATTCTGAGCCACTTTTTGAATCGTGCGGGCATTCAGGGCTTTTTTAGAACAGCGATCTACGCAATCGCACTTTTTGCGGGCAGCCCAGTTGTGGTGAGCGCCGGCTTTTTTGACCTTTGGTTTGACTTTCGTAAGAAATTCGGGCAAATCTAAGGGTCAAATTCAGATTCAGGAGATTTCCCCATGTTAGTGATTTTGAAAGAGAACGTAGAGAACTTAGGCCGCATTGGTGACGTCGTTAAAGTTGCGGACGGATATGCCCGAAACTTCCTCATCCCAGGCAAAAAAGTCGTCGCAGCCAACGAAAACAACCTAAGCGCAATCGAACATCAGAAGAAAATGCTCGAAAAGAAACGCTCCGCAGAGAAGGCCGGCGCAGAAGAAATTGCAAAAAAGATTGCATCGTTTACTTGCAACATCACCCGCAAGGTGGGCGAGAAGGATAAACTCTTCGGATCGGTAACTGCCAACGACATCGCGGACTCTCTGAAGGTGGGCGGGATTGAAATCGAAAAGCGTTCAATTCACATCAAAGAACCCATCAAGGCACTTGGGGTTCACAACGTTGAGGTTAAACTTCTTCCAGAAGTCACAGCTCAATTGAAAGTTTGGGTGGTGAAAGAAGGAGCCTGATCCTTTGAGTGAGGGTCACGGTGTTCCTGCATCCCAGCGCAAACGTCTGCCACAGGATCTGGATGCGGAAAGATCCGTTCTCGGATCTGTTCTTGTAAACAATTCAACATTGGATCAAGTTCGAGAAATAGGTCTCGAGGTGAGGGATTACTTTCTTGATTCGCATCAAAAAATTTTCGAGGCTGCGTGCGCTCTCTCAGATACCGGTAAACCAATCGATCTCGTAACACTCACCTCGATTCTGCGTGATCGCGGATGGTACGATTCCATTGGTGGCGTGAACACCTTAACCAGTCTCTTTGACCAAGCATCCTTCCAAATTGCGAACGTGGTTCATTATGGAAGGATCGTTCGCGAAAAGGCCTTGCAGCGCCGTCTTATCGAAACTTGTTCCTTGATCATGGACGAAGGTCTTTCAGGTGTCGAAAACACAGAGGGCTATATCGATCTTGCGGAAACAAGAATCTTCGAAGTTTCCCAGACAAAGGCACAAAAAAGCTTTTCCAGTCTCGCAGAAGTCATCTCTGGAAACATGACCCGCGTTCAGGAGTTGTTTCTGTCCGGGGGCGAAGATGTTGTGGGTCTGCCTACCGGATTTCACGAGTTCGACAAACTTACAACGGGTCTTCACCCGGGTCAGGTTACGATACTTGCGGCCCGCCCCGGCATGGGTAAAACCTCCTGGTTTATCTCCGCACTTCTTCACTCCTGTGTAGTAAAGGGTTCCGTGGCGGCGCTCTTCTCGCTCGAAATGTCCAAAGAGGAACTAGGGTTCAGGTTTTTTTCTTCCATCAGCAGAATCGATTCAAAACGTCTCAAAACAGGCTCGTTGGCCAAAGAGGAGTTTCGCCGGCTCATGACTGCGGCTGAACAACTTGGTCAGGCAAGAATCCATATCGACGATACCCCGGCACTTACAGTGATGGATCTCAGGTCTCGTTGCCGTCGTCTCAAATCAAAAGAAAAAAAACTGGACCTGATCGTCATCGATTATCTTCAACTCATGAGGGGGCCCAAGACGGCATCGGCGGGTGGAAGCCGGGAACAGGAAATCTCCGCCATTTCGAGGGGACTGAAGGAGCTCTCAAAGGAAATCGGCGTCCCAATCATCGCCCTCTCTCAATTGAGCCGTAACGTGGAAAGTCGGACTGACAAACGCCCTATGCTCTCTGATCTTCGGGAATCCGGCGCAATCGAGCAAGACGCGGACTTGGTTTGCTTCATTTATCGTGATGACTATTACAATCAGGACTCCGACGATAAAGGCATTGCTGAGATCATCATCGCGAAAAACCGACACGGCGAACCAGGCACTGTGAAGCTGGCCTGGCTCGGCCAATATACTCTCTTTGCAAACCTTGCAAATGAGGACGGTTCCGCTGCTTCTGCCTCACCTGCACAAAGAAGATCCAGCTCCCCACCAGACGATATCAGTCTCTAGCAATTCTTGCGCGACGTGTTTACTGACGGGTCGACAGGTTTCATTGATTCTTTTTCCAGAGCTTCATTTTCAGGGTTCATTTTCGATCGGCCTACCCCACGCGGGCCTTGCGCCCCTCCTGAAACGGGGGGAAGATAAAGCCATGTCATCACCCAACATTCAGCAACTTACCGAAGTCATTCGGGACAAAAGTCAGTTCATCGATGTCTTATTCCAGGAAGTGGGAAAGGTGGTCGTAGGTCAAACAGAGTTGATTGAAAAACTCGTACTGGCACTCCTGTGCGACGGCCATGTCTTGCTTGAGGGCCTGCCCGGTCTTGCAAAAACGCTCACTGTAAAGACGCTTGCACAGACAATTGATGCCAAATTCAATCGCATTCAATTCACTCCGGATCTCCTCCCCTCGGATTTGATCGGGACCATGATTTTTAATCAGAAAACTCATGAGTTCTTCCCCAAAAAGGGGCCCATTTTCACCAACATTGTCCTCGCGGACGAGATCAATCGGGCGCCCGCCAAGGTTCAAAGCGCACTACTTGAGGCAATGGGTGAGCACCAGGTAACCATCGGGGAAACTACATTCCATCTCGATGATCCCTTTGTGGTTCTTGCAACTCAGAATCCGATCGAACAGGAGGGCACCTACAACCTTCCAGAGGCGCAACTGGATCGGTTCCTCTTCAAAGTCAAAGTGGCCTATCCTTCCATCGCCGAGGAAAAGATCATGATGAATCGTATGACCTCCAATGAGGTACCTACCGCAAGCAGGGTCTGCAGTCCGCAGTCGATTCTTGATGCTCGAAAACTATGCAATGACATTTATATGGATGACAAGGTCAAGGACTATATCCTGAACATCATTTTCGCCTCTCGATTCCCTGAAAAATACGGCCTCTCTGAACTCAAACCCTTTATCAGCTCGGGCGGATCACCCCGTGCAACCCTGTCCCTGACAAAGGCATCGCGTGCGAATGCATTCATACGGCATCGGGGATTCGTGACTCCTGAGGATGTTAAATCCGTTGCATATGATATTTTAAGGCACAGGATCCTGCTTACCTATGAGGCGGAAGCGGAAAATATCACTTCCGAAACTCTTGTAAGGAAGATTCTGGATCGTATCGAAGTGCCATGAATGAATCCATACTGAAGAAAGTCAAACGCATTGAGATTTCAAGCCGTCGGATGATGGATGACATCATGGCCGGTGGATACAAAAGCAAGTTCCGGGGGCAGGGAGTGCAATTTTCGGAGCATCGACAGTACACTCCCGGCGACGACATCCGGCATCTCGACTGGAAGGTCAGCGCCAGGAGTCGCGAACCGCTGATCAAACAGTACGAGGAGGAGCGGGAACTCAATGTATTCATCATCGCCGATTATTCCGCCTCGACGGACTTCGGATCACGAAAAAACGCGAAGAAAGACCTGATTTCCGAACTCGGAGCCATGATCGCATATGCCGCTTCGAACTCCGGTGACAAAGTCGGCGTGCTTTTCGTCACTGATCGGGTTCGAAAGACGATCGAGCTCAAAAAAGGAAAGAACCATGTTCTTCGCATCATTCGCGACTTGGCAGCTTTTCAGAGTGAACCCGGGGGTACTGGCTTACGGAAGGCCTTCGAGGAAACCAGGAGACTCCTGAAACATTCCGGGATCGTATTCATCCTGAGTGACTTCAAGGCCGATGGATACGAGAACGCCCTTCGTCAACTTTCACGTAAACATGATGTCGTTGCAATTAAGATCTCCGATCCTGCAGAGGTTTCACTTCCTGATGTGGGCAACCTTACCCTGCTGGATCCCGAAAGCCGAATCGACTTTGATTTCAGGCCCGACTCCGACCGCCTCAAGAAACTGTTGCAGGATTCTTTGAATCAATTCGAAACAAAGACAAAACAAACATTCAACCTGGCCGGGGTGGAAACCCTGAACGTGGAAACCACGGAGGATCATGCTGAGAAACTTCTTTTTTTTCTCAAACGCCGCAAGACAAGTCGCTGAGACCCTGGTGCTCCTCGGTTTGACGCTTTTCTCAAGCGGTGCTTCGGCACCTGCGATGGAATCCAGCGCGGACCAAACGAACCCGCCCGAGATAAAGCTCACTGCTGTGGGGCTAACCGGTCCGGACCCGACAGCCAAAATTGGTGATCGATTGACTTTTCAAGCGGATCTTAAGTCTGTTTCGGCTGAGAATGTTCAAGTTGTCACTCTAAAGCCACTGGATGAGAAGTCCCGATTGGAAGAGCAGGGTTGGTATCTTGTGCAAGGCACACTGAATCAGAACGGACTCATGCGATTCATTTCCTCTCCACTACGAACTGGTGAGTTGACCCTTCCGTCCCTTCTCATTCTCGACGGTGAGGGTCGGACCATTGCCAGAAGCGCCCCCTTTACCCTTAAGGTCGAGGGACCGGCATCTTCTGGCGAAGAGAAACCTCAACTCATTGAGGTGATAGAGGTGAGCCTCCCCAAAAAGTACTGGTTTTATCTCGGCTTGGCCTTGGTTGGAACTGTAGCACTCTTGAGATTTCTATATCTGCGTTTCCTAAAGAATCGTCGTCCGCAAAAACCGGTTTCCGCGCCACCCGCTCCTTACGAACCTGACCACATTCGCGCGCTCCGCAAGATTGATGAGCTTTACATCCGGCATCCTTCCAGCCCTGCGAACTTGAAGGTCGTGTCGTTTGGCCTCTCAGAGATCATCAAAGAGTTTTTTTCAAGGAGATTCGAGATCGATGCAATGGAATCGACTACGGATGAAATGATCACCCTTTTGCGAAGGGAGGCTCTCTCGGGAGATCAGCTGAGGGCAATCCAGATTCTTTTTCAGGAACTTGATCAATACAAGTTCACCAAAATCGAGGATTATCCAGCTTTTTCAGACGATACCCACTCCCATTTGAAGATCAAGACCGCACTGATCATACAAAAATGGGCCCTGGCCGACAAGGATGAAGGAGCGACCGACCCATGAAGTTCGGCGACCCGATCGCATTTCTTCTGATTCCACTGATTCTGGTTCTTTCCTTCATTTGGAACCAGAAGGCCAAACTACCTTCCATCAACCTTCAGGTTTTCGGATGGAAAGTCGCAAAAACCAGTAGGATTTCAATTTCCTGGATTCAGACGTTCCTCAAGGTGAGCGCACTCCTTCTGTGCGTCTTTGCACTTGCCAGACCCCAGACTCTTTCCCGATCACAAGAGCGAAAAGCGAATGGAATCGACATCATGATGGTGCTCGATGTTTCATTGAGCATGTTGATTCAGGATATGGGGCCGAACACACGAATGGAGATCGCAAAAAAAACCTTCAAGGCATTCATCGAAGGTCGACAAAATGATCGAATCGGTCTTGTGATCTTCAGCGGGGAGCCCATCACACTCGCCCCCCCCACCCTTGACTACGGCTTGCTCATCAGCCAGATGGGCACCGTCGAGCCGGGGGGCCCCGGGCTCAGGGACGGGACGGCAATCGGAGACGGGCTTGCGCTTTCGATCAACCGCCTGAAAAAATCCTCAGCGAAAAGCAGAATCATCATTCTACTTACGGACGGGGACAACAATGTGGGCAGGATTGATCCGATTACCGCAGGTGAACTGGCACAAGGATACGGAATCAAGGTTTATTCAATCGCAATTGGAACGGAGGGCCGCGTGAAGCAACCGCTTCCTGTCGAAACTCCCATGGGTCGAAGTTATACTCATGTTTGGGTGGAAAATCGCTTGAACCCCACCCTGCTTTCTCAGATTTCGAGCAAGACAAACGGGAGGTTTTACAGAGTCCAGGACGAAAGCGCACTTCAGCAAGTATTTAGGGACATTGACCAATTGGAGAAAACTGAAATCACCACCAAGGACAAGGTACACTATAACGAGGAATTCATACCCTTTGCCTATGCCGGGCTTTTTCTTTTCCTTCTAGAACGCATGATGAGCCTGATCTTTTGGAGGCAATGGGCATGACATTCGGGAACCCGAAAGCCCTTTTGCTGATTCCTGTCCTCCTGGCAATCGCCTTGCTTTGCAATTATTTTTCGCTGTCATTGCAACGACGTATCAGACGCTGGGTCGACCCAGGATTCTGGCATGTGGTGATTCCGGAATTTTCGGAATCAACTTACAGAAGAAAATATGTTTTTTTGACCATAGGCCTTGTGTTTCTCGCCCTTGCCACGGCGCGGCCCCAATGGGGAGAACGGGAGGAGCTGATCGAATCTCGAGGGATGGACGTTCTTTTTCTTCTCGACCTGTCAAACAGCATGCTTGCAGAAGACACCCCTCCCAGCAGACTCAGTCGGGCGAGGACCTTCATCCGGAGCTTGCTCGGGAACCTTGGTGACGATCGCGTGGGAATCGTTTCCTTTGCAGGCAAGGCTTTCCTCACAGTTCCGCTTACGAACGATTTCGATTATGTGAATGAAATGGCCGAAACAGTCGATCCCTCCGCGATGTCCAGTCAGGGCACGAAAATCGGAGAGGCAATCGATGTCGCAATCCGTGCTTTCGAGCGCTCGGCCGAAGACACTCGCAAACAATCCAGGGCAATCGTACTGATTTCCGACGGCGAGGATTTTGGAGAGTCCGCTCTCAAGTCAGCCACTCGACTTAAGGATTTCGGGGCGGGCTTCTTCACACTCAGTGTTGGCACCCTTGAGGGTGCGCCGATTCCCATTCGGGATGATCAAGGTGTGTTACAAACGTACAAGAAAGACGAGCTTCAAAAGCCCATTCTTTCAAAGGTGAACCGGCCATTGCTCGCCAAAATCGCCCAGGCTGGCGGAGGCTCACACCTCGAGCTCATCAACCCGGATGATGCCGCCTATCAAGTAGGAAGAGCGCTGAAAAGTTTTACCAGGGATGACGTGAAAAAAAGAATGGAAACAATCAAGATCGATCGGTTCCAGCACTTTCTCATCCTGGCGATCTTGTTTCTATTTCTTCACCTTTTCACAGGCTACAAAAAAGCGAATCTTCCCGGTTTGGGATTATTGGTTCTGGCATTCCTTCCCGGGTTTCAATCCCGAGCAGAGAGCATTGGCTCCTACTGGCAGTCCAGAAAAGGGGCCGAACAATATCGAGCCGGCAAGTATGATGAGAGTTCTCAGTCTTACTCTAAAGCGCTCGAAACTGATCCGGATCATGCGATTCTTTCCTTCAACGAAGGAACCGCGCTTGCTCAGACCGAAAACAAGGAAGCTGCCGCAGAACGTCTCCGGACGGCTACAAAAAAAGCTCTCTCTCTTGGTGATTTTGAAACCGCAGCGAAAGCACTTTATAACGAGGGAGTTCTCCACCAACAAAACCAATCCCTGAAGGACTCATTCGATCGCCTGACGAAATCCATTGAACTTGCCAAAAGATCGGGCTTGAAGGACCTCGAGGAGCGGGCGCGAAGGGCCCTGGCAACCTCGTTTGATCAGCAACAGAAACAAAAGAAGGATTCCAAGGAACAAAAAGACGGGGACTCAAAAGGGGATGAAAAAGAAAACCCCTCCTCTGCCGAGAAACAGTCTCCGAAAAGTCCAGAGGAGGAGTCGGGCCGGAAACGTCAGTTCCGCGGCAAAACACTCTCTAAGGATGTTGCCGAAAGTCTGATGAATGATCTTGCGGATCGGGAAAAGCAACTGGTACAACGCAGGCTTGGAGGAAGAAAACCAAAGGAGGTGACAGATGGAAAAGACTGGTAGGCTCAAACTCCCGCTGTGGTTTCCGGCTCTGCTTCTTCTCTCCTCGGTGAGTGCAATGGGAGGCATTCAAGCCGGCGTCGATCGAACCGAGGTTCCACTCGATGAGTCTGTTTCTCTGAAAATTTCCGCCTCCCCGGACGAAGGTGGTAACTTCTCGCCAAAATTCGATGCCCCGGACTTTGAAATCATGAATCAGTTTCAAAATTCGAAATTTTCCTCGGTTTATATCAATGGTAAATTTGAGAACAAATCGGAACTTAGCATCACCTACATTCTGCGCCCCTTGAAGATCGGGGCTCTCAGGATCCGAAACATCAGCAACAACGGCCAAAACGCGCCGGACATCACGATTCAGGTGATTCAGGAAAATCTTTATAAAAAGCCCGCACCCGGAGAAGCGCCCAGTCTTAATGGCGACACAAGAAATTTTTTTGTAAGGGCTGAGCTGAGCAAATCGAAGGCCTTCAAGGGTGAACAGATCATCGTCAGTTACTATCTTTATCGAAGAACCCGTGCGAACATTCGGGATGTGATGCAGTACCCCTCGTTTCAAGGATTCATCCGCGAGGATCTCGAAATGCCCATACTTTCCAATCGACCGGACTTTGAAGCGGTGAATCTCGGGGGAATTCCTTTTGAAAGGGCTCTCCTTGCACGTTATGCGGTTTATCCCATCAAGGAGGGTAGGCTTAAAATCGACGGCTTCTCTGTCCGAGTTGATTACATTCCGAAGAATGAGGCGGCAGATGACCTGATGGAGGATCCGTTTTTCCAGTTCTTCTCCCAAGTCGCTCCTCGAACAGGCACTTCGAAGAGTGACCCCATCACAATCGAAGTTTCTCCGCTCCCGGAGGAAGGGCGCGGGCCTCGCTTTACCGGAGGGGTCGGTGACTTCGAGATTGACACTCAAATGGAATCGGGTCCGATTCGGGCAAACAGCCCCCTCACCATACGCTATTCAGTGAAGGGGCGCGGGAATACCAGTCTCATTGAGTTTCCAAAGGTAGATTGGCCTTCCGGGCTTAAGTTTTATCAATCTCAAGGAAAGACAAAAAACCTCGGACAGGGGCAACAGGAAAAAACATTTGAAGTGGTGCTGGTTCCCACAGCCAAGGGAGATATCACCATTCCAGCGGTCGAGTTCGAGTTCTTCAACCCGGAAAGCCGAAGCTACCAAAGAAAGTCTTCCCAACCAATCTCCATTCATGTGGAAGAGGGCGAGCCGGGAACCAACCCAAGCAATCCAACAGCTCTGGCGTCGGGACCTCTGGATTCGGCGGGAACCGATTTCTCCGCGGCTTCCGAAACTCGCTCCTACGGAAACGTGCGGGAAAGAGACAAACAGTTGGAAACGACCAATCGAATGCTCGGGATTCCGCTTTGGCGTTGGGTTTCGTGGTTCGGACTTTTTGTGTTCGCCGGCTTCCTCAGTCTTGTATTTTGGGATCAAGCAAAAAAGCGATCCCGTCTTCAGCTTGAACTTCTCAAGCGCAAAGAGTCTGCCGATTCGAGGTGGAGAGAACTCGAAAAGGAATTGCTTCGGGTTGAATTCACAAACTCGAATGATCGGGCATACTCCCCGATTCTGGAACGCGCAAAGGATGAGTTATATAAGACCTTGGATGAGGCTTACGGGATCAGCGCGAGAGCGCTGTCCAGTCGCGATTTGGCCAAAACCCTGACCGAAACATTTGGGGTTTCCCCGGATGTCTGCAGGTCAATTACCCGCTTCCTTGAGTTTACTGAACTGATTCGCTTCTCCAGCGGAGCCGCCATTCAACCCGAGGGTGAGGCGGAACGTCTCACTCGAGAGTGGCTGTCCAATCTTCCAAAAATTTGTTCTGATCTGGCGCGGAATCCCTTGGAAAAAAAGCTCTGAATTCACTATAGTTTATCCAACATAAACCTCATTTTTGAACCGGAAAGGACATCAAAATGAATCTCTACGTTTGCATCAAGCAGGTTCCGGATACCGAAACCAAAATCAAGTTGAATGCCGACTCCAGTGGCATTGATTCCACAGGTATTAAGTGGATCATGTCTTCCTATGATGAGTACGGGGTTGAAGAAGCTCTTCGAATCAAGGAAAAGAATCCTGGCGCAACCGTGACCGCGGTCTCTGCAGGTCCGGATCGCGTGGTGGAAACCCTTCGGACTGCCCTTGCCATGGGTGCGGACAATGCGATTCATGTGGAGCTGCCCGAAACTGCAGATAGCTCCATGGCTGCGAAGGCGATTGCGATGACCCTAAAGAAAGAAGCAAAAGTGGACCTGGTTTTCTTCGGGAAAGAAGCTCTGGATGATGGAGCAGCCCAAGTTCCACAGCTCGTTGCAGCCCACCTGGGAATTCCCGCAGTCACAGTAGTCTGTGGAATGGAATACGCCGGTAACACGCTAAAATGCAAAAGAGAGATTGAAGGGGGTTCCTTTGAAATGGTGGAAGTGAGTGCTCCTGCGGTCATTGCCGGGAGCAAAGGTCTCAATGATCCCCGCTACGCAACCCTTCCGAACATCATGAAAGCAAAGAAAAAAGAAGTGAAGGCAGTGAAGCTCGCTGAAATCGGAGTTTCAAGCGCGGATCAGAAAGTAAAAATGAAAAACCTGCAACTTCCGGCTGCAAAGCAAGCTGGAAAAAAACTCGAAGGCGATGCCGGAGCACAGGCGCATGCTCTTGCGACCGCTCTTCATAACGAAGCGAAGGTGGTGTAATCATGGCTAAGGTCGTTGTATTCATCGAACAAAGAGAAGGTAAGGCAAAAAAGGCAAGTTACGAATTGGTTGCCGCGTCTGCATCCGCGGGGAACGAAACCCACGCGGTTATCGTAGGAGATAACATTGCAGGACTTGCAAACGAAGCGGCTCAGTTTGGAGCAAACAAAGTTCATCTCATTCAAGATGCCGGACTCAAAATGTATCTGGGTGAGGCCTATGCCAGAGCCCTCACTGCAGCCATCAAGAACATCAATCCGGAGATTGTGCTTGCGGCTCATACGCCGATGGGTAAAGAACTCATGCCCACCGTTTCAGTACATGTGAACGGGTCATTGGCCACAGACTGCACTTCCATCAGTTTCTCTGGCGGAAAACTTCAGCTCCGTCGCCCGATCTATTCCGGAAAGGCCACCGCTGAGGTTGAGTTCGTGGGGGGCGGACTACAGATGGCGACCGTTCGACCGAACTCTGTTGGACTTCCTAAGCCTGATACCTCTAAGACCGCGGATGCAACCAACATTGCGGTAGATCTTTCAAGTCTCAAAACAAAGATCCTTGAGGTCGTAAAGGGAAATTCAGCTAGGCCGGACGTAACCGAGGCATCTGTAGTGGTTTCGGGCGGCAGATCTCTCAAGAGTGCTGAAAACTTTAAAATTCTTGAGGACCTTGCGGATACCGTGGGTGCCGCCGTTGGCGCATCTCGAGCTGCCGTTGATGCCGGATTCCGTCCGCATCGGGATCAAGTGGGCCAAACCGGAAAGGTGGTTTCGCCTGCCTGTTACATCGCATGTGGCATTAGCGGTGCCATTCAACATCTTGCGGGAATGCGCACCTCCAAAGTAATTGTTGCGATCAACACGGATCCACAAGCTCCGATTTTTCAAATCGCGGATTACGCAGTTGTTGGCGACCTTTTCCAGGTAGTGCCCGCGCTCACCAACGAATTCAAAAAACTAAAGGAATAGACCACAGATGACTTGGCAAACATTTGCATTCTTGGCTGTTGCAGGGACCGCCTTCACCATTTCGGGTAAGCGTTTCATGATCCTCTACAGGCTCCTGAAGACTCAGACCGGTAAGGCGCCTGAAATCAAAGAGATTGGGAAAAGAGTTCAGACCACGATTGTAAATGTGCTTGGCCAAAAGGCTGTCCTCAAGGATCGTTGGATCGGGATCGCCCATACCGCTATTTTTTGGGGGTTCATTGTAATCTCTTTTGGAACCGTTGAGCAGTTCCTTATGACCTTGTATTCCGGGGCCTCCTTCGAGTTTATCGGACGGGGGCCCTATTCCCTTTTTATCTTTTCACAAGACTTCTTCACGCTTTTCGTTTTGATTGGGGTTTTATTTGCGGCCTACCGCAGACTTGTGCTCAGGCCGAAAAACCTGGGCCAGTCATCTGATGCCAACAATGTGCTTTTGTTCACCGGCGGGCTGATGATTTCGATCTTTTTGATGAATGGCTTTCATATTCTTGCCGCAAACCCAGATTACCAAAATGCCTTTTTTGTATCGAAGTTCGTATCTTCGGCATTTTCGGGTTTTGAATTTGAACACGAAACCGCTGAGGGTCTTTACACCTTCTTTAAGTGGGTGCACATGTGCCTTGTGTTGGGTTTTGCGGTTTACATTCCTGGGTCAAAACATCTTCACATTGTGGCCGCAGGTCCAAATACTTTTTTGCGAAAACTTGAGCGTGAAAAAGGAATGACTCCGATCAACTTCGAGGACGAGACCGTAACACAATATGGGGTTGCAAACGTTAGTCAAATGAGCTGGAAGGATGCTCTTGATCTTTATTCTTGCACCGAGTGCGGACGATGTCAGGCACTCTGCCCTGCCTGGAACACACAAAAGCCACTCTCACCGAAAAACCTGATCGTTGATTTAAAAAAGAACCTCCATGCCAACAAGGCCGCAATCCTTGATGGAAAAGCCGATAGCATCACGCATGTGATTGATGATCATGTTACCGAGGACGTGATTTGGGCATGCACCTCTTGTCGTGCATGCGAAATCGCTTGTCCTGTATTTATTGAACATACAGACAAGATTTATGATGTTCGAAGAAATCTCGTAATGATGGAGTCCCGATTTCCAGCCGAAGTTCAGGCCGTCTTCAAGAACATGGAAACCAATGGTACGCCATGGGCATTCAGTCCATCCGAGCGCGCAAACTGGGCGGAAGGATTGAACATCAAAACGATGGCCGAGGCTGGTTCGGCTGCAGATCTTGATGTGCTTCTTTGGGTTGGTTGCGCGGGAGCCTATGACGATCGAAACAAGTCTGTCGTGAAGTCATTCGTAAGCCTTTTAAACAAAGCGGGGATCAAGTTCGCGATACTTGGAACAGAGGAAACGTGCACCGGTGATGCCGCCCGGCGCATTGGAAACGAATACCTTTTCCAAACCCTTGCAAAGACCAACGTAGAAACCCTGAACCGGTACCAGGTCAAAAAGATCGTTACCGCATGCCCTCATTGTTTTAACACCTTGAAAAACGAATATCAGGAGATGGGTGGAACCTACGAAGTATTTCACCACTCCCAGTTTATTGCTCACTTGCTCCAAACTGGGAAACTGAAGCCTACGAAGGCCATGGATGAAACCATCACCTTTCATGACAGTTGTTACCTTGGGCGGTGGAATAACGTGTATGAGCAGCCCCGTGCGGTTCTTTCCTCCATCCCAAAGGTCAATCTTGTGGAAATGAAGCAACACCATGATCAGGGAATGTGTTGTGGCGCAGGTGGTGGGCGGATGTGGATGGAAGAGCATATTGGAGCAAGAATCAACGTGACCCGCACCGAGCAGGCGATTGAAACCAACGCGAAGACAGTAGCAAGCTCATGTCCGTTTTGTCTGACCATGATCACCGACGGGGTAAAGACCAAGGACATGACCGATAAACTTCAAGTGAAGGACATCGCAGAACTCATTGACTCCGCGACTTAACACTTGAGTCCAGGAAAACTTGGGATGCCTCTATAGCTGCGCCTCGAGATCGACCACCTCGGGCGGGAGACCCTCAAGCTTTGCCGATACCCCCGGGGCCCACTGCGTGGGGTTATTCCTAAGGGAGTGAAGGCACATCGCACGCACCGAGGGTGGGAGCTCTGATCCCGCAGCACAGTCCGAAAAAAACCGACTTGCGCTCAAAAACTCCTCTGGCTTTTTCTCAAGGTACTCTTCGAGATCGCCTAGTGCGGCCCCTGCCTCAATGATCCTGGCAGGAGCTCCGTGAACTTCGTCCAACGGTAAGGATCTTAATTCGGTTACGCTAGGAAGCGTACGTTTCACTTTTGAAATCTCGCCTAAAAGCTCTTCCGAATATCCATCATTAGGCAAATGTCCCGGAGCAAACTGTGCTACGCCGCCAACATTCGTCTCTACAAACCCTTCACTTGAAGCCTCTTCAGTCGTGACTGCTTCTTTTGCATCGATGGGTTGATCTACCACATTGGGCTGCTCGGGTTTATTTCCAGCGTTTAAATATACCAAGACACAGAGCCCGGAAATAAAGCCAACCAGAACTGAATTCTTCAAAACTACTCCAAATCACCGATCCGTTTTTTCTTAAAGGAAACAATTCTCTCGGGTTGATCACTCCAAGCCATCGCTCTCTGCGAGATGCCTTTGGAATTTATGAATGCCCTTAAAACACGAGATCTTGAGTCAGCTTCAATCGTCTTTAGGATCGTTTTCTCTTTGGTCCCGCATTCCGTGCAAGCGGCAATCAGAGTATTCAATACCTGAGCACCCACAGTATAGGGACCATTTAGGTTTTTATCACAAGCAGGATATCCTGCATAGGCATGACCCTCTGGACAAATCGCATGCATAAAGCCCAATGATTGCCCGTTTCCATCACTGTGCCTTGCTTCATGGAAAAGAGTTGATAGTCGGGATATGGAATTGGCTGGATGATCCTGAGTGTTGGGGTTTACTCGCATTCGCTCAAGAAAAAGACCTGAGCCAATCTGGATTACACCACTGCGTGGCGAAAGAATGGGGAAGAGGGATCCGTCAGTCCTCTGCAGAACGAGCAAAACACCATTTTGTTTTCCAAGCAAATACAAGCCGGCGCCAGTATTTGACATTACGATCACGGGATCGTGAGTGCCTCCGGAACCACCTCCCACTGGCTTTGGATTACCGCCCGCGAGGTCTGGAATCGGCAGGGTTTTTGGCTCGGGGTAGACGACCCTTCCTGACCCCACCAAAATGGATTTCTCCAAATCCATTCTCTCGGAGATGATCAGTGCCACTCTCTGACCCAGCCACTCACGAAGAACTTCCGGACTGATCGCGCGATCAATACCGAGGAGATTTTTTGTGACTTCATCCTTTTCATTGTGTCGAAATTGGAGTCGATCGAGATAGGCCTGATCTAGCTCAATAGATCGAGCCTGGTCTTTTGGCACAGAATGATCGATTTCAATGGCCAGGGTAAATTGAATGGAAATGAAGAACGTCACCAAAGAAAAGAAAACACCCAGCATAAAGCCTCCATCCCAGAAAACGGGATGGCGCAAAGCTAAATGAATTTCATTCTTTTGTAAACAATATTAATTTAATTAATGCGGTCGAGATCGATACCATTCTGGCGTTGGGGTAAAATTTCACTTCTTTCGCGGTAGAAAATCGCTATGGACTGCAATAAATCTCTTTACCGCAGTGTTTACGATCTCAGATTCACCGAACTTGGTGAATTCAGCCATTTTCTTTATGGTTTCAGCAACTTCCTTCTCAAGAGTGAGAGTGATCTGGGCGGTAGTACCCTTCAATACATAATCTTCTTTCATAGTCCCTGGACAGTATTCATAATTCGCGAATCGGTCAATGGGTATCCAAAAGGATGCCCTGTCTAGATTTTTTACAGCTGTAGAGTACAAATCTTGGACATCAGGCTTAGTACCTATCCATGGCATTTGGGGCATGGCCCTAAACTTGCTTACATAGTTCTGAGAGATTTTTTTGATAGGAGAGTTGTATGAAAAGAGCCATTTACAGTTCATTACTTTTAGTTGCGCTTTTGGGAGCGCCGCAAATCGGATTCGCTGGACCAACAGACTGCCCAAAATTATCCGCCTTTGGAAAAGACTCAACAAAAACAGCCGACATCCAAGCTCTTCAACAGATTCTAAACTATTTGAATCCAAACCTAAATTTGGTGGAAGATGGCAATTTTAATACAGAAACTAAGAATGCTTTGATTCAGTTCCGTAATAAACACAAACTCAAAAACACGGGAAGCGGCGCTACTTATCCAGCATATGTCTCCGAACCAGTAAAACAAAAGCTTGAGTCAGAATGGAAGAATAAGGCGGAGGCTGAAGCGAAGGCGGAGGCTGAAGCGAAGGCGCCGGCTGATGCGAAGGCGGAGGCTGAAGCGAAGGCGGAGGCTGAAGCGAAGGCGCCGGCTGAAGCGAAGGCGCCGGCTGAGGCGAAGGCGCCGGCTGAGGCGAAGGCGCCGGCTGAGGCGAAGGCGCCGGCTGTCATTACTTATCTAAATTCTGAGGATCTTGATGAACACGGATTAAGGCTTGAGTTTGTAGACTACAATCTTGTTGTCTCAGGGTACCTTCCCAAAGAGTGCGCAAAGCTCCTCAAAATCGGCAACAAAGAAGTTTTCGGTGCTGAAAGCCCAGATTCCACAAGCGCGCTGGCCAGCGTAGAGGATCTCGAGAGCCGCTCTAAACGGGTCGGCATTCAAGTGAAGTTTCATGGAGATCAAAATGAAAAATCACTTGCTGAGTGCGTGGAACATCACAAGGACGGCGAGAGACAAAAATTAACACTTAAAAAGTATGTTGATCACTCCAATCAGTCGATGATCGCTGGACTTTTGGGTGAGGCTGATGAGTTCAGTGCCATTTCCCCAAGGGTTGCATCCCCAACCTTCAAAAAGCTCGAGCTCGCCATCGGCAACTGCCCTACCTGTGACCATAACCCGGATCAGGCGCGCGAACTTCTAAGCGAGCTGAATGGATTGGGCTCAGGCTTCCTCATCGGTACCCAGAAGGAACTCATTCGAAAATCCTTGAATCAAATCGAGGAAGGAATAAAGAGTGCAAAATCCTTACATGAGCTGAAGATTCTTCAAGCTGAGCTATCGGACCTTGCGAAACGAATCGAGACACTAGCTCTCAGCGAAGCTGACAAGGAAGCTATGTTAACGGCGATCAGTGCCGGTATGGATTTGTTGCTTTCAGCAAATGAAAAGGTTTTAGCAGACTCGAAGAAAGCCTGTAGCGAGAAGCGTCAGGGCCGAAGCTTTTATTCAAGAAAGACTTGCGGCTCCGAATCTGACCATGCGGATTTCATCGCTTCCACGCATGAGGCGATCTCGAAACTCCCCGGGCTTGATGAAGCAAGTCGCGAAAGTGAACTCCGGGTCGCTTCAGAATTTGCTCCAGGCGGTCTCGGTCGCGTTGACTTCATTTCGCAATTTGATCCTGCACACGAGGAGGTGGTGGATGCTCTGAATCAAGGACAGGCCGACCTTCAGTATCTCAGCATGAACGCTCAGCGATCTTGTGCTTGGCTCACTCCGGCAACCTTCGCAAGCTGCAATCAAGCAAGGTATGAATATCAGCAGACTCTTGAAACCTATCAGAGCCTGTCTCAGCGATACTCAAACCTTCAATCCACAACGATGTACGGCCAGAGTGCGTTCGGACCAAATGGACTCCAGTCCAACGGATTTCAGTACTCCACTTTCCCAATCAATGGTCAAATCCCTCAAAATTTCGGCCAAAATAACGGATTCAACCAGGGAAATGCGTTCATGACGAATACAGCGTTCGGACCAAACTACGGAACAGCTTCGAACTTCGGAGTTGGGCAAACCAGTCCATTTGGCTCCAGTCAGTGGAATGGATTTCCGCAGCAAACAGGGTTTCAACAAAATGGAAGTCAATTTGGAGCTCAAGCCGGGAGTTCTCCGAACGGATTCAGTTACGCAACCTTCCCCTTGAGTGGAACTCCACAAAACGGGAACTTTGTCCAGCCCTCAAATGGGATGCCGAACTCGCAAAACTTGCCCGTCGCAATTCCCCTCGGAGGAAATATGAACTCCTGGGGACAATCGGGGTAACGGCGAGTCTCTTAACTCTATTTAAATAAAAACTCTCAAAACAGAGCGGGCAACCGCTCTGTTTTTTTATTTGACGGAAATCTGACGAACCGTTATCCCTTAATCATAGACATCAGTTGTTGCTTACATCAGTTTTGAAAGGGGATTTTAATGGCAACTCAGGTAAAAGGCACCGTGAAGTGGTTCAACGACGCGAAAGGTTTCGGTTTCGTACAAACCGAGTCGGTAGACGGAGACATTTTCGTTCATTATAGCGCGATTCAGGGAGATGGGTTCAAAACTCTTTCCGAAGGTCAAGCAGTGCAGTTCGAATTGGTTTCTGGTCCAAAGGGCCCACAAGCATACAACGTAACCAAGTTCGAGAATTAGTTCTTGTAGATTGGTGAGTAAATGAAAGCCCCGTGTTCAACACGGGGCTTTTTTTATTTCTCAGCGCACTCCAAAGCCAACTGTCCGAGAAGACGATGTCCCAGCCGGCCATGATTGCCGCTACGCTTTCGGGCAATCGCCCCCTTCCACGGATCAAGCTCAAAGAGGCTAGCACCTAAGGTTACAAGACCGACCTTTTGTGCAAGCACCAACTGTTCGGGACTTGAGGGGTTTCCAAAAAAAGAACAAGCAAGGCCATAAGTCAAATCATCAAATAAACCCAGGAGCTCGTCAAAGTCGGCATAAGATACCATCGTGAGGTGAGGGCCTAAAACCTCAGTCTGGAAGCTTTCCATTTTCCTCATTTGCCCGGGTCTGATCTCTCGAAAAGCCGCGAGAGTTGGGGTGGAAAAACAAGAGTGCGTGCGACTCGAATCGCGATTGCCCTTCAGCTCGAATCTGGCTCCTTCCCGCTCAAGCACATTGATAAACTTCAAATACCGTTCAACACGAGCCTGGTCTTGAAGGACCCCGATCCAATTCGCTCCACCTTCATCAGTTCCCGATGAAGATCGCAGTGCTTTTGACAGACCTTCAAGTGCATCGTTAAAATGTCGCGCCTGTACGAAGAGCAGGGGCGTACTCAGACAGTGCTGACCCGCGCCTAAAAAAGCATTTTCCAAGATGGTTCCACAGATCTCCTCAGTGATCGGCTTATTCAGCACGATGGGATTTTTCGAGCCCAGAAACAAAAGGAGCTCCTTTGACGGCGAGGCGAGCGTGTCCTGCCGAATCCTCATTCCCGTTTCATAGCCACCCTGAAAAATGATCACATCAACACCATCATTGCAGGCAAGCCTTCGGCCGGTCTCTTGATCGCCCACCAACACCTGTACGGATTCGAGGCTTCCGCCAAGCGATCGCAGTTCCCGGACCCACTCCAACACGATTCGCGAGACTCTCTCGGAAGGCTTGAGAATGACCTCATTGCCAACTAGAAGATTCGCGAGAATAAACTGGGTTGAGTGGAAAATCGGCCAAATCGAAGAGGCAATGACAGCACACACACCCCTTGGAACATATTCTGATGGTCGGGTGGCATTTTCCCGAAGGGAATCAAGATAAGATATCAAAGCATCCATCTCCAGGTCGAAATCGCGCTTCGTTCGGGCGGACTCCTCCTGCACAGTTTTAAGGAGCCGGTTACGGACTCGAAGGAGCAAAACCCTAATGCGTTCGATCTCGGTGTCGGGCATGGAATGGAGTCCATTGCGGATTCGAAATTCGAAAGACTCACGGGCAAGCCCGACCGCAAGCGGAATCTCAGGGAATCGGAACTCAATGCATGCCGTCTGTAGCTTTTGGTTCATTGGAGAAAACCGGTGAATCACACCGCTGGGAGGACCAGGCGTAGTGGGGTTTTGCCTCAAGATACTTCCCAATTTTTCCACGATTCAACCCTGACTGAGGCGGACCATCAAGTCACGATAGACGGCAATCGCAGTCTCCAACTCGCTCCACCGAACGGCCTCATTTGGTCCTTTAGGAAGATGGTCCACTAATCCGCAGCCGATCGCTGAGACCGGAAAACCCGCCCGGTGAAAAAGTCCCGCATCACTCAGATAGTTGGTACAAATTTCTTTTGATTCCGACGGTCCTATCGCTCCCGGGACAAGATAGTCTCTTTGAATTGAAAAATGAAAATGGGGATATTTCTCGGAAGTCCTCTTGACTGAATCGCGCCAGGATGATTCCAAAGCGACCAAATCCACTTCGGGTAAAGTCCTCAATTCGAAAACCACTCTCATTTTTCCGTTGGCGGTGGTTAGAATTTTCACTAGCGCACCGGAATTCTCGGGGTGTGAGAAGGATGGATCATTGTTTCGATTCAGGTTGGCCAGAAAAAGCTTCCACTCGTGATCCAACTCAAGGACCACTTCCACGAGCTCGGACGGTATGAATCGGGTCACGGAATCCGTCATTCCTGCAAAGTCCACGCGAAAAAATCGGGCCTGATCTTCGTCACCAATCCGCTCCCGCAGGAATTGCTTGAAATCCTCAAACTGAAACGAGGTGAGCGCAATTCTTGCTGCCGCCAGGTCGGGGTTGGTTCCTGATGCGTTTTTCACTTCAATGGCCGACCACTGAAAATCGAAGCCGCTTTCTGTGGCCTGCAGCAACAAATCAATCAGGAGTTCATAGGCATTGATTGCATTTTTTGGTGTCGAAAAGTCAACCCCGAGTCCATAAGCGGTGATGCTCAAACTTCTGTTGTAGCCACGGGAATCCCGATCGCGAATCGAGGAGTCAAGATCCACCGAGAAGGACACCTGCCCCGTTGCCCTGCTTTGACTCTTCAGGCCAGTAGGCGCAAAGGTGTGGACCGTCTTCGGATTCACCGCAAGCGATTCGATCAAAAACCGGCTTCCCATCATGCCTGAGTGTGATGCGCAGGTTCCCACAAGATAAATCGGACTGCGAGTGCGCTTGTCCACTAGATCAATGGCCGCAAATATTCTGCACAGAAAATCGAGTTTCCCCTGTACGGCTCCAGCGCCGACAATTCCTTGGTCATTCACAATCGGAGCTTGAGGATTGCCCTGAGTGGCCGTCCAAAGGTGCGGAAGATTTCCGGTTGATACATCCAGCGGATTCACAAAAAGATGCCCTCTACGCGTCGTTCGATCCACAAGTGGATCCGAGACAAATCCCAACAGATTTGCTTGCCGTTTGGAAAGCAGGTCCGAGGAATGACTTACGGGTTGCACCGAAGTCTTCATCCCGTAGTCATGCATTGCCGCCTGAAGGTATCTTACCAGTTCCTCATTGCCGGACTCGGCATGAGATGGAATGCTCAAAATTCGTTTCGCGTGTTCTTTGAATTTATCAAAACTCAACATCTTGTTTTTGAATATCAAAGACTTATTTTTGTTGCAATGAAAGAGGGCCTGTCGCTAGATTATGTCAAATGGCAGATCTGACCCAACTCGAACGCGCTGGCAAATTCAAGGAGGCGATCGAGGCTCTGAAGTCTTCCCCCACCTATGATGCCAGCTATTTTTATAATCTTGGGGTGCTTCATGGAAAAATTGGCTCTCCGGGCCAAGCGGTAGCCTATCTTGAGAAAGCCAATCACCTAAAACCCCACGATCCTGAGATTCAGCGAAACTTGATTCTTGCAAAAAATGCCTTGCAAAGCTCGCTTGATTCCAACAACTCCGAGATTGGAATCGATAGCACCTCAAGCCCCTTGGAGTTATTCTCCGACCGGATCCAGGCCGATGAGATCTTCGGCGTAATCGGCATGATCTCCTTGATTGTCTCGATTTTGTGGATTCGAGCGTATTTGAAGACGCGTAATTTGCTCAAGACCTTGCTGAAGCCCTCTGGTTGGTTCGGGCTTCTCGGACTGATCGTGGTTTTCGCATTTTATGGCTTTTATCGATCAGCGAATTCCACCCCCCCTGCCGTTTTGATTACCAGAGAATTGCTCCGCAGCGGTCCCGGACTTACATTTCCTGAAATCGCTCCAATTGAAACCGGTGTAAAGGTTCGGCTCGTTGGCCCCCCCTCGAGTGTAAATGAAAATGAAACATGGCAGAAAGTGCGCTATAAGGGTAACGAAACCGCTTGGTTGCCCGCTTCAAGCCTGCTTCCACTTTAGGAGAAAGTATGAAAGCGCTGAAATTTGGTTTTTCCCTCATTCTGCTCGCGTGCTCATGCCAGATTTTCTTGGGATGTGCGGGAAAGACCATCAATGAAAATGACCCCAAAGAGTTATACGAGGATGCGGACGAGGATGTAAAAAACGACCGCTTTCTGCTCGCTCTCGACAAGTTGCGCGTAATCAAGAGTAAGTTTTCCTATTCCAGTTATGGAGCGCTCTCACAACTCAGAATTGGTGACGTTTATTTCCTTCAGGAGTCATACCCTGAGGCTGCATCAGCTTACGAAACATTCGTCGAACTTTATCCGAAGCACGAGCGCGCACCCTATGCGCTATTCCGTGCGGGCGAATCCTTTTTCAACGACATACCCTCCACGATCGCCAGAGACTTGAGATCTGCCGAAAGTGCTGTCGCCTCTTTTTCCTTGTACTTGCGACGGTATCCCAGCGGTGAACATTCGATTGCGGCCTTGGACCTCAAGAAAAAGGCATACAACAAGCTCGCCGAAAAGGAGATGGAGATTGCGGAGTTTTACATCAAGAGAAAAAAGCCTGCCTCTGCTAAATCCCGTCTTGAAAAGATCCTTAATCTCTACACCGAATCCGACCTGGCTTCCAAAGCCCGGACGTTAATGGAGAAGCTTCCCTCTGAATGAGCCCATGATTCCACCAAAAGAAATTCAAAAAAACATTCAGCAAAAGAAGTACCACATCGCTGAAGATCAGCTGAAGAAGGGCCTCACACTTGAGCCAGACAACGCCGACTTTTACTATCTCCGCGGGTTGCTGCGCTCCTATCAAGGGCGCCTGGTTGACTCGATTGAGGATTTGAAGCGAGCTCTTTTCATAGAGCCTAAACATACCGATTCCGCAGTTTGCCTGAGCATCATTCTGAATGACATCGGCAGATATGATGAGGCGAAAAAGGTTTTCGAGCAGGCAAACCAAAGTGTGTTTCTGAAACAACTCGGAGATGACCAACAGATCGATCGACGTTTTGCAGTCAAACATTTTGAAATGGGTGATCTTTACTTCCGTTATCGCCGATTCGACGAGGCGATTGAGGAATACAATAAGGCCATAATGCTTGACCCTGGATCGATCGATATGCGCGTGAAGAGAGCCAAAGCTTTCGCTAAAAAAGGCTTTATTACTCGTGCCATTCAGGATTTACAGCAATTAAAATTGGAACGTCCCACTGATCTTGCTGTGCGCGTGCAACTAGGCCTTCTTCACTACAGTCAGGGCAACGTACTCGATGCGGAGCTTGAATGGGAATCCGTTTTGGAGCTTGACCCTGTCCACCGTGAAGCTATCGCTTACCTGGAGCTGATCAAATCAGCTCGACCCTCGTCGTAAGCGGAAGCGTTCCAACAGAAACCACAGAGCGATCATTGCTTTTAACAACTTCGCTGGATGCACTTCTGACCGAAAGGATCTGGGCGCGAAGTTCCTTGAACATTGGGTGCTTTATTGGCTGATCATTCTCTTGAAGAACCACCTGCTTGGCGACTCGATCACGGACGTTGATCACCAAAGGTGCCTTCAGATTTGCGGTCATTTCTGGAAGTTGATTCGGAATGGTGAGGATGGTGAAGACACTCGCCTCTTGGATCGAGGAAAGCCTGAGCTCACGAAGCTCTGCGGCCGAAAGCCTGACAATGTAGTTGGATTTGAAGATTCTCGGTTCAAGGACCGGAAATGCAAGACGAGGATTGGAGAGGGACTGAAGCCAGAGAATCAAGGTTTCATCCCCTGGATCAACCAAGCAAAAATTCTGATCATCCGGAAAACCAAGTATTCCGCTCGGGATCGAAATGATCTCGTCTGTGGAAACCTCTATTTGGCCAAAACGTCCTGTTTGTACGACCACAACAACCTCCAGGAATGAAATCCACTCCCGAAACTAGGATAATCCGAGTTTTGTTATGCGAGCAAGGAACTTTCTTACCTAGACGGGCAAAATGACAAATTTATGACATCGAGAATGACGCGATGGGTCTTAATCTTCAAATGCCTTTGTGACATCTTCAAGATTACCGGTAGCGTTTCCCGCCACCTTATTCTGATCCTGGATCTGGGAATAAACCTCTTCCCTGTGAATTTTTGTTTCTTTAGGTGCCTGAATTCCCAGGCGGACCTGCTTGCCTTTGATTTGAACGACAGTGATCTTGATGTGATCATCAATCGCAATACTTTCACCCAATTTTCGGGTCAGCACTAACATGAACAACCTCCATGTACTGAACAACGAAGTAATCCGTTACCCAAGGGGTTTGTTAGCGTATTCAGGTCAGATTCACAAGGGAATTATCTCAGAAAGTCCAAAAGTGTCGGTTGAATCAGGTGTTTTGAGCTGGCAAGACTGCTTTTGAAAACGGTCTCTTCCTTGGCGAGATCACTCACAACCTGGGTCATGTCGGCATCTTCAATGGAAGAGGTTAACTGAGCATTGGTCACATTGTGCCGGTCAAGGGCGGTCATGTTTCCTTCGATGCTCTGGATTCTTGCTCCAATCTTGGCCCTCGTTGAAATCACCTTGCCCAAAAGATCATCGAAAGAATCCAAAGTCCCCCGAATGGTTTCAATGTCCCCGGTGAGCAGGCCAGTTCGAAGCGCCTTGAGCTGCTGAAAAAGATTCACATTTTGGGGACCAGCAGGAACAGTGGCAAGGCGACGGTCCGCTTGTTCTTCGGACCCCGACTTGAGTCGATGCTTGTCTGTCGATCCATCCGGATGAGTGTTGAAGACCTCGTATCCCGGTACGTTTGCTCCAATGAACACCTCACGCCCCACTTCGATCATGATCTCCCCGTCATCCCCACGATAATTTCCATCGCCATCAACAGGGGCGGTGGTGCTCTTGAAACCGCCGAAGATATATCGATCTCCGATCCTTCTATTTCCAGTGGCTACTGCACGTTGAAAAAGCTGACTCACTTCCTCACTCACTCCGAGTCGAGATTCAGGAGTGGAGCTCGCATTACTGGACTGGTTAATGGCAATCTCTTTGGCGCGCATGACGATCTCGCTAATCTCATCCAATGCATGATCCGTGTTATCCAAGAAAGCTTGAGCGAGTTTTGCGTTCACCTGAAATTGTTCGTTATTCACTTTGTCCGTCCTCACTTCCAGAACTTTGGCCGCACCCACGGGATCGTCAGAAGGGCGGTTCAGCTTCTTCAGGGTCGCAGACTCCATCTGAAGATTCTCCATCCGTCCTCTCGAGCGGCTGATACTGTCCCGTACGACTCCGTAATTCGTGTTATCGGTTACCCTCATCTATCCTCAACCCCTCAGCTTCAAAACCGTATCCATCATCTCATCAGCAACCCTAATCACGCGGGCTGACGCATCGAAGGCGTGCTGAAACTGCATAAGATTGGTCGTCTCTTCATCAATCGAAACTCCCGAGACCTGATCACGCACCCGATTGAGTTGAGTAATGATGCTTTGCTGTTGCCCAAGTGCCTCTTTGTTCCGGGAACTCGCAACTCCCACCTCGGATACGATGGAGTTGTAAAAGTCATCCACGGTGGAGTGCCCCCCGTTCATGAGATGGTGATTTTGAAGGTTTGCGATCGCAAGCGCATTTCGATTGTCACTTGGGGCATTCGCTTGAAGAGCCACCGCAATATTGTTTACATTGCCAAGGATCTCACCGGAGAGAGCCAGTCGGTCTGCAGCCCCTAGAACCTGATTGGGTGTTTCAAAAAATCGTACTCCGGTCTTTCCGTCCAAAGTGAAGCCTTTTTCATGGAGCTCATTCACGGACCTGGAAATTGCATATGCAAGTTCGTCGAGCCTCCCCAAAACCTGGTTCACAGCTCGATCGCGAGTCTCGATTTGAGCACCTATTCTGCCACCCTTAAAGTGGTCGGTAATGAAATTCTTGCTTTGCGAGCTCCTTGAAATCTGAAGCGAATTCTCGACCGAACCACTTGTGGAATCCGCTCCGTGGCGCGCAAGAGAGTAGTCCGAAGTCACAACCCCGGTCACCAACGGGCCAACCCCCTTGATATCCACATTGAGGTTTCCTTGATTGTCTTTGTGAGCGGTGATGTCGACAAGGGAGTTCATCTTCTTCACTACAAGATCTCGCCGATCGCGCAGATCATTGGCGGCATCGGTACCCTGAACCTCCGCCTGAACGATTTTTCGATTCAATTCCGCAAGTTCACCCGCAAGGGTATTCAGCTCCCGGACGCTTCCTTCGATACGATTGTCGATGTGGCTGCGAATGCTCTCAACCTCGCCGCGGAGTCGTTTGAAGTCCCGAATCATTGCCTGAGAAGATTCTCGTACGGACTGACGAATCGCTTCAGATGTCGGTTCATTGGAGAGCTTTCTAAAGTCGTTATGAAATCTTGCAATGAGACGGTTCAAGCCATCGCCGTTCATCTCATTGAAAACATCCTCCACCTGGTTCAAAAAGACCTGTTTTTCTTCATGAAATGCGGTATCCCGCGAGCCCTCTCGCAGCTGTTTTTCGAGGTACTCATCATTGATTCGCTCAACCCGTGCAATGCGGGAACCCTCACCGACGAAGTGTCCACCACTCTGGCCTGCAGCTTGCTTTGCTACGGCAGCCTCAGATTGCACCCTTTGCCTGGAAAAGCCTTCACTGCTTGCATTCGCAATGTTATGCCCCGATGTCGCAATGCCAGCCTTGGCGGTGCTCATCCCGGATTTTCCGGTTTGCAGGACATTCAACAGTGCCATCCCTATACCTCTTTCGAAATCAATCGCGGGCCATGGGGATTTCCCGCGGCCTGGTTCTTTTGCCCCAGCTGGTTGTAGGTTTTTCCTTGGTGTGTGGTTTCACCGAAGATATTCCCCTTCATGTTGTTGATGTGCTTTAATGACTGGCTGATCAGACTACCGTTGACCTGATTCTGTTTTTTAACCCTCTCGACAAGAATCACCAAAGCATTCAAGTCGGCTTGTAGCCTGGATGCAAGCTCCGGGCTCTTCACCTGGTAGTGAATGATCAATTCCTTGAGGGTCGGATTCGATTCGTCTGGTAAAGACTCGAAACTCTTTAACTCCAGGCTAAGGGCCTGACGCTCCAACTCCGCCTGATGGATCCAATGGAGCAATGCCTCCTTGTTGGCAACAGCCTCATAGGTCGCTTTCGTATCGGCCTGGGTAATCGCCTCGTGTTCATGCTTCACGATTTCATAAAGCTGCCGATGCAGTCCAATGAGGCCCTGCAAACTTTCGTGCAGTCTGTTTCCCGGACTGTTTTTTTGATCCTGTTCTTTTTCCATGATCGTCCTCACCCGCATCCTGCTCGGAGGTTGAAGTTAACTGCTCTCAGGCTCCTGCCATTCGCAAATGGTCATCCACCAGTCGGTCTGCGATCGCGTCGGCGCTGACATTGTAGGTCTTATTTTGAATTTTTTCCCGAAGTTCAGCGATCTTTGCTTCCCGCAAATCAGGGGCCTCTCCGGCCACCTGCTTGGCCTTGGCCATATCACGAGCTTTGACAGAAATGTCAGCATTCACCGAATCTGTTCGGACCGGAGCCGACACGCTTCCTGCCCTGCCCTCCTGGGACTGCGGCTTTGTTTTTTCAGTTTTTTTGGTGGCTTGGGCTTCGGAACCCTGGACTGGGGAACTATTCGCTGGATTGATCCTCATGTGTACCTCCTGTACGCACCGGGCCCGCGTCCGGGCCCGTGTTCTCATTGTACTTTGGATCCGGCATCGAGCGCAACCAATAATCAATGATCTGCCCGGAAAGACCAATTGCATTTTGCCTCGCGGAGGACTCCGCATATTCCTGGTCAAGCATTCCCTCGTAAATCTCGCTACCGGGATTTCGCAAAGAAAACTCGGACTTCTGAACAGTTCCTCTCATGGCCTTCATCATTTCCGAGGTGAAGATAGCCTCTAGGCCACGTGCGGCCTCTCGCATCTCAGCGGTGATCCTTGGATCGTCAGAATTTTGCTGTTGAATGGCGGGTCTGGGAATAACCGGAGGGAGCTTCATTTCAAGCCCCCTCCGGTTTCGAGCGCAAACAGATCTGAACGGGAACCTCTTGTTCCGGCGTAGGTTTGATGAATTGAAAAGAATTGAACGGACCCACCATCCTAGCAGATCGTTGCTTCATTTCTGTTTCCTGGATCATCGTACCTTTTTTCATCCTTCCGTGGATCTCCGCCTGTTCTTCCTCCGTCTGCACAAGACCTTTAAATGAATTCAAGCTCCGCCTGCAAGGCGCCCGTCGCCTTGATGGTTTGAAAAATTGCGGTCATATCCCTCGGTGCCACACCAAGAGCATTCAGTAGTTTGACAAGATCTGCGACCGTGGCATTTGCATTGATCAGGCCTCGATCCGCGTCGGCTCGTGCTCCCGGCCTGAATTCCATAAGTCGCTCGGGCTTGGACTGACCCTTAACTTGAATCGACAGGTCTCCATGCGAGATTGCAACCGGGGCAATACTAACCCGATCGCCCATGACCACGGTTCCCGTTCGTTCATTCAATACCACTTTTGCCTTGGAATCTGTAACTACCCGTATGTTCTCAATACGCGCCATCAAATCCACCGTGTTTCCGTCATAATTGAAAGGAACAACAATATCTACAGTCGCACTGTCCCTCGCAGTTGCAAACTTTCCACCCAGCTCCGAATTGACCAAGGCGACCGCCCGAGCTGCCGTGGTGAAGTCGGGATTGTTCAAGGACAAACGAAAGCTCTTCTTGCCCGCAAAGTTCGTATCGACGTCTTTTTCAACGGATGCTCCCGAAACGATTCGTCCGACTGTCGGGAATGCCGCCTTTCCATCGGTAAGTGTCCCCAACGTTACCTGTCCTTGAGCAACTGCATAGACTTGCTGGTCCCCTGCGCGGAGAGGTGTCACGAGGAGAGTTCCTCCCTCCAGTGATGCAGCATCACCTATGGACGAAACCGTAACATCGATCTGTGTTCCAGATCTTGAGAATGCGGGCAACTTTGCAGTCACAATCACTGCTGCCGCATTCTTTGATTTGACCGCCGCATTTTTCTCAACGTCGAGACCCAGTTTTCCGAAAAGCCGTCCAAGAGACTTGGCGGTGACATCTGTACTGGAGTCTCCGGTACCCTTCAAACCAACAACAATGCCGTATCCAATCAGGATGTTTTCCCGCACTCCCTTTATGGACGCAATATCCTTCAGCCTTGCCCCTACGGTGGTCGATGCCTGCGATTCACTCGCGAAGACACCCCCAAAAAAGAGGATGAATAACCAGAGGATCATGATGAATTTACCTTCCAACGCGAATTTTATACTCATAGAGTTTCCCCGAGCTAATTAAGTCTTTTTCATCGAAGTCCGCAACGGGAGCGACTGCAACCAGTGCGATGGACTTGGAAGCACCTCGATAAAGAACCCTCTTTACGGCACGAATTTTGAAGTTTCCATTCTGATAGCGATCCACAATTTCCGCCCGTAGCTCCTCCGACGGTGATAGTCCTATTGCTTTACTCAGATCGACCTGGGACCACCTTACCGCCCGCTCCATTCTAAGTTTCACCTCTTCGGCCTCGGTGGACCGCAAATCCTCGGACGCAACGTTCCTGTACGCCTTTAGATCCTCATCATTCCGTGCACCCTCCGTGTTTTTCAGGTAGAGGGCCATTTCAACTTCCTGCTCAGCGGGTGTAAGACTTTTTTTCACCTCCTCGGCAATCTGACGAATGAAGTTATCATCAATCTTTACAGAGACGATGTCTCCGATCGCATGGACTTTGCCCTTAGTGAAAAAATAGTTCCCATCGTTTTCATTTGCCCAAAGGGAGCCGTCACTCGGGGCGTTGTCATAAAAATCAGCACGTGTGGCCCTGTCTCCCCGAATGAACTTCGAGGGTGCGACACCTCTTCCTGCTTCGATTCTCCCCTTTACCGTCTCTTCCGCGGGATCCAGGATTGATTCCTCCCGCGCCGGACTCTCGCGGTTGGAATTCAAGGCCGGACTTCTTGATTGCCTTGACTCACCCGTAGAAGTCCCCCACCCGCCGCGGCGATTTTCACTCGAAGGATTTGAGTCACCATAGGTGAGCGCATTATAGTCAATGGCCTTCTCCGCCTTGAAGGGATTAAGGCTCGCACAACCAGCCAGAAAAAGGGTACCAAACAGTGCTCCACTCCGGATTTTCAAAGCCTCACCTCCACTGAATGATCATCGCGGATTGTCCCGACAACCTCTTTTTTCGACTTATTGGTGAGAACACGGATTCGATCTCCGACTGAACCAGACTCACTGGCAACCGCCTGGGTGCTCAGCGTGAGGTCGCCGGATGTGAGATCAAGGCGAACCATATCTCCCTTCCTGAGCTCTGGCTGCTTTTCGATTGATGATGTCGTCACAAACTGATTTTCAAGTATGGATTGACGGCTTTGGAAGCCACTCATGACAGTATCGGGCGCAACCATGACTCCGCGATACTCCCTCGCTGGACCACTGGCAACATTCACCTCCTGCACCTTGAAGTCTTCGTCCTTCAATTTACTGTTGGGATAGATCCTTCGTACGGGGGAAAGTACTTTTTTCCAGGCCGAATATGGAGTTTGTACAAGATCTGAGCGCTCCGTCCCATCCGCTCCGATCCCGTTGAGCTCGAAGAGCGCCACCCCCTGCGGTCGGTCTTCCACCAGCCTAACTTTTGAGATTGTAGAATAATCTCGGAGTGGCGGCTCAGAGCAGATTTTCTCAAGCGAGGGTATGCGAATTTCGGCGCCAGGAATTCTGGTCGTCAATGCATTCTTGAATTTTTCTGTCAGCGCGCTGGTAAGCGATTCGTCTCCGGCCCAAGCATGGGCACAGGCAAAAAGATGCAGGAAAAGAGTAGAAGCCAATCGGAAAATCAATGTTCCACCCTCCTTGGTGAAGTTATGTTGATTCAAGACCCGTCCTTGAGTCTTTTTTAAATTATCTCACAATATTTGTTGTGGCTTCAAGCATTTTGTCCGCGACACCCATGACCCTTGTGTTCATTTCATAGGCCCTTTGTGCACCAATCATTTCAATCATGCTGTTGGCGACATTGACATTCGAAGATTCGAGCGCCCCCTGAAGCAACGTGCCGGTGCCGCCTTCGCCAGGAACAAGAGTCTGAGCCTGTCCGCTTGCTGACGTTGATTTGTAGAAGTTGTTTCCGATCGACATTAGGCCCTGCGGGTTGATGAAATTCGCAAGCTGTATTTGACCAATGTTCTGTTCCCCCTGAGCCGTCACGGCCTTGACTTCCCCATTCGGAGTTATGACCACACCGGTTGCCTCCGATGGAACAGCGATTGCTGGCTCAAGCAAAGCGCCGTTGCTCAAGCTGATCCTTCCTTGTGCATCAAGCTTGAAGTTTCCGGTGCGAGTAAATACAACCTCCCCCGTATTCGGCAGGGTGACAGGGAGGAACCCCTTACCTTCGATCATCAGGTCGTAGGGGTTGCTGGTAAGTTTTACCGAACCCTGTTCAAACAGCTTGTGATTCGACCCGACCTTAACACCCATACCCCGCTGGATTCCAGTAGGTGAAACCGTGGAGGCGCCCTGGCGCGCACCCGGATCCTTGATGTTCTCGTACATCAAGTCGTGGAATTCCGTGGTTTCCCGCTTGTAGCCATCAGTATTCACATTCGCCAAATCGTTCGCAATCCGGTCAATGTTCGCCTGTTGCGCTTCCAGCCCTGTTGCGCTCGTGGTAAGTGCTTTAATCATCCTTCAGTTCTCCTCACAGTTTTCCGATATCATTCACTTCACGCTGAAGCATTTCATTTACTGTTTTCATCGCCTTCAGGTCCTGCTCGAACATGCGATTCGCTCGGATCAGATTGCTGATCTCCTCGACAGGATTCACATTGGATGTCTCCAACATTCCTTGCTTCACAAGAGTTGCAACTCCATTCTGAGGCGGGTTTCCTACCGGATTCTTGTTTTCGAAATACAACCCGCCGGTCTTACGGACCGTTTTCAGGTCACCGAATTCGACAACCGAAAGCGGACTCACAAGTGTGTCCCCCGCGTACAGCTCTCCCGCCTCATTGATGTGAATCCCGCCCTCCCTTCCGCCCAACTGGATGAATCTTGAAGCAGGGTCAGATCCCGCGTCACCCTTCGCGAGGACCGGATGACCCTCGCTTGTCACGAGTCTTCCGTCGGGCGACAACTTAAAGGCGCCGGATTTCGTGTACCTTATGCCCGCAGGACTTGCGACCTCAAAAAAGCCAGGACCATTCAAGGCCAGATCCAGAGGATTGTCTGTAACCTTCATGCCCCCCGACTTAAAACTCGTGTGAGTTCCGTTTACAACAACAAAAGACTGATCCCGCCCTTCAAGAGGGTAGAGGTCTTTGTCCTTGATCGGAGAACGGGGTATATCCGCCGCAAGATCCCCCTCTTTCTCATTTCGCGAGAGGTATTCCTTGAAGTCGACAGCGTCTTTTTTGAATCCAATGGTATTTACGTTTGCAAGATTGTTCGAGATGACCTCGACTTGCATGTCCCTGGCAACTGCTCCGGAAACCGCCGGCCATAAGGGTTTCGACATTCTGTCTCCTCTACCCCTTTCTTCCTGAAAGGGAACGCCTCTCTTATTGTAATGGGGAGAGGGCCCCTGTTGCAAAGGCAAAACCAAAACAACAAACAAACTCCACGATTTCGGTTGACGACAATTTTATGGCTGCGTTTTTCTTCTTTAGACACACAACCCTTGATATGGTGTCGGCGGAGAGTTTTAATGATCAACCGCTACGAAGTCCCCGCGATTGCTGAAATCTGGTCAGAAAAGGAACGCTGGAACCGTCTCTTTAAAGTGGAAATGGCGCTCCTCGAATCTCTTGAAGAAACGCACTGGGTCCCCGCCGGATGCGTTGCTGCGTTCAAGAATGTGAAAATCGACCCCGTCCGGATCCGTGAACTTGAAAAAAACACCCGCCACGATGTCGTGGCTTTTTGCAGCAGCGTTACGGAACAGGTTGAATCGAAATATTCGAGGTTTTTCCACTATGGAGTCACCTCCTCAGACATTCTCGACACTGCTCTCTCATTGCAGATCAGGGAGTCACTCCAGGCAGTTGCTTTTGAGACTGGTGCCGTGATCAAATCGCTGGAAAGCATCATCAATAGAACTTCCGGACTGCTTTCCCTCGGACGCTCACACGGAATGGCCGCTGAACCAATGATTTTTGCGCAAAAGTTCTTTTCTTTCCAAATGGAGCTCTGGAGACGGCTGGGCGATGTCGAAGCACTGATCGAACACGAAATTACCGGGCAGTTTTCAGGCTCCGTCGGAAATTACTCGATCCTTACTCCAGAAGTGGAGAACCTAGCCCTTGCGCGACTCGGATTGCGAGCAGAACCGGTATCGAGCCAAGTCATTCCCCGGGATAGAATCGCGAAAATCGTTTCGATCGGCTCTTTACTGGCATGCTCGATCGAACGAATTGCAACTGAGATCCGGCATTTGAGCAGAAGCGAGGTGGGAGAGGTTCTGGAAGAGTTTTCTGATTCTCAGACCGGGTCTTCCACCATGCCACACAAGCGAAATCCCGTTTCTTCCGAAAATCTTTGTGGCTTGGCGAGAGTCATTCGCTCTCATTTGGTACCAACCCAGGAAAACACCGTGCTCTGGCACGAGCGCGACATTTCCCACTCCAGTGTGGAGCGACTGATTCTGCCCGATCACTTCGGTCTTCTCGTGTATTCACTCCAGCGCCTAAACCAAACTCTTTCCAACTTGAGAATCAACCAAGACCGTATCTCGGAAAACCTCAGAAGAACCCCCGGCGTTTTTTCCAGTTTAATTCTCCACTCCCTGCTTGAACAGAACACCTGCTCCAGAGAGGTCATCTACAGGTTGGTTCAGAGTGCCGCACTTGGGTCTGTAACCCTCCAAGAGATGACCGAAAAGATTCGAAAGAGTGCAACAGACCTAGGTCTTCATGCCCAAATCGAGGACCTATCCCTCGAATCGCTTTGCGAGCTTTATCGGCAAAGATTCATCGAGATTCGGGATAGAGCCCGGGCGGTGAGCGAATGATCTTGCTTGCCGCAAAGCCTGTGGTGGAGAAAAGAAGGGCCGAACTCCAGTCCAAAACCGCAGAGCTCCGAAACGCTCTCGGGCGCCCCCCCCATTTGAGTGTCATTTTGATCGGTGAGGACCCTGCAAGCCAGGTTTATGTGGGGCGAAAGTCCAGCGCTGCCATAAGGGCGGGATTCACAAGTGAGACCATCGGATTTCCAAAGAATGTTTCGCCCGAGACGGTACATCAAAAAGTCCGAGAGTTGAATGCCGATCCCCGTGTCGATGGAGTATTGATTCAGAGGCCGCTCCCCCCCCAAATGAAAGAAAAGGATGTTGCGCTCTGGGTGGACCCCTCCAAGGATGTGGATTGCCTGCATCCTGAAAACATAGGACTCTTGGTGACGGGGAACCCTCGTTTTATCCCCTGCACACCCGGTGGAATCATTCTTCTTCTCGATCACTACGGTATTCCGATTGAAGGGAAAACCGTTTGCGTGATCGGTAGGAGCGCCATTGTAGGAAAACCTCTCGCCTCCATGCTTCTTTCGAGAAACGCCTCACTCATTCAGGTTCACCGCAGAACTCCCGATCCCGCAGCATTATGCAGGCTGGGAGACCTTGTATTTGTGGCGGCAGGCGCACGCGGATTACTGAAACGCGAATGGCTGAAACCAGGGTCGGTTGTGGTGGATGTGGGAATACACAGGGGAATGGATGGTCGGATATCAGGTGATGTTGACACGGAGTCGATTGCCGGGGTTCCCCGCGCACTTACGCCGGTTCCCGGAGGAGTGGGCCCCATGACAATTCAAGTTTTACTTGAAAACACATTTGCGGCTGCAAGCAGACGGAGCTAAGTTGTTGCCATGTTGAAGAGAACTCCCTTGTTCGAGGAACACAAGAAGCTCGGTGGAAAAATGGTGGACTTTGGTGGCTGGGAGCTACCCGTCCAGTACTCTGGCCTTACTCAGGAGCACGAGGCCGTTCGGAATCATTGTGGGATTTTTGATGTGAGCCATATGGGTGAATTTCGCGTACAAGGGCCCGGAGCACTCGGATTCGTGAATTTCGCAACCACCAACGATGCCTCCACGCTTGCCGTTTTTCAGGCGCAATATTCGGCACTTTGTAACTCACACGGTGGTATCGTGGATGATCTCGTGGTCTATCGCCTGGGCGAACAGGAATTTCTTTTGGTGGTAAATGCCGCAAATATTGAAAAGGACTTTCATCATCTCTCCGCGGCATTATCCCACTTCGAAGGCCCCAAGCCCCAGCTTACCAATGAGTCGGAACAGTTTGCCCAAATTGCCATACAAGGTCCCGCTTCAAGTGCGGTTCTGCAGACGCTTGCGGACATGAATCTTGAAGAAATCAAAACTTATTGGTGTTCCGTAGGAAAAGTCTGCGGGGAATCATCTTTGGTCGCCCGCACCGGTTATACCGGGGAAGACGGGTTTGAAGTTTATGTCACGCCTGAAGCCGCACCCAAAATCTGGAACGCTCTACTGACCGCCGGTGCACACTTCGGGATTCTTCCGTGTGGACTGGGGGCGAGGGATACGCTTCGCCTAGAGATGAAGTTCGCTCTCTATGGACACGAGTTGACCGAAAACACCAACCCCTTTGAGACCGGACTGGGGTGGATCACCAAGCTGAAAAAAAACTCTGAGTTTATTGGGAAACCCGCGATATCAAAAATCAAGGATGCTGGTCCAACAAGGTCTCTTGTGGGGATTCTTTCGCTAGGAAGGGGAATTCCACGACAGGGGTACGAGGTTTTTGACGAAACCCGTAAGACTCGCGTAGGCTTTGTCACCAGCGGCACACAAAGCCCAACCTTGAAAAAAGCGATTGGGATTGCATTGATTGAAAAAAAATGTGAGAAGGCCGGGACGCGCCTTTGGGTGAAGATTCGAGAGGACCTCCACGAGTTCGAGGTGTGCAAAACGCCGTTTATTGACAAAAAAAAGGAGAATTAAATGAACTACCCGGATCATCTAAGATACACCAAGGATCATGAGTGGGCTGAGTTGGTCAGCGAGAGCAAAGTGCGAGTTGGAATTACCGAGCACGCTCAAAGCAGTCTCGGGGACATTGTTTATCTCGAACTTCCAAAGATGGGGCGGGAACTCAAGGCGAACGAGACTTTTGGAGTCGTAGAAAGCATCAAGGCGGTTTCCGATCTTCTTTCCCCGGTCTCTGGAAAGGTGATCGAAGTGAACTCTGATCTCACATCCAACCCAGGAAGAATCAATGGTAACCCACACCTGGAGTGGATGCTCGTGATTGAAGCTGCGAACGCCAAGGAACAATTCGGGACTCTGATGGACTCCGGAGCCTACTCCAAGTTTGTCAAATCACTCTGAGTCACACGAGTTAGCTGCTTTTCTGATTCATGACGGGAAGTTGTATTTATCGAGAGGCAATCCAAGCCCCCTGGAAACACCCATCACGACTCTGATTCGCGGCATCTGCGAGCAGGAGCCCGAACGCTCCATCGCAATCACGAGGACGCGTATTTTTTGCAACTATCGCGCTGATCCTGTTTGCCTCGGCATGATTAGAGTGGCAGCCAAACGTCACACCCATCTCTTGGATGATGCGTTTTTTTCAAAGCTGCGTTCCTTCAGGGGACCATGCGTCGAGGTAATGGCCCCCGAGTGTGCACCATTTGAGGACCCACGGATCCCGAGGGGGAAAACATTCTTAACGTCAGATATCCCGAAAATGCTACAGCTTCTTCTAGAGCGCGCCACGGGAAGAAGGAAAGTCGCTTCAATTCTCACAAGCGATGAGGGTGAGGTGATTTCCTATTCCTGGAGTCGTAGTCTTGCAAACCGAACGAGTCATGCCGAACTGCAGTTGACACACTCACTGTTCCAATCCGGAATGTCAGGGTTTCCTCTGGATTGCACTTTGTGGGTTTCTCTTCGCCCTTGCGCGATGTGTTCGGCCATTCTCCTGAAATTCAGCAACAAGATCCGGCCAACGCGAATCCGGTTCCTTCAGGATGATCCGGGCCCTGCCGCACAAAACTCCTGTTTGGTTCACGGATCCTTCCTTTGGAGGCACGCAGGGCATCCGACACTGGACATAGGCGCCATTCAGCCTTGATAGTTTTCGATCGGAGCACAGGAGCAAACAAGATTCCTGTCTCCGTACACATTGTCAATTCTTGCAACAGAAGGCCAAAACTTCTTATGACGAAGATATGGCAAAGGAAAGGCGGCCTGCTCCCTTGTATAGCCAAAAATCCACTCTGTAGAAGAAACCATTTCCGCTGTATGTGGTGCATTTTTTAAGGGATTGTTCCGTCGATCCATTTTACCACTGCGGATTGACTCGATTTCAGCTCGAATGGAAATCAAGGCATCAATATAACGATCCATCTCAGCCTTTGATTCACTCTCCGTGGGCTCAATCATGATTGTGCCGGCCACGGGAAAGGAAACAGTCGGAGCATGGAATCCGTAATCCATCAGTCGTTTTGCTACATCTTCAACTTCAATTCCCGTTTCAGCCTTGAGGGGGCGCAAGTCAAGAATACACTCATGAGCTACAAAGCCACCGAACCCCTTATAGAGCACGGGAAAGTGGGACTCCAGGCGCTTCGCCATGTAGTTTGCGTTGAGGATTGCCACCTCAGTGGCCCTCTTCAACCCCTCTGATCCCATCAACTTAATATATACCCAGGAAATTGGAAGTATGCTCGCGCTACCCCACGGCGCCGAAGAAACCGCTCCAGTGCTGCCGCCCACCTTTATACCGGAGAGTGCCGAAAATACGTGGCCCGGCAGGAAAGGGGCCAACTGTTTTTTCACGCCGATAGGTCCCATTCCAGGACCACCTCCACCATGCGGGATGCAAAAAGTTTTATGAAGGTTCAGATGGCAGACATCCGGTCCAAAATCTCCAGGCCTGCATAAACCAATTTGAGCATTCATGTTTGCGCCGTCCATGTACACCTGCCCGCCATGCTTGTGAATCACTTCACAGATTTCGCGAATTGCCGACTCAAACACTCCATGCGTCGAAGGATAAGTGACCATCAGCGCCCCGAGTTTGGAAGAATGTTGCTCCGCAAGGCGTGTTAGGTCAGAGAGATCCACATTCCCGTCTCGATCGCACTCCACCACTACCACCTCAAATCCCGCCATCACGGCGGACGCCGGGTTTGTTCCATGGGCTGACTTTGGAATCAGACAGATGTTCCGATGAGCCTCTCCTCTTGACTCATGATAACCGCGAATGGCTAGAAGGCCGGCGTACTCGCCCTGAGATCCGGCGTTCGGCTGCAAGGAAACGGCATCAAACCCCGTCACCTCTGAGAGCATGGCTTCAAGATCCTTAAAGAGATCCAAATAACCCTCCACTTGTGCTTTCGGAGCCGCCGGATGAAGCTTTCCAATCTCTGGCCAGGTGACCGGGATCATTTCCACAGTGGCATTGAGCTTCATGGTGCATGACCCAAGCGGAATCATCGAGAAATTCAATGCCAAGTCTTTTTTTTCAAGCATTGACATGTATCGGAGCATTTCATGTTCGGAGTGATACTGATGAAACACCGGATGCTCAAGAAGGGGCGTATCTCGTTTTATGGATTGGGGAATCTGTTCGTACACTCCCTCTCTTAAGAAGGTGTCGAGCGAAAGCTTTCCGGAGGAGAAAATTCCGATGATGCGGGAAACTTCATCAACAGTGCTGACTTCATCAAGCGCAATTGTGATCCAGGCGCCCGTGTGCCTGATATTGATCCCGTGCTTTAGAAACTCGAGAACCCATCTCTTTGCATCAATCTCTGTGCCCGCACTAAATGTCACAGTATCGAAAAAACATTCACCTCGAAGCTGAAAACCGAGTGCTTTGAGCCCCTTTCCCATCAACACTGCAAGTCCATGGGTCCTGCTGGCGATCTGTCTGAGTCCGTCAGCACCGTGGTACACCGCATACATGGAGGCAATGACCGCGAGAAGCACCTGTGAAGTACAGATGTTACTCGTAGCCTTTTCCCTTCGAATGTGTTGTTCGCGGGTTTGCAGCGCAAGCCTTATGGCAGGTCGACCGCGCATATCCTTTGAGAGTCCAACGATTCTTCCCGGCATGCTTCTTTTGAACTCATCTCTACAAGCAAGGTACGCTGCACTTGGTCCTCCAAAACCCATGGGTACCCCGAACCGCTGGAAGCTTCCCACGGCGATATCCGCGCCAAGCGCGCCCGGACTTTTCACCAGCGTGAGCGCAAGCGGATCTGCCGCCACCGTCACCAACAGCCCCTTTGACTTTGCAAGATGGATTTTGTTTTCAAGATCAGGATCCATCAATCCATCGGTATTGGGATATTGAAAAATCACCCCAAACATTTCCTCATCGGGAGAATAGGTAACTTGATCAAAGGTTCGGACCTCAATTCCAAGAGGACGAGCTCGCGTCTCGATGACGGCCCGATTTTGAGGATGCAAATCCATCGAAACATAAAAGAGCTTTCTTTGTTGATCTTGGTGAAGCGCATGACTCATGGTCATCGCCTCCGCACAGGCTGTGGCTTCATCCAGTAAAGAGGCGTTTGCCACAGGAAGCCCCGTAAGATCGACGGTCATGGTTTGAAAGTTTAGAATCGCCTCCAAACGACCCTGTGCAATTTCTGCCTGATACGGTGTGTACTGTGTATACCAACCTGGGTTCTCAAGAACGTTTCTCAAAATCACATTGGGGGTAATACAGTCGGAAAAACCAAGCCCCAAAAGGGAACGATTCACCTGATTCTTGCCCACGAGATTTCGAAGCTTCTCCAAAACCGCTCTTTCGTCGGAAACACCCTCCACTTGGATGCTTTTCCGTAAGCGAATGGCATCAGGCACTGTTTTGGCCACCAGCTCGTCAAGAGATTTCAAGTCAAGTGCTTTCAGCATCTCCGACTGGTCTTTTTCGTTCGGACCAATGTGGCGAGAACAAAAATTGTGGAATTCACCAAAAGATATTTTTCTCAAAATTTGCGGTTTTTCTGAGGGTTTTTGCATGGTCGCATTTTATATGAGGATTCCCACCAGAGAAAGCACTTCCAAAAAATAATTTCTTCGAGTAGCTTCGGTGGCTCGCAGTGATTTGGGAATTGGGATGAACAACAACCTGGACTTACAACTTCGTCTTCAAGAGTCATCTACAATGGAAAAGGACTACCGTTCTTCTGGGGGTATCAGTGATGATACCCGTGAATGGATTAGCGCTTTGAATACATCCATTCTTACTACTCGAACCAACCTGATCAAGGACCGCTCCTCTGAACTGTCGGGAATCATGCAATCTCCTGAGTTCACCAGTCTACTATTTGCGGCTCAGTATTTGGGTGACTCGCTTGGTTTGACCAAGGAGGAAGCTACCGAGAGGTTGATCGATACCTTTCGAAAGCTGGATGCCATCTGGGGCGATATGGTGATCAAACGCGGCATTCAAGCGATGATTGATTAGGTCTTGAGAATAAAATCCCATCGGATTTCAACATGTCCTGAGGAATCAATCAGTCCTTTCGGAGGGTTTGGGTATGGTCCTGCCTTGTTAAGCGCATCGATGGCGGCTTGATCCAAGTCCTGTGTTCCCGACTCCTCAAGAATTTGAATCCTTAAGATCTCACCTCGTTGATTCATCGTAACCATTGCTCGCGTAACAAAGTCTGAATTGGAGGCCAAATGGCGTCCAGCCTTCAAGAGTCGGTGTACGTTCTCACGCAAAATAGGTTGCCAGGCTTGATCCAGCTGTCGCCTCACCCTTTCAAAGTAGGAATAGAACACAAACTCCTTTGTGTTCAGGGCGGAAAACTCACCCTCCTTCATCCCCTGAATGTATTGGCCTCCCCTGAGCACCTCTCCCAACTGGTTTTTTGCCCAGTTTCTTTGTTTGCCAGCGTCTTCTTGGGTTTGAGGCCTGAGTTTTAAACCAAAATCGGATAGATCCACTTTCTGCTTCGTTGTTTTCGAAAGAATTTCAGGCTGAGCCCCGCCGGTAAACTCGCCCCCCGTTCTTGAGGAGAGCTCCTCCTCTACTACCCGGGTTTTGTCGCTCAAGTATGAGTCCTTTTTAGCGGTTTTTTCCTCTTGGCCTGCGGATCGCTTCACAATGGTGTTCTTGGGTTTTTCGTGTTTGGGATCTTTAAGCGCGACCTCAATCGGATCTTCCCTTAAAGTAATCTGCGGCCCTTGCGTGACATAGAAAAATGCCACGATCAAAAAGAGAAGATGGAAGGTAATCGACCGCGCTAAGGGCCTTTCCAATACTCGCGTTTCCACAAATTCCTCATCGGTCGGAAAAGCGATCCGACTAAAGCAATTTTACTCCCGAACGCCCTCAAAAAAGAGAATAAATCGCGTCATTTATTTCACGTAAGGCGTTTGCTCGCAAGCATTGGTTTATTGATCCTCACGGAGCGCCTCATCATTGTCCTCTTCTAGTTTTGGGACGGTTCCGGGAATGGCAGCTGGAGCACCGCTCTCATCAGACAAATTCCCTTCGGTTTGCTTGGCTCCGGGCTCAGTTCCTGAAATAAAAACCTCTTTGATTGATTTCTGGGTGCCTGAAACTTTTCCGGATTTTGGATCGATGTTCGCAAACGTTACTCCTTCGGGAATTTGGAAGTCATCAGGCGCATAGTCCTTGAGAACATTTGTCATGTATTTGACCCATATAGGTAGAGCTGTATTGGCCCCGGTTTCGCCGCGGCCCATGGAGCGTTGATCATCATATCCGACCCACACCCCTGTAACCACCCTCGGAGAGAATCCGATAAACCAACCATCCCTGAAATCCTGCGTCGTCCCGGTTTTCCCGGCCAAAGGCCTTCCTATACTGCTCGCCTTGGCGGCCGTTCCGAATTGAACCACTTCTTTCATCAGATAGGTCATCAAATAAGCCACGCGCGGATCCAATCGCAAACCTGGTACAAGCGGGGCAAAAGGAAGCTTTTTGCCCTCTAACGGCTCTCCAGATCCACCATTCTCGATCGGAAGATCTGCCTGAGTTTCAAGGGTTCTCCCATCCCGATCTTTGATCGATTGAAAAACATTGGCCCTAAAAGCTTTACCGGAGAGGGGAAAGGCCGTGAACGCATGAACAAGATCCTGAACCGTGGTTACCGCGGAGCCAAGTGATATGGAAAGATCAGGTATAAATTGCGTATCAAGACCGAGCCGTTTGGCAAGATTGATCACCGTCTGGACTTTTATGTCTTGCACAATCTTTACGGTTGGAATGTTGCGGGAATTGATGAGGGCCTGACGAAAGGTGGTATCTCCATAAAATTTTTCTTCGAAGTTCTCCGGCTTCCAAACCCCGTTCTCTTTATCTTCAAAAACAATCGGCGAATCCACAATGATGCTTGCTGGAGTGTAGCCGCTTTCCACTGCTGCGGAGTAAATGATGGGTTTGAAGGTAGAACCCATTTGTCTCTTTGCTTGAACGGCTCGATTGAATTCCGAAGCAGCGTAATCGTAACCCCCAACCATTGCCAGGATTTGCCCTGTCTCAACGTCAACAGAATACAATGCCCCTTGGATTTCTGGAGTCTGAGAAAGACGGGCCTTCCAAAGGCCGTTTACGAATCCCTTTACCTTGACCCAGACGACATCACCCGTATGCAACACCTCGCCAATCGACTTTGGGGTCTTCGTGGGGTTACTTGATGGGCTCGCCCATTTTACATCTTCAAACGGAAGCTGTGCGCTTACCAGCCCGAGACTCACCTGTGCGAACTTTTGATCGGGTGAAATCTGAGTCACGAGTCCCTTTAAACGTTTTCCGATCAGGGTTTTCTCATAGGTAGGATCAAAATCAGCGACCGCTGAGTCAAGGTCCAAGACTCCTTCCGGAGTGAGAAATCTAAAGGGGAGATGATCTTTCGTAATTTCTTTTTTCATCTCCTCACGGAAGGAATTCCACTCCGGCTCTGGCAGGTTTTTCAGTGGGCCCCTGTACCCCTTTCTTTGATCGATTTCCTCAAGCCCTGCCTCAAGAGCTTCCTGGGCATATTGGGAATACTTTGCTGCAGATGGAATCATAACACTCAAACCATCCTCATAAAGCATTTCCTCACCATACTTTTGAGCCAGATGCCTTCTTAGGTATTCAACGAAATGGGGAGCGAGTTTTCTCTCAGTCCCATCGTTTACAAAAATCTTAACCTTTTCCTGGGCGGCGCTTCTCTGCTCACTCTCTGTAATGAATTTGTTTTCTCGCATCCTCTTCAAAACGTAGAGCTGACGATCTTTGGCTTTTCGCGGATTTAAAAGAGGTGAGTACTTGCCAGGTGCCGTAGGAAGTCCGGCGATCAACGCCATTTCGGCAATACTCAGATTCTTCAACTCTTTTTGAAAGTAGGTTCGTGCCGCGGCTTGCACTCCGTATGCCCCGCTCCCAAGGTAGATTTGATTCAGGTAGAGGTACAGAATTTCTTCTTTAGTAAGGTTTTTTTCAAGTTGAAGGGCAAGAAAAAGCTCTTTCGCCTTCCTGAAGATGTTCTTTTCGGGACTCAAATAAAGCGACTTGGCGATTTGCTGGGTGATCGTGCTTCCGCCCTGAACCACTTGTCCCGCCAGGAAGTTTGCAATCGCGGCTCTTGCAATTGCAAGTAGATTCACCCCCTGATGTTCAAAGAAAGTAGAGTCTTCCGCTGACAAGAAGGCATTTACGAGCCTCTGTGGAATTTGGTCGTAGGGAGTCAGATAGCGCCTTTCTTTGTAGAACTCCGCCATGATCCTGGTGTTTCCATTTTCTACTGATAGAATCTGTGTCACTCCCAAAGGCCGATAATCAGAAACTCTCCTGATTTCAGGCACCTCTTTGTTGATCTTTTCGTATGCATACCAAAGCAACGCTGCCATTGAGACAGCGACACCTGCGGAAAGGAGCCCAATCATTTTAGCCCATTTTTTGAGCCGTTTTCTTATCCTCATGATGCTAGATCATACTCCGATTCACGGACCAACCCACGCTAAATTTTTCAACTCTCGCCGGATTTCTCCGGTTGGCTCAAATGAAAAAGATACTCTACATTTCCATCCGCTCCACTGATTGGAGATTGAATCCACCCCTTTGTTAGGAGTCCCAGTTCTGATGCCCAGGTCAATGTTTCCTGTAGATGCTGACGTGCGCGTTCCTGATCACGCACAATACCACCCTCCGTGAGCCACTCCCGGCCAAGCTCAAATTGCGGCTTGTACAGCAGAATGAGATCGGCACTCGGCTGAAGTCCTGAAATGATTGAAGGAAGAATCAGTCGTAGGGAAATAAAGGATACATCCATGACGAGGAGGTTGAATTTTTCTGGAAAATCATTCGGATTAAAATATCTCGCGTTGTAATTTTCACGGCTAAAGACCCTGGGATCAGATCGCAGCTTCCATGCTAGTTGGTTTGTCCCAACATCAATTGCATGCACCGAGCGCACCCCCCTCTCCAAAAGCACCTCGGTGAATCCACCTGTAGAAGAGCCGACATCAATGGCGATTCTATCATGCACGGGAATTTCAAAGTGGTCTAGAGCTGCCACAAGCTTTAAAGCTCCTCGTGACACATACTTCAATTCGGGCTCCCTAAGTCGAACGATTGCGTCGAGAGGAACCTTTTCCCCCGGCTTAACCATTGGAACATCATTCACCAGAACATGCCCCGCCATGATCATTGCTTGCGCCCGTGCGCGAGTACTCACCAGCCCCTTATCAACGAGGATCTTGTCAATTCGGGCCTTTTCTTTTTTTGAATTCACGACTCAGAGCCTGAAAAAGGCTTGGTTTCCACCCCCTCGGCGTTCGCCTTGATCAGCACATCCACTTTTTGTTCGGCTTGTGCGAGTAGAGATTGGCAATTCTTCACCAGACCGACTCCCTCCTGGAACGCTGCGAGCGCTTCCTCCAACGGGAGAGTCCCAGTTTCGAGATTCTTTACCAAAGCTTCCAGTTTCTGAATTGATTGTTCGAACTTTTCTGAGGAAATCATCACTCATGGGGATATCACATGGATCACCCTTGGCGAAACAGGGATAAGGTCGCTTTTTAGCACCTCTTCATTTGGCCCCTTTAAGAGGACCTGGCTCAACCCTTCTGATACCTGTACCGACATGAATCGTGGCAGGTCTCCTTCCAAAGGATCTTGCGACGAGATTTTACCGTTCCAGAGAATGGAATAGTTCAGTGGCTCGAGTCCGAATCTGCTCGTCAACGGTCGTGTTTCAGTGCGGTACTCCTCCCTGAAGCCGTCTATCCTTGTTCTTTGGTAGGCTCCGACCACCAAAGCCCCTTGATCACTCAATCCTTGCTTCACCTGATTCAACCACCGATACAACGATTTTTCCGCAATTTGATTTACCTGGAAATACCCTGAAGAGTCTGGCTCGATCAATTCATACCTGTAAATGTACCCGGCCTCCTGTCCCTGTCGTGAACCTATATCAACGAAAAGAGGATATCCCTTAATGGTCCGAACATTACTCAAGAGTGCGGTTCCGTCGCTTCTGGTAATGGCTTGTATGCCAGTTTGAGTAGAGAGGCCTACCGTTAATCCGACAATTTCCTGGTCTTCCCTTGTCGTGTTTTTGTTCACCTTGACCTGAATATTCCGTACTTCTGGTTCGGAAAGCGCCATGAAGGTCACCACGTCTTCGAGCACCGGCACAAACACCGTGGTATTGAGTTCCTGGTCCTTTTCGGATACCAGCTCCAGAACGCCTGCGCCAGGCTCTACGTTCAGGATCGCAAAGTGCTTGTTACCCTTCGACTCAAAGTATACGGGTTCCTCTGAGCGGCCTGCGAAATCCACTTTGTATCCCACAGGAACCTTTCCAACGATAATTCCCATGCCTTTCGTGAGCCGTGCACCAGCCTTTAGAAATAGGTCCGCAAGGTGATATTCGTGCATCAACAGTGTTTCAATGTTCGAGGGCGCAGGATGTCGGGTCAAGGTGGGCATGTGCCTTGCCCCTTCCACTTTGACCCACCCGGTGGAGTTCCACGACCTGGATATCCATGTCAGTTTTTCCGGGCAGATTTGACTATCCATCTCAAGCGGGGTTTCATTACCGGGAAGTGAAAAAGGATGCTCTATTCCCAGGCCACATTTTCCGGGCTTTTCAACCTCTTTTGGCTTGATCTGGGCTAGCTCCCAGGGACTGGCTTTGCTGTACTCAAGTGCCCTTTTCTGGTTTTGGGCAATTGTAATGGGACGTGGATTCAGTGGCGCTCCGACTGAACGCTCATTGGGGGTTGTTGAATCGGGTCTAACAGCTACTGAGTTTATCTTGATTTGCTCCCCCAGCAAGAGACTTGCTAGATCAGACTTTTCTTTCTCACTCAGCTCGGGCGAAAGGTTGATCTGTCCCGGATGGACATCAGAAGACCTTGGTTGACTAGGTTCAAACTTAGATTCGGATCTCGCCTGCTCTTTCCTTGGACGTGGTGCCGGAACCTGTATGCTCAGGTCATTGCCCCATACCCAGTCCGATTCAGAAGCAAGTTTGCTTGAATCAAGCTTCATGAAAGCTCCTCGATGGAAATGAGCCGCAAACTGAAAGTCCTGATACAGATCCCGATTTACTGTTTCGAGAGCCTCAACCGCATTCTTTAGCCTTTTAAGATTTTCCCGGGGTTGGGTAAATTGCGATTTTTGAAGCGCCGCTTGTGCAGGGAATCTTTGAACAGAGACAGGTTTTGGATCAAGAACAGAAATCGAGGGAGCGGCCAAATCTCCGTTTGATTCAGCCAATTTAACCGTGGCCGTGCCTTTGAGCCATTGGATGCCTCGAAACTCAATCTTCTGCTTTTGAAAGGTAATTCTAAAACTCCTCAAAGAAATTTCAGAGTTTAGGCCTGCAAGTAGACCTCCGGAAAAACTAAACACAATCGCGGACACCGAAAGGGCGCGGAATGGAAACTTAAGACTAGTGTTGTCAAAGCACGAAATGAATCCGTTCATTCCTGTTTCATTGCAGCAGTCATTGCCGCAGATATCCTATGCCTTACATTATTGCCAAAAAGGCCTCAAAGAACAACAAAATAGAGGGTTAGGTCAGAGCGACTCCTATTTGCCGCCAAGACTCTGTCGAATCAATGCCCTTTGAAGTTTTAATTGATACTTCCTGAACGCTGACGAATCCAATGAGGCATCTGCAAGCATTTTCTCTGCTTTCATCTGCGCTGCCTTGGCACGCGAAAGGTCGATTTCGTGGGCAAGTTCGACCGTTTCCGCAATCACCTTGACGGCCCCGTCTTCAACATTGACAAATCCACTGGAAATCACACCACGCACCGGGCTCTTATCCACCGGCGTGTAAACAAAGTGACCGGCATCAAGAGCAGAAATCATGTTCGCATGACCGGGAAGAATCTCTATTTCCCCTTTTGTGGTAGTCACAACAAACGACTGCACTTGTTCATCCTGGGTCAGGCGCCGCTCTGGTGCAAAGACACTCAGACTGAAACTCTTCATTCACGAACCCTCATTCCTTTTGATCAGTTCAGCGTTTTTGCTTTTTCCACGGCCTCTTCAATGGTGCCTACCATATAAAAAGCTTGTTCAGGAAGGTGATCATGGGTGCCATCTGCAATCTCACGGAAACCCTTAATCGTATCTTCAATTTTTACAAACTTGCCTTTCAACCCCGTAAACTGTTCAGCGACAAACATGGGTTGGGAAAGGAATCTCTGGATTTTTCTCGCACGGGCAACTGTTTTTTTGTCATCTTCAGAGAGCTCATCCATCCCAAGAATGGCGATGATGTCCTGCAATTCCTTATATCGTTGCAAGATTCCCTGAACCATCCTCGCCACACGATAATGTTCTGCCCCGACGATCTGAGGATCAAGAACCCTTGAAGTAGATGCGAGGGGATCTACGGCAGGGAAAATCGCCATCTCGGCAATCTGTCTGCTCAAGTTCGTGGTCGCATCAAGGTGGGAGAAAGTGGTCGCAGGAGCGGGATCAGTGTAGTCATCGGCCGGGACATAGACCGCTTGAATCGACGTAATTGAGCCTTTACTTGTAGATGTAATCCTTTCCTGAAGTTCTCCCATTTCGGTTCCAAGGGTAGGTTGATAACCTACCGCTGAGGGGATTCGCCCCAAAAGTGCCGAAACCTCGGATCCAGCCTGAGTGAATCGGAAAATGTTATCCACAAACAACAGGACATCGCGATTTTCCTCATCACGGAAATACTCCGCGATTGTAAGCGCCGATAGTGCTACCCGCGCACGAGCTCCAGGCGGCTCATTCATCTGGCCATACACAAGACTTGTCTTTTTAATCACACCGGATTCACTCATCTCCATGAACAAATCGTTTCCTTCACGAGTTCGTTCACCCACTCCCGCAAACACGGAGTAACCTCCATGTTGAGTCGCAATGTTGTTAATGAGTTCCATGATAAGAACGGTTTTGCCCACTCCTGCTCCGCCGAACAGTCCGATCTTTCCACCTTTTGCATACGGTGCAATTAGGTCCACGACTTTGATGCCGGTATAAAACGGTTCCACGGCCGTTGATTGCTCCTTGAAGCTAGGCGCAGCGCGATGAATGCCCCACTGTTTTTTTGCGGTCACAGGGCCGGCTTCGTCGACGGGCTCCCCAACCACGTTCAAAATTCGGCCCAGAGTCTCAGGCCCAACAGGCATCAAAATTTGGTCTCCAGTATCAAGAGCAGGCAGCCCTCGAGTCAATCCATCTGTGGCGTCCATAGCAATACAGCGAACTGTGTTTTCACCAAGATGTTGAGCCACCTCCAGCACAAGATTCCAATCCTTATCGCCGTTTGTCTTGTTTGTTACGCGAACGGACTGATAAATCGGGGGTACTTTCCCGGCCGGGAACTCCACATCCACCACCGGTCCAATGACTGCTTTGATTTTTCCTAGGTTCTGACCCGCACTTGCTGACATGTCCTTTTCTCCTTACTAAGCTTGAACTTTCTGCGCTTCACTTCCGGAAATAATCTCCAGAAGCTCCTTCGTAATCGCAGCCTGTCTTTGTTTATTATACTGAAGGGTTAGTTTTCTAATCATGTCTCCCGCGTTCTTTGTCGCGTTTTCCATGGCACTCATGCGCGCACCATGCTCCGAGGCCTGTGCCTCAAGCAATGATTTGAACACCTGAATGACAAAATACTTCGCTGAGAGCGCCTCATAAAGTTCTGGTCTGGAGGGCTCGAAAATTGAGAGATCGGCTTTGACAGAGTCGATGCCTGTTTGTTCGGAAACGGTGATCGGCAAGACTTGCTCCGTTTTCACCACCTGAGAGATTGCATTCTTGAACTCGTTGTAAATGAAAACCACCTCGTCGACGGCACCTGACTCAAACAGTGGAAGGATCGTTCTCGAAAGATCGGCTGCCTTCCGAAAAGTCACCTTAGCGCCGAACTCCTCGAAATGAGTTTGATCCACTGATGTTCTAGCCTTGACAAGCTCCATCGCCTTCTTGCCGACGAATACGACTCTCACCGCTCTGCCTTCTCTCTTCTTCTCAGAAAGAAAAGAGAGTGCCGCGCGTGTGACGCTTCCGTTGTAGCCTCCGCATAGACCTCGATCAGAGCTTACCACTACAAGAAGACTGGTCGGTGCCTTTGTCAAAGCTGAATCGCCCTCATTTACCTGTCCGCCCGAAAGCGTGGCCATCATCCTGGCAATCTCTTTTGCATAGGGCCTTTGGCTCAAAATGGCCTCTGTTGCCCTTCTTAACTTGGCAGCAGAAACCATTTTCATCGCCTTTGTGGTCTGTTGAGTGTTCTTTACCGAAGAGATTCGGCTTTTGAGATCCTTTATACTGGGCATTAGGTGAATACCTTTTCAAAGGCCTTGAGTGCTTCTATCAGCTTGGCTTTGGTATCATCGTCAATTGCTTTTTTCTCCGTGATCGTTTTTGCAATTGCTGGATGATTCTTGGTCAAATAGTCGAGAAGCTGAGATTCATATGCCAGAAGTTTCGATGTAGGCATTCGATCCAAGAATCCGTTCACCCCCGCGAAAATCACGAGAATCTGATCCTCAACAGGTTTTGGCTGATACTGCGGTTGCTTCAAAATTTCCACCAACCTTTGGCCGCGGGCAAGCTGACGTTGCGTTGCCGGATCAAGGTCGGATCCGAACTGTGCGAATGCTGCCTTTTCACGGTACTGCGCAAGGTCAATTCGAAGTGTTCCCGCTACCTGTTTCATGGCTTTGATCTGAGCAGCACCTCCAACCCTCGAAACTGAAAGACCCACGTTCACTGCCGGACGAACTCCGCTGTAAAAAAGATCGCTTTCCAGAAAGATTTGCCCGTCAGTGATTGAGATCACGTTGGTAGGGATGTAACCAGAAACGTCGCCGGCTTGGGTTTCCACGATCGGAAGAGCGGTCAAACTTCCCGCCCCCAACTTGTCACTCAATTTAGCCGCACGCTCAAGTAAGCGCGAGTGGAGATAAAAAACGTCTCCGGGGTAGGCTTCCCGCCCCGGTGGACGACGCAGAAGAAGTGACAGCTGACGGTAGGCTTGTGCCTGCTTGGTAAGGTCATCGTAAACAATCAGGGCATGCATTCCATTGTCACGAAAAAACTCTCCCATGGTCACGCCCGTATAGGGCGCCAAAAACTGCAGAGGAGCCTGCTCTGAGGCGTTGGCGGCTACCACAATTGTGTAATCCATCGCCCCAGCCTTTTTCAGGCGATCTACAACTTGAGCCACGGTAGACTGCTTTTGACCGATTGCAACGTAGATGCAAAATACGTTTTTCCCTTTTTGGTTGATGATGGTGTCAATTGCGATAGCGGTTTTTCCGGTTTGGCGATCACCAATGATCAACTCTCGCTGCCCGCGACCGATCGGAATCATGGCGTCAATTGCTTTAATGCCTGTTTGAAGTGGTTCATGAACGGACTTTCGTTCGATGATTCCCGGTGCCTTCACCTCAACCCTGGCGTATTTGCTCGCTTTGATTTCGCCCAAACCATCCACAGGTTGCCCCAGAGCGTTGACAACGCGTCCAAGCAGCTCTTTGCCAATCGGAACTTGCACAATCTTGCCCGTTCTCTTTACAGTCCCACCTTCTTTGATCAAGGTTTCATCACCAAGAATCGCTGCACCTACTGACATTTCTTCAAGGTTAAGAATCATGCCTGAAACGCCATTACCGAAATCCACAAGCTCACCGGCCATCGCCTTTTCCAGACCGTAGATTTTTGCAACACCGTCACCCACTGCCAGAACGGAGCCCGTTTCAGACACGTCCAGCTTTCCATCCAAATTGGACAGTTGACTCTTCAAAACTTCTGCTATTTCACTGGCTTTCAAGCTCATGATTTTCTCCTTAACTTCTTTCTTACATGCCCGCAAATCTAGCGAGCTTAGACCTGATGGTTCCGTCGTAGGTCACTCCACTAATCGTTACCCGAATCCCGGCGATCAAGGCAGGATCCACCGATGAGCTCAATTGCACCGGCTTCTGGAACCGCTTCGAGAATGCTTCCGTGATTTCGACCATGGTGGAAGGATCGAGGGCAATCGCACTTACAAGCTCCCCAACCAAACCGCCTCGTCGTTCCACCTGAAGTCTCTCTACCTCTGAAAGAATAGCGGGCAGAAGATCCAATCTTGCTTTTCTGAGTAGCAAATTCAGGAAGCGGGCCGAAAAAGGCGAAAGCCGGGCCTTCTCACAAATTGCTTTCAAACCCTTTGTCTTTTCGTCCTCAGAAAACATGGGGCTCTCAAAAACCTTCAATCCTTGCTGATTTCCACAAAGCGCCGTCGCAAACGATTGGAGTTCAGATGTCACCGAGAGCAGGTCTACCCCGGACTTCTCAGCCATCGCAACATCAACTAAAACCTGCGCATACAATCGTACTGCCTTCATGCTGGGCCATCTCCTCTCAAGATCTGCCCAACAATTCGTGCGTTGATCTTGACGTGGTCTTCGGGAGTGAGGGCCTGCAGAATTTTTTGCTCCGCCGAGCTGAGTATCGCTTTTCTAAAGGTTGTGCGAATGGAACCTCGGATTTGCTCAATCAACGCAAGCCGGTTTTGTTCCGCTTCGATTTTCATCTGGGCAATAACACGGGCAGAAGATTGCCTGATGGTTTCTGCCTGTAGAACACTCTTCTGCGACCATTCGCTTTCGATTTGGCGTGTTTCTACACCCAAAAGCTCCAATTTTGATTCTGCCTCAGCCCTCCGCCTTTCGGCTTCCTCAAATTGAGCCTTTGATTTGTTTAGACCGACAAAGATCTCTTTCCTGCGACCAGAAACAAAATCAAAAAAGGGTGCTTTGGTTTTGTAAGCCAAGAAACCCAAGAGTCCAAAAAGATTGATCGCAGGCCAAAAAAGTTTTTCCATCATGATCCTCCCGACAAAACCTTCTGTGCTAGCGCATCGGAAAGAGGTCCAAGCTGAAGCTTCAATTCCGATTCAGCCTTCAGGCGCTCATCTTGGAGCTCCTGAACCAGTTTAAGATAATCTTTCTTTAATTCCTCTTTTACCTTTGAAATTCGAGCCTCTTCCTCGAGCCTAACTTCGCTTAAGGCCGATTCATGCGCCTTGATTGCATCTAACCGCGCCTTTGAAAGCGCTTTTTCGTACTGCTCCACTTTTGCTTCGACTGTCTTTAGAAGTTCAGCGGATGACTCCATGTCGTCCTTAAGTTTGTGGTTTCTTTTTTCTATGAGCCTCTGAATGGGCTTCATGTAGAGCTCGGATAAAAGGAGGAAGAAAACCCCGAATAGGGCAAACTGATAAAAAAAGGTTTTGTTGATCTCAAGTTGCTCGAGAATTTGACTCATGCTTACTAGCCCTTATCGCTGCGCTCAAAAGGAAAGGCGATTTAATGTTTCACTTTGGCTATCACGCAGAATAAAGCACGGTCAAGCATGTCATGTCATTTTATTGGTACCTTCGAAGATTACTCCATCTTCGACCCGTAAACTGGGGGTACTCATCTCGCCCTTAAAGACTGCGGGTTTCCGGATTTCAACTCGATGCTTTGCGTCGATTGTGGCTTCAACTCGCCCGTAAATGATGACGATTCCAGCCTTGATTTCACCGGTGACACGACCGGTTTCCCCAATCACAAGCATATCAGGCGTTGTAACCGTCCCGTTCAGAATGCCGTTTATATGAAAACACCCGCTATATGCAAGATTTCCGCGAAACTCCACAGAAGACTCAAGCACACCCGTCACCTGGGTAGAAACCACCTCGGGGGCGGGGAAATCTTTGAGGCCGTACTCCATCAGGCATCTCCCATCAAGATGCCCATTAAACGAAAGAGCTCCTCTTTTGAAGAGTATTTAAGCTGAATTTGGCCGCTTTTTGAGGATCCTTTGATCTCAACCTTTGCCATGTATCTGCGAGTGAGTTCTTGGGTATATTTGGCAATTTCATGTTCCGGGGCTTGAATTGATTTGGATGGGTGCGTTTGGGGGGCAGACTTGAGGCCCGCCCCCTTTAGTTCCTGCGCCGACCTCTCAGCCTGACGAACACTCAAGCTCTTTTCAAGAATCTCTTTTGCCAAATTCTCTCTTTGTGCAACGTCCTCAACCGATAAAAGAGCCTTGGCATGTCCCCTGGAAAGGTGGCCTTTTTTTAACTCAACCAGAATGAAATCGGATAGCTTAAGGACTCGAAGCGCGTTCGCAATGGTCGCACGATCCTTCCCCATCCTTTTGGCTAAATCTTCCTGAGAAAGCTGAAACTCTTGCATGAGCTGAAAATAAGCAAGTGCCTCATCCACACAGTTCAGGTCTTCGCGTTGGATGTTTTCAACAATAGCCAACTCAAGCGCTTCCCGATCTGTGCTTTTACGAATTACCACGGGCACCATTTTAAGGCCCGCGATCTTGCTTGCTCTAAGTCGGCGCTCGCCTGCGATGAGCTCATAGCCATCTGCCGCCTTACGCACCACAAGTGGCTGAATCAGGCCATTTTCACGAATTGACTGAGCAAGCTCCTCAAGGGCTTGTTCATCAAAATCACGCCGAGGCTGAAATTCATTTGCTTTGATCTCTGAGATCTCGAGCACCGCAATTCCGGGATGACGATCCCGATTTAGGCCAGGCTTTTCGCTCGGATCAACCACTGGACGCGCCAGGGGTGCTGTATTCAAGATCATGACCGGACCCTGCGTTCCGGATACCGGTGCGGGGTTTAGCGTTGCTCCCGCTGGAATCGTCTCCTGGGTTTGCTGGTTTTGAGTCTGCGTCGCGGGAGGCAGCAATGATGCAAGCCCCTTCCCCAGGACTGATTTTGTAGGTGTTGTGCTCATAAATTAAACTCCCAATTCGGGTGCTGGTGCGGCAGATTTTTCGGCTTGAACCTGGCGCATCCGGGACTTTTCTAAAACCTCTCGTGCAAGGTCGAGATAAGCAACACAACCCTTCGAGTTAACATCGTACAAAACAATTGGCTTTCCAAACGAGGTACATTCGCTGAGTTTGATATTTCGAGGAATCACAGTCTTGAAGACTTGCTCCTTGAAATGCGTTCGAACCTCGGTTTCAATTTCGTGGCTGAGCTTTAGCTGGGAATTGAACATGGTTAGCGCAATTCCCTCTATTTCTAAGGCCGGGTTTAGGCTCTGACGAATCAGACCAATCGTTGTCATGAGCTGTCCCAATCCTTCCAACGCAAAATATTCCGCCTGCAGAGGCACAATTACAGAGTCGGCTGCAGTTAGGGCGTTGACAGTCAAAAGGCCCAGAGTTGGAGGACAGTCAATGAAAATGAAATCATAGCGGTGCTTGATTTCTGAAATTGCCGCCTTCATTTTGGCCTCGCGAGCAAATGCGCTCACCAGCTCGATTTCCGCCCCGGCAAGGTGCGGATTTGCGGGAGCAAGATCGAGGTGATCAATACCTGTTGGCTTAATCACACTGGAAAGAGGAGCCTCGCCCAAAAGAGCATTGTAAATCGTGAGATTGCCCTCATCTAGGTTTTGAGCCATCCCCACAGCCGAAGACGCATTTCCCTGGGGGTCAAAATCAATGAGCAACACCCTCTGATCTGCTAGGGATAACGAAGCGGCAAGGTTCACTGTAGTGGTTGTTTTTCCCACTCCGCCCTTTTGATTGACGATTGCAATTACTTTTCCCATGGTTCCGCCCAAGAGTTTTCTGAGTTCCGCCCACTTTTACATCATTTTGATGAAATAAAAAAGGGGGTAACACTGCTGTTGTGTTAAAACCCCCCTTCTCGCTAGATTGTTCTGTCGCGCTATTTTGCGAATAGCTAGTGTGGTTGCGGTGGAGAACAATTCTTTCAAAAATTTTTACTTCAATTACTCACAGATTACTCAGAATATTCTGAATATCAACAAAAAAGATTAATCAATTTGATTTTCTTTTTAGGGTAACCAGTACCCTTGTTTTTCCATGTGAAGAATAGTCATGGGTGTGGGTAATCGTCAATTTTTTGCCGAATCTGGTGCTCTTAGCTTCTTCCCACTCCTTCTCCCATCCCCTACTCTTGAATAGTACTAGATTGTTCCACGTGGAACAATTCCAAATCCAGCCTGCAATCTTATCCACGCTTCCAACTGCTCTGGCGATTATTGTATCCGGATTTATCAGGCTCACAACCTCTTCCGCCCTCTTTGAAAAAACTGTAACCTGACTCAAGGCCAGCTCTTCCTTCGCCCTCACAAGATAATCCGCCTTATTGCGTTCGGACTCGGTTAAATACCAATAACGGTCGGTTCGTGCCGATACGGCGGCAGCAAGTAGCCCCGGCACGCCGGAACCCGTACCAATATCCATAATTCTCGTGCCAACGGTGGGTAAAGAAAGAAGTTCGATCACGTCTACCAGGTGCCCATCCACGAATTCATCAATTCCAATGATCCGGGTAAGGTTTTGGTTCTCATTTTCTTGATACAGAATCTCACCAAATCGAGCAGCTAGAACTGCGCCAGCCTCATCTAGAGGTAAATCACTAGCATGAATAGCCTTCAATAGTTCACCCTGACTAAGCATTGTGAATACTCTCACCACTAGATGGCCTTCGAACACCAATATTCTTCAAATGAATCATTAAATTCGCTACAGCGGCAGGTGTTACCCCCTGAATCCGCGAGGCTTGGCCCAGATTCTCAGGCCGAACATCTCTCAACCGACCCTTAATCTCATTCGAAAGCCCGGCTACATTCTCGTAGTTCATTGTTTTTGGTATTGGCAGCCCTTCTGCTACCCTTACCCCCTCTAGTAACTCTAAATCCTTTTCAATATACCCTTGGTACTTAGTCTGAATCTCAATCTGCTCGCACACTGGATCCATCGGGTTAATCTCTAATGGCAAGCCGAGATCCGCGAGAGTTTTGAAGGACACCTCTGGTCTCCGTAATAGAGCCTCTGCTGAAATGCGATCCTTGATTGGACTTAAGCCTAGATCCGAGAACCGTTTACTCGTTTCGAAATTAGGGTAAAAGAACTTTTCCCTTAGCTCTTTTCTGAGACGCTCAATCTCTGCTATCTTCCGTTCAAAGTTTTCCCAGGCGGGCGAATCCAAAAGCCCGATTGAATTGGCCATCGGAGAAAGCCGCAGATCAGCATTGTCTTCCCTCAAAAGAAGTCGATACTCAGCCCTAGAGGTGAACATCCGATATGGTTCGTCTGAGCCCTTAAGGATGAGGTCATCAATCATCACGCCTATATAGCCCTCACTCCTACTGAGCGAAAATACCTCGCGCCCGAGGGCGGCATGCGCCGCGTTAATTCCTGCAATTATTCCTTGACCCGCCGCTTCCTCGTACCCAGAAGTACCATTGACCTGGCCGGCAAAGAAAAGCCCGCGGATGTCTTTACTCTCAAGAGTTCTCTGTAGCTGCCGAGCATCCACGGCATCATATTCGACAGCATAGGCATAACGAATAAACTTCGCGTTCTCGAGGCCAACAATCGTTCGAACAAAAGCCTCCTGAATGTCTCGCGGGAGGGAGGTTGAAATCCCATTCACATAAATCTCATCGACATCAAGCCCCTCTGGCTCCAGAAACAATTGGTGGCGATCTTTGTCCCGGAACCGAACAATCTTGTCCTCGATAGAAGGACAATACCTCGGACCGACACCTGTAATTGCACCACTATACATTGCCGAATGTCCGATGTTCTCTTCAATCAACCTGTGAGTGACCGCATTGGTATAGGTCAGATGACAATTTACCTGAGGCAAAAAAGGATAAGGATCCGGCTTGTGAAAAAAAGAAAATGGAATCAAATCTTCATCCCCCGGCTGAGGGGTGGTCTTTGACCAATCAATTGAATCCTTATGCAGACGTGGAGGCGTTCCTGTCTTAAGGCGCCTTAAGCGCAAGCCAAGATTCACTAGGTCCGCACTCAAACTCTTCGAGGATTTATCACCCTGCCTCCCCCCCTCCTCCTGCTCACTCCCCCGATGCATAATCGCCCTCAAGAAAGTGCCAGATGTAATCACAATGGATGGAGCAAAAAAATCGACCCCATTCACCCGAACCCCCTCAACCGAAGCTCCCCTCACTAGAAGGCCAGTAACCTCACCCTCCAATATCTCAAGGCTTGGGACGCCGGAGAGGTGCGTCTGCATAAACGACGCATAACGGTTTTTGTCGCACTGAGCTCGGGAAGACCTAACAGCCGGACCTTTACTTGAGTTGAGCCTTCGAAATTGAATGGTAGCAAGATCCGTAATTCGACCCATAAGGCCACCTAAGGCATCGATTTCTTTAACTAATTGACCCTTGGCCAAACCCCCGATCGCTGGATTACAGGACATAGCTCCGATCTTGGAACGATCCAGAGTAATCATGGCGGTCCTAGCGCCCAAACGCGCAGACGCATGCGCGGCCTCACAGCCCGCATGGCCCCCGCCTATGACAATGACATCATACTGAACCATATTGGTCGCGAATTTTAACGCGACGGGGCGCTTTTGTCGATATAATTGATAATATCTTCCAATGCGGTTCCAGGGGTGAAAACCATTGCGGTTCCCGCAGCCTTCAAACCTTCAAAATCCTCTTCCGGAATGATTCCACCGACCAACACCAAGGTGTCGTTCAATCCGGCAGCTCGAATCCCCTTAATCACCTCGGGAACAAGCGCATTATGAGCACCGGAAAGAACACTAATCCCAATCACATGCACGTCTTCCTGAACCGCCGCCTGAATGATCATCTCCGGGGTCTGGTGAAGGCCGGTGTAGATTACCTCAAAACCCGCATCGCGAAGCGCGCGGGCAATCACCTTGGCCCCTCGATCATGGCCATCAAGTCCGGGTTTGGCAATCAAAACTCGAATTCGATTTCTCTGTGCTGGTGTCATTGTTGTCTGACTCATAAAACTCCTTAAAAACAGCTAAAATTTACCTTCTTCACGATATTCACCGTAAACCGACCGAAGAGTGTCGCAAACCTCCTGAAGAGTCGAATAGTGCTTCACTGCCTCGATGATGGAGGGCATAAGATTCTCATTCTGCTCAGCTGCTCGTTTCACGACCGCCAAGCATTGTTTCACCTTCGCCGAATCGCGCTTTGCCTTTAGTGCATGAAGCCGTTCAGCCTGCCGCTTCTCGACAGATCGATCGATATAAAGAGTATCAAAAGCGCGCTTTTTTTCCTCGGCTTGATAGCGATTCACACCGACCATCACTTTTTCTTTTTTCTCGAGTTGCCGCTGAAAATGATAAGCACTATTCCCGATCTCTGCCTGAGGATACCCATTCTCTACGGCTTTGATCATGCCCCCCATCTCATCAATTTTTTTAATGTAGGCGAGCGCCTCATCTTCAACCTTTTTGGTTAAATACTCCACTAGGTACGAACCTCCCAATGGATCCGCATAGTTAGCAACACCACTCTCCTCCGCAATCACCTGCTGGGTCCTGAGGGCCACCATCACCGCCTCGTCTGTGGGAAGCGCCAGAGTCTCATCCATGGAATTGGTGTGAAGTGAATTTACCCCCCCCAAGACGCCGGCCATTGCCTGAATCGCCACACGAACGACATTATTCATGGGTTGCTGGGCAGTGAGCGAAACCCCGGCCGTCTGCGCATGGGTTCTTAACATCCATGATTTCGGAGACTTAGCCCCATATCGATCCTTCATCATTCGCGCCCAAATTCTACGCGCAGCTCGAAACTTGGCAATTTCCTCGAAGAAATCATTATGAACATCAAAGAAAAAAGACAGCCGCGGAGCGAACTCATCCACATCCATCCCGCGCTTTATGGATTCCTCAACATAGGCCATACCGTCCGCGAGAGTGAAGGCAAGCTCCTGAACCGCTGTCGCACCCGCTTCACGAATGTGGTAGCCGGAAATCGAAACAGTATTCCAATTCGGATAATGCTTGGTTCCATACTCAATCGTGTCGATCACACACTTTACAGCGGGAGCAATGGGAAAAAGCCACTCCTTTTGGGCGATATACTCCTTGAGTATGTCATTTTGAAGCGTTCCCTTTACCTTCTCTCTGGGCACTCCGCGCTTCTCGGCCATCGCATAGTACATCGCTAGAATCACAATCGCGGGACCGTTTATGGTCATCGAAGTCGTCACATCACCTAGAGGAATGCCTTCGAATAATTCTTCCATGTCTTCAATCGAAGATACGGAAACACCGCATTTTCCAACTTCACCCATAGCTTTTGGTGAATCGCAGTCATAGCCCATCAGCGTTGGCATATCGAAGGCCGTAGAAAGACCTGTCTGACCTTGCTCGAGCAAAAGTTTAAATCGTTTATTCGTCTCAGTCGGAGAGGAAAACCCCGCAAACTGTCGCATCGTCCAGAGCTTCCCCCGGTACATGTTGTACTGAACACCTCGGGTGTAAGGGAACTCCCCTGGAAAACCCAGATCCCTTTCGAAATCGAAGCCCACATTTTCCAGATCGTCCGGAGTACAAAGCAAGGGCACCTCCATATCACTCAATGTGGAAAAGCGAACGGGCCGCTCGGGGAACTTACTTGTGGTGGCGGAAAGACGAGCTTCCCACTCTTTGCGCTTCTCGGCGATGGTCTTAATGTCATTTGCCATGGGCGGCATCATAGCTGCAATCAATACTCAGATCAATTGCATTAGGCCCACGTCCGCGGACAAAAGATCTATTTTTTCGACATTTCTTGCGCAGCAATTACAAGCTTCTGGATTTCGCTTGTACCCTCATAAATCTCTGTGATCTTCGCGTCCCGGAAATTCCGCTCCACTACATACTCTTTAGTATACCCATAACCGCCATGAACCTGAATCGCCTTGGTCGTGATCCACATGGCCGCATCCGCCGCAGAAAGTTTTGCCATTGCTGCCTCCCGGGTAAACGGAAGGCCTTGATCCTTCCGGCACGCAGCAAACCAAGTAAGAAGTCGCGCACCCTGAAGGCGAGTTGCCATTTCAGCCACATAAAACTGAATCGCTTGAAGCTTGGCAATTGGAGCACCGAATTGCTCGCGCTCCATCGCAAATTTCTTGGACGCCTCCAAAGCACAAGTCGCAATACCGAGCGCTTGAGATGCAATCCCGATGCGCCCACCATCCAGCGTACTCATCGCGATCTTAAATCCATCCCCCTCCTTCCCAAGCAGGCATTCTTCAGGCACGAAACAGTCATCAAAAAACAAGGTAGCCGTGGAAGATGCAGTGATTCCAAGCTTGTTTTCTAGTTTATTTACACTGAACCCCTTGGACTTCGTGTCCACCACGAAAGCACAAATTCCCTTGTGCTTGAGTTCGGGATTGATCGTGGCAAAAAGAATGCAATAATCCGCCTCTCGTCCGTTCGTGATCCAGTTTTTAGAGCCGTTGATTTTGTAGCCACCCGCAACCTTCTCAGCCCGACATTTCAACCCCGCGGGATCCGATCCGTGACCCGGCTCTGAAAGCGCAAAACAGCCAAGTTTCTGACCGGTTGCTAGAGGTCTGAGAAATTTTTCCTTTTGATGATCATTCCCATAAGCCTGAATCGGGTAACAAACGAGGGAATTGTTCACCGACATGATCACACCTGTGGATGCACAAGCTGCGGAGATCGACTCCATCGCCATGGCATAATCCACCGTAGAAAGACCCGCACCGCCCCACTTCTCCTCCACCATCATTCCCATCAGGCCCATCTCGGCCATTTGCCTCACGGAATCCTGAGGAAACTCGCCGCTCTCATCGTGGTGGGACGCTCGGGGCGCGACCACCTCGCTGGCAAATTGATGAATGGAATCCATCAGCATTTTTTGGGAATCATCGAGATTGGGCCAAGTTTTGGAGTAGTCCATAAATTTCCTCCGGCCCATCAAAGCATAATCGAACAGGAGATTCACCCCAAAACTTAAATCACAATAAATTTCATTTCTATTCTATCCAAATCAGCCCAGTCCTTTGAACTTCGGAGTGCGCTTCTCTGTGAAAGCGGACATCCCCTCGACTTGATCCGGCCCTTCAAACAAGG
>JAGWXK010000056.1 GCA_018969905.1 Bdellovibrionales bacterium
CATGAACATGCCGCAAAATCCACCCATAAAGGCACCCAAGACCGGAGCCAACCATTTTGCGAGTGAAACATTCGCGTTTACCTTTCGGACAACAACATAGGCAACGATTGGCCCCCCCAGAGCAATTAAACTGAATGGCCAAGGAATCACTCTTTCGCCCAAGCGGGGAATCAAGAGTGCCCATGTTGCCACTGACGAGACAAATGCAATCCCGAAAAGAAAAATTGCCTTGGTAAGGACACTCTGGAAAGCGGCCACCTCAATGACATCCCGTGGCTTTAGGGCGAATTTTTCTTCCGTAATCAGAGGAATGGTGAAATCCGTACGATTCATGAGCAAAGAATAGCACAGCCAAAATGCGGGATCCCCATTAAATTTGATGAATTCAGCCTCATCATCAGGCCTGAATCCGAATTCAATCGAATGAAGCTTTTTTCGAGCTTGCCCGGCTCCGGATGAATCGAACCAGACACCTGGATCAGCGGGCGCGCCCCTCAATGCAAAAGACGGGGTGACCAAGAAAATTAAAAGACTCTGGCATCAAGGCAATCCCTTTTCTATTTTCCAATCCTGGCAAACCGATGCGGAATTGGACTATCCTGATCCCATGGAAATGATGGCTCTAGGAATTTTGCTCATGTATCGGATTATCCCGATCTTGCTGCTTGCAGGCCTGGCCATGGCCTTCCTCAGGTTCAAGCGGGCGCCCTCCCGAAGCTGGGGCGCCCTTCTTGCCCTTACCCTGCTCATGTCCGTGATTTGGGTCCGGTATCTAGGATGGGAAATCATCAGTCGCGAGTGGAACGCTGCCCTCGCCCCTGAGATCGGGCTCTTGGTGCCGGATGGATTTCAGCAGCCATTCATCGTTTTGCGGCGCACCTCCCTTGATCCGGAATCCAAACCACCTTACCGAATCTCCATCCCACCAAATGGAATCGCAAAGGTCACTCTGAGCAGGGAAGTGCTCGGGCACCCCGATGTGAAGTTCCGGGACCAAAATGGACACTCTTTTTTCGGTCAATCAAGGATGGTCGGACCTGATCAGCTCTGGCTGATTCTGGTTCGAGAGGGAGAACATGCGACTTTGCCTGCTGCGCTCGATACTCCCTCGATCGATCGGGCAATCTCTTTGGACCTTGAGGCAAAAACGCTTCTAAATTCCGATTTTCCACCTCGCTAAACTGAAGTAGACCAAAACAAAAAGCCCATTCGTGCATTCACTTCAGCCATGGATTTGTCGAGGCTCGGCTAAGCGCTCGCCTGCGCGTCCCGCTTCGGCTCCGGCCAGCCCCCTCTTTTCCTAAGTCGTGCATCCTGCATGAACTTACCGTATTGAGCATGAGATTTACTCATGCTCAACACGGCCGTAAAATTCACTTCTCGCCTCTCACCCGAGCGACCATCCTTCCCAATTTCCTTTTTTAGGAAATCGAGCAAGGCGAACGGCTCGGCCACTACGGTCGCGACTCCTGTCGCTCCCTGCGTAGCCTCCCCTCGCTCCCTACATCATGCATCCTGCATGACGTGCACGCGTCCGAAGCAGTGCTTCGTCCGCGGCCGCTCTCTCGCTTCTCGCCTCTCATCGCCCACCAAAATTCCCTCCCCCACAAAGACTCGATTCATCACAACCCGGAATTCCCTACCGCGAATCCTCACTGGAGCAGACCAAAACAAAGAGCCCATTTGTGCATTCACTTCAGCCATGGATGGCGAATGGAAGTGTAAAGGCAGGAGGCCTGATGCACGAATGGGATTTAAGGTTCTGTCGGCTCGGCTAAGCGCTCGCCTGCGCGTCCCGCTTCGGCTCCGCCTAGCCACCTCTTTTCCTAAGTCGTGCATCCTGCACGAACTTACCGTGTTGAGCATGAGATTTACTCATGCTCAACACGGCCGTAAAATTCACTTCTCGCCTCTCACCCGAGCGACCATCCTTCCCAATTTCCTTTTTTAGAAAATCGAGCAAGGCGAACGAGCGAAATGTATGTACGAATACTTTGAGTGAGTGAGACCGATGCGAGATGAACTAAAAAAGGAAATTCGGAAGGATGGTGGGCGATGAGAGGCTCGAACTCCCGACCTTGACGGTGTAAACATCCTGCTCTACCAACTGAGCTAATCGCCCTTCAAAAAGAAGTCTGACTTTTATACCGAGTGATACTGAAAAAATCCACCGGTTTTTGCTTTGAAGGCCCGGACTGAATCAGCCCGGGCCCACAAAACGAAATTACTTACATGGTGCGGAACGAAGCGGTCTCAATCTCCTGGCTTGGAGCTGTATCCACGCTAGTCTCGATCACTTTGGCTGCGAGGTTGCGATACTTCGCAAGTCCGGTTCCGGCAGGAATCAAACGACCCATGATCACGTTTTCCTTCAGACCCTTCAGGTAGTCGACCTTACCGGTGATTGCAGCTTCAGTGAGTACCTTGGTGGTTTCCTGGAAGGAAGCAGCCGAGATGAAGCTCTCGGTGGTGAGGGACGCCTTCGTGATCCCGAGGAGGAGCGGCTCGCAGGTAGCAGCTTGGCCGCCATTTGCCAGAACCTTGCGGTTTTCTTCCTCGTACGCGAAACGCTCAACAGATTCACCTGACAAGAAGCGGGTATCACCGTTGTCGATGACCTTCACCTTACGGAGCATCTGACGAACGATGATCTCGATGTGCTTGTCGTTGATCTTCACACCCTGGAGTCGATAGACTTCCTGGACTTCATCCACGAGATACTTCGCAAGCGCCTTGTCGCCAAGAACGCGCAAGATATCGTGTGGATTGATCGGACCATCCACGAGCGGTTCGCCCTTCTTCACGTAGTCGCCCTCGTTCACAGACAAGTGGCGGCCTTTTCCGATGAGATATTCACGGGCTTCGCCTCCGTCGTCCGGAGTCACGAGTACCTTACGCTTGCCTTTGGTGTCCTTCCCGAAAGAAACGGTTCCGTCGATTTCGGAAACCACGGATGCATCCTTCGGCTTGCGCGCTTCGAAAAGCTCGGCAACCCGTGGAAGACCCCCGGTGATGTCCTTGGTCTTGGAGGTTTCGCGGTGGATCTTCGCAAGAAGATCTCCAGGCTGGATCTCGGTTCCATCGGCAACAATCAGGTTTGATCCGACTGGCAGGTTGTAGCGACCCATACGCTGGGAGCCAGGAACCTGGATCACATCGCCTTTTGCATTGGTGATGAGAACCTTCGGACGCTTGTCGGTCTTGGACTCGATGATCACCTTGTGCGAGAGACCGGTAACGGCATCGAACTGCTCTTGCATGGTGAGACCTTCTTCGAGGTCTTCGTACACGAGCTTTCCGCCCACTTCAGAGATGATCGGAGTGGAATACGGATCCCACTCGGCGATCACGGCACCCCGTTCTACCGGAGTTCCCTCGGTAAGAAGGAGCTTGGCTCCGTAGACGATTGCATAGCGCTCGCGCTCACGGTTGTTGGAATCGATCACAGCGATCTCACCGTTGCGGCTCAGAACCGTGAGAGAGCCATCGCGCGCTTTAACGGTGTTTACGTTAAAGAACTTGAGAGTTCCCTTGGTCTTCGCCTGAAGGGTGGATTGTTCTGCAGATCTGGAAGCCGCGCCCCCGATGTGGAAGGTACGCATGGTGAGCTGGGTTCCAGGTTCCCCGATCGACTGGGCGGCGATGACACCGGTTGCTTCACCGTTGTTCACCATCCGTCCGCGAGCGAGATCTCGTCCGTAACAAGCAGCACAGATTCCCCAGCGGGCCTGACAGGTCAGCACTGAACGAATCAGTACCTTGTCGACTCCCGCAAGTTCGATCGCCTTCACTTCATCTTCCTGAAGGAGGGTGCCGGTCTTGTACAGAACATCACCGCTCACTGGATCGAGTACATCTTCCAGAGTCACGCGACCAAGAATCCGGTTGCTCAGGGTCTCGATCACTTCACCCGCTTCGATGAGCGGAGTCATCACGATCCCGTCTGTGGTTCCGCAATCAGGCTGAGTTACGATCACATCCTGCGCCACATCCACGAGACGGCGGGTCAGATATCCTGAGTTCGCAGTCTTGAGAGCGGTATCGGCAAGACCTTTACGCGCTCCGTGAGTGGATACGAAGTACTGGAGGACCGAGAGACCTTCGCGGAAGTTCGCGATGATCGGAGTCTCAATGATCTCGCCGCTTGGCTTGGCCATGAGGCCCCGCATACCGGCAAGCTGACGGATCTGGGCGTTCGAACCCCGGGCTCCGGAGTCAGCCATGATGTAGACCGAGTTGAACGCAGGACCGGTGATGGTCTTGTCCTTCCCTTTCCAGTTTTCGGGGGCATGGTAGGTCTGAGTGGAGATGTGTTTCATCATCGCGCTCGTGACCTGTTCTGCGGTCTGGGCCCAAATGTCGATCACCTTGTTGTAGCGCTCGCCATCGGTGATGAGACCTTCCACGTACTGGTTTTCGATCTCATGAACCTGGGCATAGGCTGCGTCGATCAAAGCCTTTTTCTCGCCTGGAATGATCATGTCATGGATCGAGATCGAGATTCCGGCCTTCATCGCCTGACGGAAACCGGTTTGCATGATCTGATCTGCGAAAATCACGGTCTTTTTGTTTCCGGTCTTGCGGAAACAAATATCGATGAGTTCTGCGAGTTCCTTTTTGCCAAGAACCTTGTTGTAGGTCTTGAACTCCATCTCGAGTGGCACGATCTCGGACAAAAGCGCGCGACCCACAGTAGTGTCCTCGAGCTTGCCATGGATCCGGCACTTGATTTTGGCCTGAAGGTCGACGATTCCGGAATCAAACGCGAAGCGGACTTCGGTTGGATTCGAGAAAATCTTGCCTTCACCACGAGCAAACGGACGCTCGCGAGTCATGTAGTACATTCCAAGAACGATGTCCTGGGATGGAACAATGATCGGCTTTCCGTGTGCGGGCGAAAGAATGTTATTGGTCGACATCATGAGCACGCGCGCTTCGATCTGGGCTTCGATCGAAAGAGGAACGTGAACGGCCATCTGGTCACCGTCGAAGTCCGCGTTGAATGCGGTACAGACGAGCGGGTGAAGCTGGATCGCTTTTCCTTCGATCAGAAGCGGTTCGAAGGCTTGGATCCCGAGACGGTGAAGGGTCGGCGCACGGTTCAGGAGAACCGGATGCTCCTTGACCACTTCTTCGAGAATGTCCCAGACTTCCTGGCGCTGCTGTTCTACCATCTTCTTCGCAGACTTGATGGTGGTGACATAGCCATACTCAATGAGCTTGTTGTAGATGAACGGCTTAAACAGTTCGAGTGCCATCACCTTTGGAAGACCACACTGATGCAGGCGGAGTTCCGGTCCAACCACGATCACAGAACGGCCGGAATAATCCACGCGCTTTCCGAGAAGGTTCTGACGGAAACGACCCTGCTTTCCTTTCAGCATGTCTGAAAGGGAGCGGAGCGGACGCTTGTTCGGACCGGTGAAAACCTTTCCGCGGCGGCCATTGTCGAACAATGCATCTACCGATTCCTGAAGCATGCGCTTTTCGTTGCGGATGATGATGTCCGGAGCATTGAGTTCCACCAGGCGACGGAGACGGTTGTTCCGGTTGATCACGCGGCGGTAAAGATCGTTCAGGTCTGAGGTCGCAAAACGGCCTCCATCAAGTGGAACGAGCGGGCGAAGTTCAGGTGGGATCACAGGGATCACATCGAGCATCATCCATTCAGGCTTGTTGGTGCCGCTGGACTTGAATGCTTCTACAACGGTAAGGCGCTTGCTGAGCTTGGTCTTCTGCGCTTCAGAGGTAGTGGATTTCAGGTCGCGACGAAGAGTGCGAGAGAGAAGATCGAGGTCGATCTTTTTCAGCAATTCACGGATCGCTTCCCCACCCATACCAGCAGTGAAGGCAAGGCCTTCTGAAAGCATCTGATGATGCTTTTCTTCGGTAAGAACGGTTCCCGCCTCTACCCCAGAATTACCGGAATCGATCACCACATAGGATTCGCAGTACATGACCTTCTCAAGATCCTTCAGGGTGAAATCGAGAAGTGCGCCCATCCTTGATGGAAGGGAGCGCAAGAACCAGATGTGAGCAACCGGAGTGGCAAGCTCAATGTGGCCTAAGCGTTCGCGACGAACTTTGGACTGGATTACTTCCACTCCGCACTTCTCGCACACAACTCCACGGTGCTTCATTCGCTTGTACTTACCGCAGTTACATTCGTAGTCCTTAACCGGCCCGAAGATCTTCGCACAGAAAAGACCATCCCGCTCCGGCTTGAACGTCCGGTAGTTGATGGTTTCCGGCTTCTTCACTTCTCCGAAACTCCATTCACGGATTTTCTCGGGAGAAGCCAGGGAAATGCGGATCCCTTTGAAGCTTAGTGGATCTTTCGGCTTGTCAAAAAAGTTCAATAAATCTTTCATCGTCTTGCCCTCTTTAATTTTTGGCGTGAGCCCCCACGGGGCCCACGCCGATTTTTTTAGAGTAAGTCTGCCTTCAACTCTTTGTTATCTTCTTCCTCGATCAACTCCACGTTGAGCGCGAGGGACTGAAGTTCCTTCACCAGAACGTTGAACGACTCTGGAAGGCCCGGCTCAAGGAGCTGCTCACCTTTCACAATCGCTTCATACATCCGGTTCCGGCCCGTGACGTCATCCGACTTCACGGTCAAGAATTCCTGAAGTGCATGGGCTGCTCCATAAGCTTCGAGCGCCCAAACTTCCATCTCCCCGAGACGCTGACCTCCGAATTGCGCTTTACCGCCGAGAGGTTGCTGCGTCACCAAGCTGTATGGACCAATGCTTCGTGCGTGGATCTTTTCTTCCACCAGGTGGTGGAGTTTCAAGATGTACATCACGCCGACGGTCACTTCCTCGGCGAACGGCTCGCCGCTGACTCCGTCATACAGAGTGGTCTTTCCGAGGGTCGGAAGATCCGCAAGTTTCAATACCTTTTCGATGTCCGCCTCAGAAGCGCCATCAAACACAGGAGAAGCAAAGTGAACTCCGTCCTTCAAGTGACGGGCCATCTTCACCACATCCGCATCCGATGCCTTCGCAAGGTAATCGTGAACAGACTTGTCCGTGTAGAGCTCTTTTAGGAGCTTGCGGATATTGTCCGGCTTGTACTGCTCCATATAGTGAGTGAGCTTGTCGCCCAGGCCTTTTGCAGCCCAGCCGAGAGTCAACTCAAGAAGCTGCCCGATGTTCATCCGCGACGGAACCCCGAGTGGATTCAAAACCATGTCCACCGGACGACCATCTGCCGTGAACGGCATGTCTTCGAGCGGCATGATTCTGGAGATCACCCCTTTGTTTCCGTGACGTCCGGCCATCTTATCGCCCACCTGAAGCTTCCGCTTGATTGCGATCTGGACCTTCACCATCTTGATCACGCCCGGAGCAAGTTCGTCCCCGCGCTTGAGCTTTTCGGTCTTCTCGCGGAATACGAAACGAACCGCTTCAACACGATTCTTCGCAGCCTTCACGAGATTGGTGATTTCCTGCTCGAGATCGCTCTTCACTGGAATGAAGCCGATGAGTTCGAATGGAACCTTCTCGAGCGTCGCAAGGTCAAGCTTCTGTCCCTTGGAGAGCAACTCTTCCGAGCCGTCTTCCGAGAGGAGCTTGCCGGTGGTAGCGGCGCCACCGAGTGCCTTCGCTACGCGCTCATAAGTGGTGCGCTTGATTGCATCGATTTCGATTTTTTCATCGCGACGGATCTTTGCGATCTGCTCTTCGAGAATCTGCTTGGAGCGCTCATCGAGCTCGGTGCCTTCGCGTGCGAAGACCTGGGCATTGATGATGGTTCCATAGACTCCGGATGGAGCACGAAGCGAAGTATCCCTAACGTCGCCGGCCTTTTCACCGAAGATCGCGCGAAGGAGCTTTTCCTCTGGAGAGAGCTGAGTCTCGCCTTTTGGAGTGACCTTACCGACAAGAATGTCGCCAGGCTTCACTTCCGCACCGATCCGGATGATTCCGCTTTCGTCGAGGTCCTTCAGGGCCTCTTCGCCGACGTTTGGAATGTCGCGGGTGATTTCTTCCTTGCCGAGCTTGGTATCACGGCCAACGCACTCATACTCTTCGATGTGAACCGAAGTGAAGACGTCGTCCTTGATCACGCGCTCGGAGATGAGGATCGAGTCCTCGAAGTTGTATCCACCCCATGGCATGAACGCCACTAGCATGTTCTGACCGAGCGCCAATTCACCTGCATCGGTGGAAGGACCATCTGCAAGCACATCGCCCACAGTCACCTTGTCGCCGACCCGAACCACCGCACGCTGATTAACGCAGGTGTTCTGGTTGGAACGCATGTACTTGGTAAGGTTGTAGATGTCGACGCCGGATTCATCTTCGGCCAGATCATCGGTTCTGCGAACCACGATCTTACCGCCGTCCACCATGATCACTTCACCTTCGTGCTTGGCAGTGATCACATGGCCTGAATCACGGGCAACCACGCGCTCGATCCCGGTTCCGACGAACGGAGCCTTGGAGCGAAGAAGTGGTACCGCTTGACGTTGCATGTTCGATCCCATGAGGGCCCGGTTCGCGTCGTCATGCTCGAGGAACGGAATCAGGGATGCCGCAATCGAGACGAGCTGATTTGACGATACATCCATGAGCTCAACGTCGTCAGGATTGACGAGCGCGAATTCACCCTTACGACGGGCTGGAGCCACTTCGCCTTCGAATTTCTTCTTGGCAAGGGCTTCAGGGTTCGCCTGGGCAATGACCTTGTTTTCCTCTTCGGTCGCAGTGAAGAATTGGATTTCTTCCGAAACCTTGCGCTCCTTGATCACGCGGTACGGAGTCTCAATGAATCCGAACTCGTTCACCCGGGCAAAGGTGGAAAGAGACGCGATAAGACCGATGTTTGGTCCTTCTGGAGTCTCGATCGGACAAATCCGTCCGTAGTGAGTGTTGTGAACGTCGCGCACTTCGAAACCTGCGCGATCCCGGGTCAAACCTCCGGGCCCGAGCGCCGAAAGACGACGCTTGTGGGTCACTTCAGACAACGGGTTGGTCTGATCCATGAACTGGGAGAGCTGGCTTGATCCGAAGAACTCTTTTACCACAGCCGATACCGGCTTCTGGTTGATGAGGTCATGCGGCATCAGAGTTTCGATCTCCTGGATACTCATGCGCTCTTTTACAGCGCGTTCCATCCGGACAAGACCGATGCGGAACTGGTTCTCGACCAATTCACCCACCGCGCGAACCCGACGGTTTCCGAGGTGGTCGATATCATCGATCGTTCCACGGCCGTTGTTCAATTCACAGAGATAGAAAAGAGTGCTGAGAATGTCTTCTTTAGTAAGCGTCGTTGACTCGCGGCTCTCCTTGTTCTCGGGGAACTTGTAGTTGAGCTTGAGTCGACCGACCAATGACAGGTCATAGCGATCCGCATTGAAGAACAGATTCTCGAATAGAACCTTGGAAGCGTCTAGAGTCGGAGGATCTCCCGGACGCATCCGCTTGTAGATGTCGATCAACGCTTCTTCCGGAGTGTTGATCTTGTCGACGAGCAGGGTTTCGCGAACGAATGGTCCGTAGGTGAGGTTGTCGGTATAAATCACCTTCAACTCTTTCACCTTGCGCGCCATTGCGTCCTTGAGCTTGGCTTCGGTGATTTCTTCGTTCGACTCAAACAGCACTTCGCCGGTTTTGTTGTCGACGAGGTCTTCCGAGATCACGCGGCCAATGACCGCCTCAACAGGAACTTCGAGGCGCTTGATGCCGGCTTCCTCAACCTTTTTGAGCACAGCCTTGGTGAACTTGCGGTTCTTGCGAACGATGACTTCCTTGGTCTTCGGATCAATGATGTCTTCTTCCGCGCGCTGACCGGAGAGGATCTCAAGGTCCACGATCTTGAAGTATTTGGCAGACTTGCCTTCGCCTTCGATCTGGATCTTTTCGATCTTGTAGAAGTAGTTCAGGATCTCAGGAACAGAGTACCCGAGCGCCTTTAAAAGAGTGGTCGCAGGAAGCTTGCGCTTGCGGTCAATACGAGCGTACAGCAAATCCTTGTGATCGAATTCGAAATCAAGCCAGGATCCGCGGTGCGGGATGACGCGCGCCGAGTACAGGATTTTTCCGGAGGAGTGGGTCTTGCCCTGGTCGTGGGTGAAAATCACACCCGGAGAACGGTGCAACTGGCTCACGATCACGCGCTCGGTGCCGTTGATGATGAACGATCCACTCTCGGTCATGAGAGGAATTTCGCCCATGTAAACTTCTTGTTCTTTGATGTCGCGGATGTTGCGATTGCCGGTTTCTTCCTCAACATCGAAAACCACAAGGCGCACGGTGATCTTAAGAGGGGCCGCGAAAGTCATTCCGCGTTGACGACATTCCTGAACATCATATTTTGGACGTTCGAGGTTGTAGCTCTCGAATTCAAGTGCCGAGGTTTTGTCGAAATCCTCGATCGGGAAAATGGATTTGAATACTGCCTGGAGCCCGATGTTCGCACGCTTGTCAGCGGGAACGTCAGCCTGCAGGAACTTGTCATATGACCTGCGCTGGAGCTCGATCAGATTTGGGATCTCAAGGGGAGTTTTGATTTTCGAAAACTCGCGCCTTACGCGTTGCCCTTCGGTGAATGGTGCACTCATGAATTCTCCTTTAGCCAAAAAACACAAACCAGGTTTATCGTTTGCAACCAGACAATTTTTTCGCCTACTCGATAGACCGCTGCGCGGTCATCATCCAAGAGGAGGTGCATCCATCCACCCTCTCCGGGTAGGCCATATTCCGTACTGGCCAAAGCTCGAATCGCAATTTGGGATTTATCCGAACCCCAGAAACTAACTTCAAAATGTCAAAAACACAATAGGATAGGCACAAACCGAGCTTCTTTTCGGTCTGCGCCTATCCATTGAATCCATTGAAGAGGAACAGGGCTCAATTACTTGAGCTCTACTTTTGCTCCAGCTGCTTCCAGCTTCTTCTTCATTTCTTCTGCGTCTTTTTTCGCTACGCCTTCTTTTACAGACTTAGGCGCGCCTTCCACGAGGTCTTTTGCTTCTTTCAAGCCGAGACCGGTGATTGCACGAACTTCTTTAATGACGTTGATCTTGTTGTCGCCACCGGAGGTGAGAACGACATCAAATTCAGTCTTCTCAGCAGCAGCCGCTGCGCCACCTGCTGCGCCACCAGCCATTGCCACAGCTACCGGAGCAGCTGATACGCCGAACTTGGTTTCGAGTTCTTTCACCAGGTTGGAAAGATCGATCACAGAAAGGTTTTCGATATAGGTAATTACTTGTTCTTTAGTTACGGTAGACATACGACATTCCTCTTCTTTATCAGGGGGTTAGGTGTTTTGAGCCGGAGCTGCTTCAGTTCGTTTCTTTTCGAGCTGACCCAGTACGGTTACGAAGCTACGGATAGGCCCATTGAGGGTCGAAAGTAGCATCGACAAAAGGACTTCTCTGGAGGGAAGTTCCGCAAGCTGAGAAACCTCAGCAGGCGAAAGAAGCTTTTTCCCGAACAGACTTTCCTTGATCTTGAGCGCTTCGTGATCCTTTGCGAAGTCGTTCAGCACTTTTGCTGCTCCCGCAGGATCTCCGTACGCAAATGCAACAAGAGTAGGACCCACCACACGGTCCATCAATCCTTTTGCATCCTCGCCCATCTCGCCACCCTTGGTGACCAGACGGCCGATGTTGTTTTTGAGCACCTTCACTTCAGCTTGCTTCGCGCGAAGAGCGCGGCGCAGAGCATCTGCTTCAGTGGACTTCAAACCTTTGTAATCTGCAAACAGGGCAATGTTCGCTTTACCGAACTTGTCACGAAGACTGCCTGCAAGTGTTTCCTTATTTGTGCGATCCATTTGAATCTCTCCTTATTTCAATCAGCCTGAAGATGCGGCGCTCGCCACATCAAGCTTGATTCCGGGTCCCATGGTTGAAGCGATCGTGATCGCCTTGAGATAAGTTCCCTTGCTGGTGGGCGGCTTTGAACGCATCACAGCTCCCGCGACCGCGAGGAAGTTTTCCTTCAGCTTTTGCGCGCCGAAAGATTTCTTTCCTACTTTTACATGAACAATACCCGCTTTTTCAGCGCGGTATTCAACCTTACCTTTGCGTTGCTCGTTGATTGCTTTTGCAACATCGAGAGTCACGGTGCCGAGCTTCGGGTTTGGCATGAGGTCGCGCGGTCCAAGGATCTTACCGACTTTGGAGATCGCTACCATCATATCCGGAGTTGCAATCAACTTGTCGAAATCAAGGAATCCACCCTGGATCTTCTCGATCAGGTCGTCAGCGCCGACGATATCCGCACCGGCAGCTTCCGCTTCCTTTGCCTTCTCGCCTTTTGCCACAACCGCAATTTTAAGTTTTTTGCCGGTTCCGTGTGGAAGCACAACCGCTCCACGAACCTGCTGATCGCCCTGCTTGGTATCAACACCAAGACTGAAAGCCGCATCGATGGTTTCGTCGAACTTTGCAGAGTTCAGCTTGCAGAGAAGTTCGAAAGCCTGGTCGATGCCGTAGATTTTTACGGGATCAACTTGTGCCGCAGCAGCAGCATAACGCTTGCCGTATCTTTTTGTGATTGGATCTTTTGGAGTGCCTGCTTTTTCAGCGGCATCCGCTTTTTTCTTCGCCATTTTGTTCTCCTTGGTGCAAACGCCCCGGATTTTACCGGTAGCTCCCAAAAACAGTCCCTTTCGGGACGGGTTAACCCTGAACCGTCAGACCGCAGCTTTTTGCGGTTCCTTCGATCGAGTGCATCGCAGTCTCAATGGTTGCCGCATTCAAATCCGGCATCTTGATTTTTGCGATGTCTTCAATTTGCTTCTTGGTCACGGAGCCCACCTTTTTGCGGTTTGGCTCGCCGGATCCCTTTTCAAGCTTCGCAGCTTTCAAAAGAAGAACTGCCGCAGGAGGGGTCTTCGTGATGAAAGTGAACGAACGATCGGAATACACGGTGATGATCACCGGGATCACCATGCCCTTCTGGTCGGCGGTCTTTGCATTGAACGCCTTGCAGAATTCCATAATGTTAACACCACGTTGTCCGAGTGCAGGTCCTACCGGGGGCGCAGGGTTCGCAGCTCCGCCAGGGATTTGTAACTTAATTTGTCCAGTAACCTTTTTTGCCATAAGCGTAACTTCCTATCAGAAATATCAAACTTTTTCAACTTGAATAAAATCAAGTTCAACGGGAGTTGAGCGTCCGAAGATGCTCACCAATACTTTTACCTTGCCCTTGTCGTGGTTCACTTCCTCGATGACACCGTTGAAGTTGGAGAATGGACCATCCACCACTTTCACGTTTTCACCTTCCTGGAAGGAAACACGAGGACGGGGTTTTGCCTGACCTTCGACAATCCGGTTGGTCATCTTTTGAATTTCGGCTTCGGAAACCGGTACGGGCTTGAGCTTGTCGCCCACGAATCCGGTTACCTTTGGCGTGTTCTTCACGATGTGCCAGGTTTCATCGGTCAGGATCATTTTTACGAGGATGTACCCCGGAAAAAATCTTCTTTTGGTGGTTCGTTTCTGGCCCTTGACCAGTTCAACCACGTTTTCTTCGGGAACCACGACCTCTCCGAAGAACTGTTCTTTTTTAAGCTGTTTGGAGCGCTCCTCAAGGGAAAGCTTCACCTTGTGTTCAAACCCGGAATAAGTGTGAACGACGTACCAGGCCATCTCCGGAGCTGTATTCTGTGTATTTTCCATATCTATAAAACCATCTTGATGATCCACGCCCAAAGTGAATCAAATGCACCGAGCATCGCACCGGCAATCAATACAAAAATCACCACCCACAAGGTTGCGTTGGTGGTTTCCTTGGATGCAGGCCAGGTTACCCGAACCATCTCTAGAACCACTTCGTTCATGAAGGCATTCGATTTGTCATTGATGTACAGGCCAAAACCCAGCGCGGCTCCGAACAAAAGGGATCCGAAGCGGATCACAAGATCAATCTGCTTGATCGAGCTCTCAAGATTGTATACCGCACTCAGCTTCGAAAACCCGACAAAAGAAACCCCTGCGACGAGAATCGCCACCGCAGTGAAAACTAAGTTAACCCATTTTTGTCTTTGGTTTTCCATGACCTGTTTTTATCGACCTGTTCTTGTCTTGTTTACCTGTCAGTTTTGGCAGGCCGGGAGGGATTCGAACCCACAACCCACGGATTTGGAATCCGTTGCTCTACCATTGGAGCTACCGGCCTCCGGACTCTTGGAGCCAATCTCCAATTTAAAAAAAACAGGTGGCTCCGGAACCCGGAGCCACCCGTCAAGTGAAATTATTCTACGATTTCGGAAACAACGCCCGCACCTACGGTACGACCGCCTTCGCGAATTGCGAAACGAAGATCTTTTTCCATTGCGATTGGAGTGATGAGCTCCACTTCCATGGAAATGTTGTCTCCTGGCATCACCATTTCAACATTCTCAGGAAGAGTAACGACACCAGTCACGTCCGTAGTACGGAAGTAGAACTGAGGGCGATAGCCTTTGAAGAATGGAGTGTGACGTCCGCCTTCTTCTTTGGTGAGAATGTACGCAGCACCCTTGAATTTTTTGTGAGGAGTGACAGAACCCGGCTTCGCCAGAACTTGTCCACGCTCAACTTCTTCTTTTTTGGTACCGCGAAGAAGCGCACCGATGTTGTCTCCCGCTTCACCTGAATCGAGGAGCTTACGGAACATTTCGATACCAGTGATGGTGGTCTTGGTGGTTGGACGGATCCCGATGATTTCGATTTCATCGCCCACTTTCAAAACACCGCGCTCGATACGGCCGGTAACAACGGTTCCGCGACCAGAGATCGAGAACACATCTTCCACAGGCATAAGGAAAGGCTTGTCAAGAACACGAGCAGGCTGAGGGATGTATTTATCCACAGCTTCCATGAGCTTCATGATCGAAGGCTCACCGAATTCGCCAGCATCACCTTCAGACGCCTTCAGCGCCGAACCGCGAACGACTGGAATCGCGTCCCCTGGGAAATTGTACTTGGAGAGAAGTTCGCGAACTTCCATCTCTACGAGGTCAACGAGTTCTGCATCATCAACCATGTCGCACTTGTTGAGGAACACCACGATCGCGGGAACACCCACCTGACGGGCAAGAAGGATGTGTTCGCGGGTCTGAGGCATTGGTCCATCAGCTGCAGAAACCACAAGAATCGCGCCGTCCATCTGAGCAGCACCGGTGATCATGTTCTTCACGTAGTCGGCGTGACCAGGACAGTCAACGTGCGCATAGTGGCGGGAATCGGTTTCATATTCCACGTGAGTCGTGTTGATGGTGATCCCGCGCTCTTTTTCTTCAGGGGATTTGTCAATGGAAGCATAGTCCATCGCTTTTGCCTTCCCTGCTTTTGCAAGCACCTTGGTGATTGCAGAAGTCAGAGTCGTCTTCCCGTGGTCGACGTGACCGATTGTTCCGATGTTACAGTGCGGTTTTGACCGCTCAAATTTTTCTTTAGACATGTCGTCTTCCCTTTCGATTCAAGAAATAGTTCACAGATTTTCTGGTGATTTGCTAGGTCATACCAAGAAAAACCCGAAACATTCCAGTTTTTTTTTGACCTGGCCCGAGAAATCAGTGGAGCTGATGATGGGATTTGAACCCACGACCTCTCCCTTACCAAGGGAGTACTCTACCCCTGAGCTACATCAGCATCGATCTGATTGATTTCATTGATTGGAGAATTTGAAAATTGGAGCGGGAGACGGGTCTCGAACCCGCAACCCTCAGCTTGGAAGGCTGATACTCTAGCCAATTGAGCTACTCCCGCCCAAAATTTCAAATGCCCCTTCCACGCCTACAATCCTTTTCGCGGAATGGTGGTGAGGGAAGGACTCGAACCTTCGAAGGCTGACGCCGCCAGATTTACAGTCTGGTCCGTTTGACCGCTCCGGAACCTCACCATCTTTGAGCCTGCGAAATGAGGAAATGGAGCTGGAGACCGGACTCGAACCGATGACCTGCTGTTTACAAAACAGCTGCTCTACCAACTGAGCTAATCCAGCTTAGATCCTTATTTCGATCTGAGTAGAGCAGAGCCAAAATCCTTACGGAAAACGGCAAAGCGAAACCCTTCAGACTCTCAATAACGATGTATCTTGCATATCAGGGGTCTTTTTTGTCAATCGAAAACCTGAACGGGCCTTCAGCTTCCTCATTCCGGCACCGGGAGATCGCCAATTAATTACACTGGTTAAGTTTAAAAATAAGCCGTGGCGGTACCGTGGAAAATCCTCTATTCTATCACTTGGGGGGAATTTCATGAATTTCAGGCGTGGCGCCCAATGGTGGGCCTCTGTTTTCTCACTTCTCCTCCTTAGCTCCTGCATTCAAAAAACAATGGAGAGCGTTCTTCCGGGCTGTCACAGCGCCTCCTCCGGAACCATGACCTATTACTCCAGTTTTGCGGAATGCTCTTCGCTCACAGGCTCCAATGACTGCACACCGGTGGTCATCGTAGCCCAGGATCAAGCCAGATCCTGCTTTTTCAGTCCGAGCTCGGTTGGCTCGAGCCAGAGCCTCCCCTCTCTTTCCTTCATTCAAGGGTTGATCGATGCAGGGATCGTGAATGCGAATTCATCGCGGGTGTTTTACGTGAAAAACACGGGTTCCACCCCCGCAACCTCTTGCGTGGCCACTTTTGCTTCAGGATCATCACCCCAATTTTCGATCGCCTCGAACATCCCTTTCACGGTTGCGCCCAACATTCTGACTCCAATCACCGTGAACTTGAACCACGTTCCGAATTCGGGTGCACAATCGGGAAGCTTTTCCATCAGCTGCGACTCCAACATCTCCCTATCTGGTGGAACCATCACGGCCGAATTCAGTGACTCTTCTGACAATTCCGCGGGACAGGGCGCATCCCTGAGCCTTTCCCAAAGTACGGCTTACACCATTCCCTCCATGACCACGACTCAGATTGTGAACTATCAGCATCCGGTGACTCTTCGAAACACTGGGAGCGCTCCGGCGGGTGGTTGCACTGCCACGCTGGTTGAAGAAGGAAACACTAATGCGCCTGTCACTCAGGGAATGACCCTGGTCGGAGGTATGAATTTTTCCATCCCTGCCATCACAGGAACAAAACAGCTTTTCATTCAAGCGACATGGTCCGGGACCCAGCGTACCGCAAAAATCCGCGTGCTCTGCAGTTCAGGAAATGTGGATTTTGTCTCTCCAGGAGTGTTCACCTTCCTGGCCGGACAATATCTCCCGGAAATCACCTTTTCCTTTCAATCCTATTCGATGCCCTCATTTTTTGCCTCGGGATCCCAGGCACTTACGGGCTCCATCATCAACCCCACACCGGCAGGAGCCTCCAATTGTTCCCTGAGCCTGGTCGACCATGCAACAAACTTGCCCCCTGCTCCGGCGGGCATCTTCCTTTCTTACCCGAATTCCACATTTAGCCTTTCTGCAAGCGGAGGACAGGCCTCCGTCGCCCTCTCTGCATCCTGGGCATCCGTGGAACGAAAATTCAAAATAAAGGCTTTATGCGGAAACTCAAGCTGGCTTTCCGCCGGATTCACCGTGGCAGCGGGAACTCCCTCTCCGTTTTTGGAAATCGTCCCACCTTTGCCAAACCATTCAGTTCCCGCGTTTCTCCCGAATTCAGGAACACAGACCCGCACGATCACCTACAAAAATAACGGAAATGAACCCGGAGCAAATTGTTCGGCTTACCTGGTAAGCAACACTCAGGCCGAGGAAATAAATCAAAACAACTACCCGGGCATTACACTTGCGGATACGTCTTCCTTCAACCTCGCGGTCGGGGCTACCATCACGAAAACCATCAACATTGCATGGAATAGCAATCCAAGATCCTTCAAGGTGAAGGCAAACTGTAACAATTCAAATTGGCGCGTGTCGGAGGCATTCAATGTTGCTGCCGGCACAAATCCGCCCAACCTGAGTTTTAATCCGAACAACCATACAACCACAGATCCCTCGGAAACTATCAGCGTAACCAATGCCAGTCCCTTTCCAGCCACCGGTTGCAACGCAAGCATTTGGGAAACCTGCGATTCGGCGGGAAGCTGCTCGAACCCACCGGATCACATTTCACTGGTCAACTCCCATGGTCAGAACTTCTCCATCCCCGCAAACTCGAGTCTTCCGTTTACGCTGGTAAACCCATCGATATTTCCTGAAACAGTAAAGATCCGGATCATTTGCTCGCAGACAACGATCGTCAGCGGAACCTACACCCACCTTTGAACCAAATGCCTAATCCTTCGTCTGCCCTGAGAGCAGCTTCGCGGCTTCATAAGGCGCAATCTCTTTTCTGTACAGTTGATCGAGCAACTGCTCACCGCCATCGGTGGCAAGCACCGAATCAAGCGAACTCCGAAGCCCTTCGATCAGAATGTCCACAAGCTCCTCGCGCAAAAAAGCCTTCGTTTTTTCGGCTTTTCTGCCGGATTTTTCGAGATACTCCTGATGCTTTGAAACCTGAAGCAAAAGCTCATCCACTCCAACATCGCGATTCGCCTCGGTCTTGCAGACCGGAATCATCCAGGAGTGTTCATCATGCGGATTGAGCC
>JAGWXK010000158.1 GCA_018969905.1 Bdellovibrionales bacterium
ATCCCGGCAAGATTGGAATACTTTCGAACAATGTAAAAAACCAAAGATGAATCAATCGGCTTTTCGATCCGGAGAGTGCGATTGTTCCGGATCGGGGTGAAAAGCGGCTGATCTCCAGAGAGCGTCTTCCGATTCACATAAAGGTAGTGTTCAATCGCATTCCAAACCGGATCCCGAATCACCACAATCCGTTCGGCGTTTCCTTTTCCACGAAGTCTGAAAAACCGATAACCTCGCTCCGTCTGAATCTGGTTCATTCGTAGATCGCAAAGCTCAGAGCGCCGAAGACCACAGTAAAACAGCACCATCAGAATCGCATAATGAAGGCTGCCGGTTCGAGTGTGGAGGTCAGGCCCCTTCAGAACCTTTTGAACTTCTTCATCGGTAAACCCTTGGGTTTTTGATTCACGTTTTGGATTAAGAAACCGAACGTTTTCAGCAGGGTTTTTATCAATATGGCCGTCCTCAACTAGCCAGCGAAAAAAACTGCGTAGCGAGGCAAGATGTCGGTCAACAGTGGTGTGTTCAAGCCCCTCGGAAAGAAGACTGTCCTTGTATCCGATGACAAGACCGCGATCGAGTGTCAGAAGGCCGATTCGTTCTCTGCGTTCAAGCCAGTATTTCAGAAATCGCTTCAAATCTTTTGAATAAGCCTTCCGAGTGTTCTCGGATCTTTGATCCAAAAGGAAAGACTCAATGCTTTTCTTTAGGGCCCCGGTCGGCCTGACCAGGTCAAGGGCAACCACCTTTGTACCCTCATCAGGTTCGGGGGCGGCCTTTCGCGGATGTGCAAGGGTTGGACGAGCGTGTTTGCGCACAGGCCGGGATGGCCTTGGACTATTTTTCGGCTTACTGCGTCTGCCAAGTCTTCTAAGTAGAAGACTTCCGAGACTTGCCATTGCCTGATTTCTTCCACTTTTTTTGAGCTGCAATAAAGGACCGGATGCGCTTCAAATCAAGTGGAGCTCCCGCTTTCCCGCCGCGACGAAGAGTAGAACCAACGATCATTCCTATGTTTCGATCCGGTAGGTTCTTTAGAGACTCCGGATCAAGTCCGCTACCAACATAAAGTGGTACAGAACATTTCAAGGACGCTCGAACGGCTTCCTTAATCTCATCCTGTGAGGGGGGCCTTCCTGTAGTGCTCCCGGTGACGATGACTGCATCTGCTCCACCTCGTCCCGCAGTCTCCTCGATTGCAAGGCTGAGGCTGTCGGAAGAGAGGGATTTGGCGTGTTTTACATGAACATCTGCGAGAATCGAGATGTGATCCGCATTGAGCCTTTGCCGTTCGCGGAGAAGCTCAAACGCCCGCCCTTCGATGATGCCTTGATCCGTGGCCATCACTCCCGAAAGAACATTGACCCGGATAAAATCCGCGCCCGTCACCGCAGCTAGCGAAAGAGCGGTAAGCGCATCGTTTCTAAGTACATTGATGCCAAGAGGGAGAGAGACCGATTCCCGAACGGCGGCTGCGATCACGGAAAATGCCACAACGGTTTCAACCGGGACTTTTGTAGGGTAAAACGGAGCATCTCCGAAATTCTCTAGAATGATTCCGTCAAACCCCTCCTTTTTCAAGATCAGGGCCTCACGGACTGCGATCGCACCCGCTTTTTGCAGTGCCTCCGACGGATCCATACCGGATGCACCGGGAGAACCCGGTAGAGGAGGCAGATGAATCACTCCGTTGCAACGGGGGAGCGTGTTTTTCATGAAATGGTGATGCTCTCGATTTTCACGTCCGTTTTCGGGCGATCCATTCGGTCACGATCCACCCCGGAAATCTGAAGTACCACATCCATGCCCGAGGTCACTTCTCCGAAGATCGTATGGTTGCCGCTAAGCCATGGAGTCGGCTTCACTGTAATGAAAAACTGTGAGCCATTGGTGTTGGGACCTGCATTTGCCATTGCCAGAATTCCGGGTTTGTCAAAACGATCAGTGGGTTTGGTTTCGCAGGCAAACCGGTATCCTGGGCCACCGGTTCCGGTTCCCAGTGGATCGCCGCCTTGAATCATGAACTCAGGAATGACCCGATGAAAAACAGTTCCCTCGTACAAGGATTTCCCGACCAATTTTTCGCGGGTGCGCGGATCGATCCATTCCTTGGTCCCCATGGCGAGACCGATAAAGTTTTCCACGGTCTTGGGAGCGGTTTCATTAAAGAGCTTGATCACGATGGTCCCCATCGTCGTTTTGATGGTTGCGGTATTGGTCATTTTTCATTTCCTTCGCCCACAATCTAGAACAAAAGGGGATCCGGCTACAAATGAAAAAACATCAAATCAAAATCAAAGGAATTCGCTGACTTTGAGAAGAGTTGACTCCAGCGCCCGAACCATTTCTGTGGAGTATCTCGGGTAAACTTCGAATCTTAACCCCTCCCGAAGGGCTTCCGACCTGAGCCCCGCATCCCGAAGATCCAGGTACTGGTTAATGATGCTCAACGCTTCCGCCATGGGGTGCAGTTGGGATCCACCAATTCGGTTTGGAAACCCTTTCCGGTTTTTTGTTTCGTGATGCTGACGGATTACCTGGAGGGTGGTGGTCGGGAGTGAAGTTGAACTTGCAAGAAGGTCCGCACTATGGATCGGATGCCGTTGGAAAAAATTCTTCGCCTCGGGGGGGATCCTGGATTGAGGCAGATCTGCGATGTTTCCAAAGGGTGAGTGAATGAGGGAGATGTCCTGAAGGATACATGCAATGCCCAAAATTTCCACCACGGCGGACTTTTCAAAACGAAAAAATCCGCAGATGAGAAGTGCCAAAGAGAGTGCCTTAAGTGAGCGATCTGTTTTTTCAGCTTCCCTCAGAAACTCCGCCAGTCGAGCATGTTCAGGTTCCCTGCTCAAACTTGAAAGGTATGGGAAGAAAGAATTTAAAAAACCAATGCCTTTCAAAATCACGGGATCGGACGGCATTCTCGATCGAATGGCCAAGAACAGGCCTTTTGCCTCCACCAAGAGTTCACTTCGGATCCAGTCTTCGGAGATCCCTCGA
>JAGWXK010000057.1 GCA_018969905.1 Bdellovibrionales bacterium
CGCTAACTCCCTGCTATGCGTTCCACGATACTGCCCCTCTTTTAAAGGCCGGAACGGATCCTGCGTGGTGTTGATGAGACTCCAGCTTTTGTCATCGCCAGGCTTCAACTGCACCATCACGAACACATGGCCCGAGGCACCTCCCCGATAGCTTGTATTCCTGGCCTGCCCGCGCTTTCCGGGGCAGATCTTTTTTAGATCTTCATTGTTGACGGCAGATACAATTCGAATTCGATCCCGAGAAACCCCAGATGCCTCAAGCAAACTCGCAAAACTTCTTGCATGAGCACTGCAATGCCCCCCACATCTGTACCGAAGAATTTGCTCGGTGGATCTCAAGGAATCAAGTTCGTAGCCACCGTCTCCATAAATCTTGCGGATTTCCGCCTGATCTTTTTCGCCAAGCTCCTGAAACGGGGGACTCCCCGTTCCATCCTGATCCGGGTCAAAATAATGAAGATAGTTGTTGTGGTTCAAAAGCCAAAGGAGCTTATTGATCCGCACTTGAATCGGGTCAGCATCCAAAATCCGGGATTGCTTGAGTGCATTGCCGACGGGATCTATCCTGGACTCCTCGAATTCCTCGGCCCAACCCTTTGGCGCAGGGGATGGGGCCGGGGCCGGAGATGTCTGAGCGAGGCAAATTGATTGAAAGATCATCAGCGGTGCCAGGTATCGAATCATTTTCAAAAGCATAGCCGTGTCCCGAAGCCAAAGCAATTTTTAGGCCTCACTCATTTCCTCTATCTCACCCGATTCTAGCGGAAGTCAGTTGGCCTATCTTTTGCCTATTCCAAAGCCATGCCCAATCCTGCTATCGCTGGAATCGAATCCAAAATTTATTTCATTCGAAACCAAAAGGTCCTGCTCGACTCCGATCTCGCCCTTCTTTACGAAGTAGAAACCCGAGTCCTCAATCAAGCTGTCCGGCGAAACAAAGATCGTTTTCCGTCTGACTTTATGTTCCAACTATGAAAACGAGTGGGATTTTTTGAAGTCACATTTTGTGACTTCAAACACCGGGCGCGGCGGAAAACAAAAACTCCCCCTGGTCTTCACCGAATATGGTGTAGCGATGCTTTCAAGTGTGCTCAAGAGCGAGCGGGCAATCCAAGTGAATATCTCGATCATGCGTACTTTCGGACGGCTTCGCGAGGTCCTGAATTCGAACAAGGAGCTGTCCAAACGACTCCTGGAACTTGAATCCCGATACGATGAACATTTCAGGGAGGTATTTCGAGCAATTCGGGATCTTATGTCAGAGCGATCCGTCCCATTGAAACGAATCACCGGACTCTCAAAGAAGGATGCGTGACTTCAGCAGCGGTGAAACACGCATTTTTAAACTCACCCATCCGCTGACCCTGGATCACCTCCCGGTAGTCTGGACCGAAAGCGTCTCGCAATTCAAGGCAGAAACCTGTACCGTTTCCAAATGGATCACTGCTGCTCCAATAAAACAGAAGAGCTACTCCTCCTAAAAGCCAAACAGGCGAACATTCTCAAGATTGTTATGGCAATCAACTTGCTGATGTTCTTCGTTGAATTCACTTTCGCGTGGATTGCCAACTCCACCGCACTCATGGCTGACTCCCTCGACATGCTTGGAGATGCCATCGTCTATGGATTCAGCCTGTACGTGCTCCACAAAAGCGAGAAAACCCGGGCTACCGCAGCCCTACTCAAAGGAATCATCATTGTCGCCTTTGGCATTTCGGTCTTGGCTCAAGCCGGATTCAATTGGAGTGCAGCAGCCTTACCTTCGTATGAATCGATGGGTTGGATCGGGGGACTCGCCCTCCTTGCGAACACCATCTGCTTTTCTCTTTTGTACAAGCACCGCGATGATGACATCAACATGAAGTCGACCTGGATTTGCTCACGCAATGACATCATTTCCAATATTGGTGTCCTGATTGCCGCAAGCCTGGTGGGCTTGACTCAATCGAAGTGGCCGGATCTGCTGATTGGCTTGATGATCGCCATCCTGTTTTTGCGCTCGGCAATTCCCATTCTGATCGAGTCCGTGACCCAGATTCGAGGCAAGCCGCTCTAGGCCCCTCAAGCGAGATTCCACCCCTTCTCACTTCCGAAAGGGCAATAACTGGCGAAGTCGTTCGTCACGAAGATACAGCGCACCCCAAATCACGATCCCGAAAATCACCTGCAAAGGTACGGCTTCCTGCATCCGAAGATGAGTGGCAATCGCGCCTCCAAGATAGCCGGTCAACAAGATCGCCCCGATGAAAGTGGTGTTTGGGATCATGTAGATCAATACGCTTAGGATCTCAAGAACTCCCACCATCATCTGACTTCCCTCAGGCCATCCAAAATGCTTCCATCCTTCGGCCATTTCCGGCCCGCCCTTGATTTTCATGAATGCACTCATCACGAAAGGAACAGATACGAGTCCCGTTGCGATCACTCCCAATTTGTTTTGCCAGGCTTTTGGTTTCATCGGTTGATTCTCCATGGATCCCATCATGACCGATAAAAAGCCATTTGACATTCAAGATCTCACTGACCTTGCCTAGAGAACCACTCCGGCTCAAACAAGTCGGATGGCGCAGACCCATGCCCTGCTAGCGCCTTGATTCAATCTCCCTTTTCCACGAATCTCGACCAAAAAGGACAAAACGAAATTTTTGGCCCGCCCGGGTGTGAACCTCTAGAGAGTTCGGAATCAATGGAATCAGATTCAAGAACTTGGTCCAAACTTTGGCAACCGCTTGAATGCTATGAATTTCAATTTCAATTGGGCCTCGCTGGACGTTTATCTTGTGCGGCTCAAAAACCAGTCTTTGATTGGTAAGAATCAAACTTCCACCAACCGTCTCAAAGCCCTTTTGAAGATTGGCAACACCTTTTTTGACGATTTGTTCATTGTTCCTAAGCAAGGTTTTCATTCCCAAAAATGATACCAGTTCTGATCAGGAAAGTTCAAGCACACCTCATCAAAGAATACTCGCAAACCGCACGCCTGACCCTACCCGTGGAAATCGAGCGAAATCAAAAGCACCTTCGCCCCGCCTGCGCCCGCGGTGAATCTCAGCTCTCCCGCACCACAAGAGAGCGTATCGCCCTCTGGCAATGGCCCGGCCTCGGTATCAGTGGTGTATTCAATCGCAAATGCGAAATTCCAGCGACCCTCCGCCATCCAGACAAATTCCTCATCCGGCGAAAGCTCCTGCACGCTCACACTTGCTCCAATCCGGCCCGTTTCGGCAAAAACACTGAAATCAGTGATCGGCCCACCCAGAAGCTCGCAGCGACTTTTGATGTCGCCGGGAAATTCATAGGGCTCAAGCAAGCGAACCTCGTTCACGTCTTCCGGCTCGCCTTCCTCATAAGCATGAGCCATTCGGATCCCAGCGCCTTTCAAAACCACCAACACTCGATCATGAGCGGGGAACATCGAGAAGGGAGATGCATTTTCAATCCGGGCGGAACTCAGTCGCCACTGAAAATCGCCCTTTGCGAGCGATGCTCCCTCAGGATAAATCGCGATTTCGTCGGTGAATCCAAGACCATTCTTCCAAGTCGCACGCTTGTATTCGGATTTGGAAATGATCTTTGTAGTACTCATTTTGGAACCAAGCATGACAGGCAATTCGAGTTGAATCAAAGAGATTTTCCCTGCGCTTTGGACTCATTCAAGCTGATCTGGAACCCCTACAAGCTCCAGGATTTGACCGAGAAACGCCGACCTACCCGGTTTGACAAACGGACCCGCGAAATATAAGGTCCCCTAGAATGAAAACCTCAGTAGACTCAATGATTTACCTTAGCTCCCCCGACACAGGCTCCACCGGCACTCCAGGCGCGGATGATCAGCTTTATCGTATCCGCCATAGCCTCGCCCACATCCTCGCACAAGCAGTGATGGAATTGCGTCCCGGAACCAAACTCGGGTTCGGTCCTCCGATCGAGGACGGGTTCTACTATGACTTCATTCTTCCCACACCGATCACCGAGCAGGATTTCTCCGAGATCGAAAAAAAGATGAAACATCTCATCAAACAAAATTTCAAGTTCGAGCATGAAGACCTTCCGTCCGCCGATGCCTTGAATCGAATCGATCAAATGGGCGAACCCTACAAACGGGAGTATGCCGAGGAACTCATCTCGAAGAACGCTCTCAACTCGCTTAGCTTTTACAAGAGCGGACCCTTTCTCGACATGTGCGAAGGTCCTCACGTTGCAAACACCAACGAGCTTCCCTTGCATGGCTTTAAACTTCGAAGCGTGGCTGGCGCGTACTGGCGGGGAAACTCCAAAAATCAGATGATGACCAGGATCTATGCCTGGGCCTTCAAATCAAAAGAAGAACTCGATCAACACGTAAAGGCCTATCAGCTAGCCCTTGAGAATGATCACAAGAAACTTGGAAAGGAGCTCGATCTTTTTGCGTTTGATGATGACATCGGCCGCGGACTTCCTCTCTGGCTTCCCAATGGAACCATCATTCGGGACGAGCTTGAAAAACTCATGCGCGAACTCGAGTTTCAAGACGGCTACCAACGGGTTGCAACCCCGCATCTTGCCAAAGCATCTCTTTACTATAAAACAGGCCACCTCCCGTATTACGCGACTCACATGTACCCATTGATGGAGGTAAAAGAGACCGTCACGGACTCGGACAACAAGACCCAGGAAACCAAAGAAGTCTATTGCCTGCGCCCCATGAACTGTCCCCATCACCACAAGGTATTTGCGGCACGGATGCGATCGTACCGCGATTTGCCGATTCGACTTGCGGAGTATGGCCAAACCTATCGCTTTGAGGATTCGGGTGCCCTCTCCGGGCTTCTTCGCGTTCGCGGAATGTGCATGAACGATGCGCACATCTACTGCACGAAAGAACAAATCACTTCCGAGTTCCTGAAAGTGATCAAGATGGTGGAAACCGCCTATAAGATCCTTGGCATCAAGAACTACCACATTCGATTTTCCACCTGGGATCCCGAGGATCCAAAAGGCAAAGAAAAGTTTTTCAACAATCCGGAAGCCTGGGAATTCACCCAAGGCAAACTTCTGGAAGCAATTCAACAGTCCGGTCTCCCTTATGTGGAAGGACGCGGTGAGGCCGCGTTCTACGGCCCAAAACTTGATTTTCAGTTCAAGACCGTAACGGGCCGTGAAGAAACCGCCTCCACCTCGCAACTCGACTTCGGGATTCCTGAACGCCTCGGCCTTTCTTACACCGGGGCCGACAACCAGGAGCATATCCCTTACGTGATTCACAGGGCACCCCTTGGGACCCACGAGCGCTTTGTAGCCTTCATGATTGAACATTTTGGCGGCGCCTTCCCGACCTGGCTTGCGCCAGTTCAGGTACGATTCATTCCCGTATCAGGGGCCTTCAATGAGTATGCCGAAAAGCTACTCACTGAACTCCGAATTCATGGAATCCGCGCCGAATGCGACGACAGCAACGATACGATGGGCAAGAAGATCAGATCGGGCGTGAAACAGAAGATTCCGAATCTTTTGATTGTGGGTGAACGCGAGCAGCTCGACAATACGGTAACCCTTCGCCGCTACGGCACCGAGAAACAGGACACCATGCCGTTTCCACAATTCCTGACCTGGATCCAGGATCAGATCAAGAGCCGCGGTCAAAAAGACTGAATTTGCCGTCAGTCGAATTTGTACCGATGCTCAGCTCCCAGATCCTCGGCAGACCGGGTCATGACCAATGACTTGCAGAACCCAGTATTGATGTCATAAACCCATCCATGCAGCGCTGGCAATCCCGGTCGGGTGTTCCACGCCTTCTGGATGATAGACGTATTGGCAAGGTTCTTTACCTGCGCCATGACATTCAACTCGACCAGACGGTTTACTCGATCCGTTTCCGACTTGATTCCATCCACCTCAAACCGATTGAAGGAATAAGTATCCTTGATGTTTCTGAGCCAGTGATCAATCACACCGAGGGAGGCTGATCCCATGGCCGTTTTCACACCCCCGCAATTGTAATGACCACAGATGATCACATGGTCGACTTTCAGTGCTTCCACAGCATATTGAACCACACTGAGAAGGTTCAGATCGGTATGCACGACAAGGTTGGCAACATTTCGATGAACGAACATTTCGCCCGGCTGAGTATTGGTAAGCTCGGAAGGATCGACCCTTGAATCGGAACATCCAATCCAGAGATAATCCGGCTTCTGGGCCTCTGCCATGCTTTTAAAATACTCTGGGTTATTTTGGAGCTTTCCTTTGGCCCAAGCAACATTCTCAAGCAACAGTCTTTTGATTCGGTCCATGATCCTACTCCTTGAAAAACCGATGAATTGCGGCTTTGGATTTTTTGACATTTACCTTGATTCCATTCAGTTCAGCCCCCTGAATGAAGTCCTCAAGCAACCCCACCACATCATCATCCACATGAATGTCCCCTCCACCATCTACATTGACAACTGCCCCGGAAGGGATAGATCGCAAACACACCATGAGCTCATGCTTTTGCAAAAACGAAGTGTCCTTCATGAATCGGATCAGGTAATTCTTCTCGTCATCATTCACCATAATCAGCGCTTTCTTGTTGCTCCGCTTGATGACAAAAGCAAATCCCACCAAAACGCCGACTGCAATTCCTTTCAACAGATCAGTCAGTAGTATCGCAAGAATGGTCACAACAAAGGGAATGAACTGATCCATCCCCTTTTGGTAAAGCTTGAAATAGATCTGAGGCCTCGTAAGCTTATATCCAACCAGAATCAGAATCACCGCAAGTGCCGAAATCGGAATCCGATTCAATAGCGAGGGAAACAGAATCACGGCAAAAAGCAGCCAGACTCCATGCAAAATCCCTGATGCCCGCGTTTTCGCCCCGGCATTCATATTCGCGGAAGTGCGAACGATCACCGCAGTGATCGGAAGACCCCCAAGCACACCGGAAACCACATTTGAAATCCCTTGTGCCAATAATTCACGATTTTTCGAGCTATTGCGTTTTTTTGGATCCAGCTTGTCTGCTGCATCAACACTCAGCAAACTTTCGAGCGATCCAACCATCGCAATAGTGAGCGCGATCAGGTAAGTTGTGGGATTTTGTAGTGCCCCCCAATCCGGTTTTACAAGGCCCCGCGCAAGATCGGAAAACCCACCGGAGAAAGGGAGATTAACCTTGTGCCTTGCGTCCAGCTCCATCCCGAAGTACTGAAATATCAACTCACTCAAAACCATTCCGAAAGCAACGGCCACGAGAGCACTTGGCACATTCTGAAATATCTTTCCCATTTTTGAGCTAAAACGATCCCAAACCTTGATCACGGCAAAGCTTGAAACTGCAATCAGAACGCATTCAAGATCGAAAGCATCAAATGCCCTGAAGATTTCACTAAAGGTATTTTCTCCGTCTTCCAGCTGAAAAAATTCAAAACTACCAATAAACCCCGTATCCAGGCCCAGTGCATGCGGAATTTGTTTCAAAATCAAAATCAGTCCGATGGCGGATAACATTCCATTGATCACGGACGCCGGAAAAAAGTTTCCAATCACCCCCGCCTTGAGCCTGGACAAAACGATCTGAATCAGTCCTGAGATGAAAACGGCCACACAAAATGATTCAAATCCGCCCACTTCTTCCACGCCGCGAGCCACAATGATTGCAAGACCCGCAGCGGGACCTGAAACACTAAGCCTTGAATCACTCAGCGTTGAAGCAATGATACCCCCGACAATCCCGGCGATGATTCCCGCCCCCAAGGGCGCTCCAGAAGCAAGAGCGATTCCAAGACAGAGGGGAAGAGCCACCAAAAAAACCACAACCGAGGCCCGAAAATCCGCACCCAAACCACTTTTCATCCTCGAAGCATAGTGGAATCAGAACGCAGGAAGCAAGAGCATCGGCCGGAAAAATCAGCGAACTTGTCGTATTTTTTCGGTGCCAATTCTTGAAAACCAAACCCATTCTCGTTAGGGTTTTCAGGAAAAGGAATGCAAATCATGCCAAAGCCCCTCCAATGCCCCGCCGAATTGCTCACTCTGGATCTTGTGGGGCGTACTTATGTGGTCACAGGCGGAAACTCCGGGATCGGACTCGAGACCGTTCGACAACTCGCAAAGCAGGGCGCAAAAGTGATCCTCGCATGCAGACGAGTTGCAGAGGGCGAGAAAGCAAGGAAGCTGATTCTCGAGGAGGGCGTTCGCGGATCCATCGAAGTCGCGGAGCTTGACCTTGCCCACCTCGACGCCATTCGAAAGTTTTCTTCGAGAGTACTGGAAAACCACAAGGCCATCCACGGCCTCATCAACAATGCCGGAATCATGAACCCCCCCAAAGGAAAGACCCAAGATGGCTTCGAGTTACAGTTTGGCACAAACCATCTCGGACATTACCTTCTCACCGAGCTACTGCTTCCAGCACTGAAAAACGGCGCTCCCTCCCGCGTCGTAAACGTTTCAAGCTGCTTTCATGACAAGGCCTTTGGTCGCGAAGGAAAAATTGATTTTGATGATCTTCAATTCGAAAAGAAAAAGTACGACGGCTGGGAAGCCTACGCTCAATCGAAGCTTGCAAACCTGCTTCATGCAAAACATCTTGCCAAGCGATTGAATGGTACCGGCATCACGGCAGCAAGCGTGCATCCCGGCTGGGTTCGCTCAAATCTCATCAAGTTTTCCATGCCCGTTTGGATGCAGAACACGGTGCTAAAACCGCTTTTGAAACTCGCGGGGATGATTGAGCCCTGGCAAGGTGCCCAATCCACACTCTTTGCGTTGCTTTCTCCCGAGGCAGCCTCCCGAAGTGGTGCCTATTTTAGTCAGGTCGGCATTTACCGCGAAAAGAAAGCCTGCGCGGGAGGATGGCCCATGGAATCGCCAAATCCCCATGCACATGATGCTGCATTGGCGGAGCGCCTTGATGCCATCAGCAGAGAACTGGTTGCCCTTGGGAACTCTGTGACCTGATCATTGCATCAAAAACCGTCACTCCCTCCGTTGCTCTTTCCGTTCCGACTTTTTGCCTGATTTGCAAGAAGGGGATCACAGCTCCTTCGCATCAAATGTACGGACTCCGTTTTCTGGTTTTTCTCCAACTCGCCGCACTCCTTCACTATGATCCCATGAACCTGCGGAAATGCTTTTTTTAAGCGGTCAAGTCGAGCAGAATCCCAGTTCCCCTCAAGCCAGAAGCGCGCTTCCGGCCGCGAGGCGATCAATTCATTTTCGACCTGCTTCAGGATTTTTGCCGGAAACTTCTCTATTTTTTCGAGCGCCTCTCCGGAACCCGAATTATGGATCAGCGCCAAGGGGGCAAGGTACCGGACAAGTGCCAGCTCATTTCTCCCGCCCCCCTCTTTCTCCATCACCTCAAACAAGGTGAAGGTTTGATTCACGAAACTTCCATTTCTCATTTCAGTCCCGATCCGATCCAGCCTTCCAAATCCCTCTTTGAGCCACTCTTCATACCAACCCGCCGCCTTCAGGGCCCGGATCTTCAAGGGAATGACCTTTTTTTCGTAGGTATCTTTCTTAAAGCCCCCGTTTGAATAACATGACTTTAGAATGATCTCTTTGAATCGTTGATTTCCAGCAGCCGCCTCGGGATTGGCGGCGATCCACTCGAGCTGGTCATCCAGCCTCACATAGGCACCGTTCAAGGTTCGAGCGATCATTGGGGGCGTTTCAGCCGAAAAAGCAGGTAAACAAATACCAAGAAAAAAAGGGGTCAGAAGACAATTCATTGATCTCAACATGAAACCACTCTACCCCAGGAATAATTTCAAAACATGATTTTTCGAAAAGTAAGATTGATTCTTGCTTCATGCGCTTTGGCGCTTCTTGGAAGTGAATGTTGCCAAAGCTGCTGCGTAGGCCCTGACATAATCAGAAGACTGCCATCTTTCAGGTCAACCTCCACCTTTTGCTTCTGCTCGAGCCTGTTTCTAAACAGAAATCTTCGACTTGCGCCCAAGGACACCGAGGCGATCACCGGATTCTGACCAAGCTCAGGCTCATCATCACTATGCCATCCCATGCTGTCGCGCCCGTCCCGGTAAAGGTTGAGGAGAACTCCATTGAAAGCAAAACCTGTCGCAGCTGCAAGCAATTCGCGGATCCGCTCAACGGCCGGGCTCCAGAGGTCAGGATTCCAGGTAATGCCGGAATATCGATAGGAACAGCCGGAATCCCCCTGCCATGCTACAAGTCTCGGCTGTAAGACCTTCTTCCCAAACAGGGAAATCTCGCGCGTTTGCCACCGGACCTGGCCTCTTACTTGTTCAAAAAGCTCGGCGCAAGTCGATGGAGACAGAAACTCCTCCAGCAAAAAGACTTCACAGGGAAAAGGCAGGAGGCTGGATGTCGAACCGGAAAATCTGAATTTTCCCTCTTGCATGAGAACGGTATTTATCGCTCCTAAGGCGAGCGGTCCAGAACTATCGGGAAAAACAGGTGGTCATATTTTGGTATCAAAAATGCAGCACCTAGAAAACATGATAGACTTGAATCAAGCCTCTATGAGCACCCGGTCCAAACAATTTCAACTAAATCCCGGTAAATCGAAGATCGAGTTCAAGGTCAGACACATGATGCTATCGAGAGTCACCGGACACTTTAGGGAATTCGAAGGGTCACTCTCATGGAACCCCGAAGTCCCCACCGAGTGTTCGGCAAGTGCAACGATCCAGGTGAAAAGCATTGACACCAAAGACACTTCGCGGGATCGGCATTTGATCGGTCCGGACTTTTTTGATGCGTTAAAATATCCTTCGATCTCCTTCTCATCCCATCATTTTCTTTTCGAAACAAAAACGAGCTTCCATGTTGACGGGGAACTCACCATGCATGGGGTAAAAAAACCTGTAATCCTTCACTGCACGGAGGTCCGCATTACAGAAAGTCAAACTTCATGGAAATCAAAATTATGTTTGAAGGCTTCAACCCAAATTCGTCGCAAGGATTTCGGCCTCAGGTGGAACACCACGATCGAGGCGGGCGGAATCATGGTGGGTGATGATATTGAGATCCGATTTGAACTCGAGTTCGATCAAACAGGATAAGAGCTCAAGGCTTCTGAAGCGGCTTTGATTCGGGGAGCTTCAGGTCTTCCCCTTTTGCCATTTTCCTCAAAACATCCAGAAGCTCGATCCAGGATTGCGGGGTATGATTCCCGCTTGAGCCCGTATAGGCAAACTCCACATCCTCGCGCAAGGCCTCGAAGGATTTAACCGCAAGAGGAGTTGCCGGAAATCTCCGGATCGCCTCAGAGAGATAATAGTTCTCGCTCCAAAACCGGTTGCTTGTCCACAATCGACGTCGCATATCACCCATCATGAAAAGCGCCTCTCCGATCTTCGGACTCTTGTCGAACTGAACGGTAAAAGGAACCAGATAGGTGGAGGCAATGCTGAAATCCGCAGCTCCTGCCTGGTCAACGGTGAATTTCTGCTTTTTCAGGCCCGCATCGTAATACTTTTTTCCAAGCTCAAACAACTCGGCCTCACCCATTTTCGCGTCGGGGAACTTGCCAAGTTTGATCCAATCCTGGGCTGCGGCGATCCACCCACTCAGAATGTCCTCTTCCGCATCTGTGAGCCCCTCGGTCTTCTTGATCTTTTCAAACCATTCAATGGCTCCGGCAGGATCTTTTTTGAACTGGAGATAAATCCGTCCCATCGCCGCAATCGCAAGAAATCTGAGCCTCGTCTTCACTTTGCGTTTGGGCTCGGTAACCACTTTGGAGAAATATTTTTTGAGTGCAGCCAAAGCTCCATCATGGTCATTTTTATGAAAAAGCTCCTGTGATTCCTCCAGGATTTTTTCCGGTGATTCCACCGCAGCCCGGGCTCCGTAGGAAACGGGAAGGGAAAATGCGAGGATCAGTGCATACATGATGATTTTTTTCATAGGTTCAGCCCCGCCTTAGTGTAGACAAGTTCCCCTTTGCCTGCAAAGGGTTTCGAATTCGCAATCTTGGAAATGGCGTGATACTCCATTCCGAACTATGGAAAACGAATGTGTGGATTGCCGAAAACCAAAAGCAGGACTGGAGTGCGGCCTCTGCTTTTCTACGATTTGCAAGAGCTGCGCGCAGTCGCCTCCCCATGGGTCATTTCGTCTCCTTCCTGCGATTCCCGAGCAACTTTCCCATTCAAGATATTGTGGCACCTGCTACTCGGAACAAGTTGAGCCGGAACTGCATACGTACGAGGAAACCCTCGAGCGGGCCAAGCAAACTCTGATTTTTTTCAAAACTCAGAAAAAGGGGCTTCGGATTTCAAGGAAAGAACGACTTCCGGAACACGTGGATGCCTGCCCGGATCGAGACGAGACCATCCTCCGTCTTGCCTATCTTGCAGCCAGCAAGGGTTACAATGCAGTGATTGAAGTAGAGGTTTCAGCCAAAAAAGTCAGGAACGAGGCCTATCAGTCCTCCATCTGGTCCGGGTCCGGGGTTCCAGCTGAAGTGGATTCCATTGAATTTGATTGATTTTTTTGGCCTTTTTGCCTTTCACGTTCCGAGGAGATACTCCATAGTGGACTTTTTACGGCGGGTATAGTAGAACTCCGACATGAAGTTTTTGACCTTTTTCGGCCTCCTGCTGCCCCTTTCATCCTTGGCGGTGGAAATACCCGTGGGTAACATCGGCAACTCCTTGAAAGTTTTCAACGCACTCCAAGAGGCTGGTGCTGAAGTCAAATCCAACCCTATCGGAGCAGAATCGGTGCAACTCATCCGCGCGACGAATCTGATTTGCACAATGGAGTCAGCGCCAGACTTGGATGCGAAATGCACTTTTTTCACCAAGGGCGAGAAGGGACGCACGGTAAAGGGAGTGACGAGCGGCGAGAACTCCTGGATGCTTGCTTTCACTTTGATTGCTGCAGGTGCTCGAAAAACTGAACTTTCGGATACTGTGTCGGAAGTGCGGATAGATTCCATGGTTTGCAATTCAAAAAGCGGAAAGTCCGAGTCGACCTGCACGTTCATGCAGGAACAGGAATAGTGAAGGGGCTGTTTTCATGAAACTCTTTTTTTTCTTACTTTTTTCATTCACAACTGTTCACGCTGACCCATTTATCCTGACCGAATCCTCATCGAGAAAGCTCTTTTCACTTCTTGAGCGTGGAGGAGCCACGGTTCATCAACTGAATCACCAACGGGATCGGGAGTACGCCACTTTGGAATCAGTTCGCGCTGAACATGTTGATTGTGAAATGAGCCTAACCCCAACCTGTCGGTTAACTTATATTGGGGATTCAAACACCCTCGGGGTTCTGACCCTTGCCCGGGAAGAAGCCGCCGACATCGGTTTTGCTCTCGGTGATGCCGGCTTGACCCGGATCGTGGTTTCAAGCGAAATGTACACGGTTTCTGCCAGTCGGATTCACTGCCTCCGGAAGGGTGCGGGCAAATCCGTAACCTGCAGGGCTCATCAGTAAACCGTCAAAATACCCTCACTCGATTCAATTCTTCGCCTCAGTAAACTGGAGGGATGAAGCTTCGTAATGGATGGGGTACGACTTTCGCCTTCTTTCTTTCATTAAACTCGGTAGAGGCGTCTCAGAAAAACTCAAGAGAGCTTTGCTCCCGGGAGAGAAGCGAAATTATCGCAAAATTCGAGGCCATCGAGAACAGGATCGGATTCCGGAACGACGGCGGGCTTTTTGACGGAGGAGTTTGTTGGTGGCACAGCAGGCTTCAGCGAAGTTCGATTTATCTTGCGCGTTTCGAGCCAGGCCTTCCACGGCCAAGCCGGGGGGAGGCGAAAACAATCATCGAAAACCTTGTGCGGTTGAATTCGGTTGTCACCATTCCGGGCTATTCAAATTTCAACAGCTTCAGCCGGGATTACCAGGAATTGATCCAACAGGCACTCAACGAATGGCAACTGCGGGACGGTTTTATTCAACAACAATGGATCCGGGGACTTTATGGAAGACCAAGCCTGCCCCCCGCGATCCTTCGTGAAAGAATGTCGAAGATTTTCGTGAAGTTCAAGGAATCAAAACCCGGTCTTTGGATCATGGCCCAGTTTCCGGGAATCACCTCTCACTCGCTGCTGCTCCTTGGAATGACCCGAACATCTTCGGGATTTGATCTGAAGGTGATTGACTCCAATCGCCCCGAAGTCATGCGCACCCTCATCTATCGATACGGGGATCGTTCCATTCAGCTCGGAAACGAGGGCTTCACTCCTTTTGTCGGCTTCCAGTCCGACCAGGAAAAAATCGATGCAACCCTCCGCAATAATTGTCAGAATTGGCACTCTCGAAATCGCACTAAGCGTTTCGATTGATGTTGTTCAGATCCTCGAAGGAAGCCTTCAGGCGTTTTACAAAACTATCTTCACCCTTGCGGAGCCAAACCCTGGGATCATAGTGCTTCTTGTTTGGGCTGTCAGGACCCTCCGGGTTTCCGAGTTGCCCTTGTAGATACGCCTGTTTCTCCAAGTAATAGTTCTTGATTCCTTCCCAAAACGCCCACTGCAAATCCGTATCAAGGTTCATCTTGATCACGCCATACTCAATGGTCTCACGAATCTCGGCCTGAGTTGATCCAGAGCCTCCATGAAACACAAAGTTCACGGGCTTTGGTCCGGTCTTGAACTCACTGGAAATGTGTTCTTGGGAGTTTTTCAGGATCACCGGTGTGAGCTGCACATTTCCAGGCTTGTACACGCCATGGACGTTTCCAAAGGAAGCCGCAATCGTGAACTGTTTCCCAACCTCTTTCAGCCGAGTGTAGGCATAAGCAACATGTTCGGGCTGGGTGTAGAGACGCGCATTGTCCACATGAGTGTTGTCAACACCGTCCTCCTCTCCTCCGGTCACTCCAAGTTCAATCTCGATTCCGGTTTCAATGGCCTTCATCCTCTTGAAGTAGTTTGCTGAAATTTCAATGTTTTCTTCGAGACTCTCCTCTGAAAGATCAAGCATATGCGAGGAAAAAATCGGCTTTCGATTCGCACGGTAATGAGCCTCGCTCATTTCGATCATCCCATCAATCCAAGGGAGCAGTTTTTTTGCTGCGTGATCCGTATGAATGACGACGGGTACGCCATAATGCTCAGCCATGAGCTGAATGTGTCGGGCTCCACTTACAGCTCCGAGTACGGCCGCCTTGTCATCCGGAAGCTTAAGGCTCTTCCCCGCATAGAACTGCCCACCACCGTTTGAAAACTGGATGATCACCGGAGAATTGACCGATTTCGCAGTCTCAAGCACCGCATTCACCGAGTTTGTTCCAACGACATTCACCGCAGGCAGGGCAAACCGTGTCTCCTTGGCGTAGTGATAAAGTTCATCGAGGGCGGATCCGAATACTATTCCTGGCTTGAATTTCATGGGCCATGTTTATCGTAAAAGAAACCCGGATGCGATCAAAAAATCAATGCACGATCTCGACGTTTTCAAAGAGATTTCGGAGAACCGCGAATTTCTCGTTTTTGGGTACGAGCATCTCGCCCTCGCGAACAAACAAAGCGGTGAGATCCGAATAGGAACTCGCATCCATGATGTGGAAAAAACTCTGGATCTTGAAAAAATCCCGTGGATTCAAGTTGGTTTTTCTCGAGATTTCAATCAATCGATCAAAGGCCTCATGAGGGGAGATCACCCCCTGAAGCATTGTTCCGATCAAATCGTGTCCCACCAGGGCGCGCCCAAGCTCGACTTCAGCCCTTGAATATCCGGCCTTGTTCATCATCTGTTCAAGGATTTCGGCAGAGATCATCTGATGGGGGGTCCTAAATTCCGCCGCAAGAGGTTTGCCGACATCATGCACGGCAAAGGCAAAGTTGAGCACACTCCTCACATTCACATTTGGTGGAGCCTCAATTTCCTGCCAAGGGAGATGGTGTGAGTATTTTTCGCTCTGTGCGAACACCTTGAGGACATGTATTTGGATCGTGGAACGGTCTAAATCAGGAGTCCTTTCATTGAGGAGACTCGAAAAATACAGGCTTTTGCCTCGAATCAGGATTGGATCCGAACTTGATTCGAGAATGGCAAGAAGCTCGGCACCCGAAATGCCGCTCGCTCTTCGGACAAGCTCACCATAGGAATAGGCACCTTTTCCCTCCTGCTTCAACATCTCGATGTAGGTGGCCTTTGGGAGGGTCTTGACTCGAAACCGTTCAGGCACACTGTACTTGAAAACATATTCATTCAACCCGGGAGCACCTCTGGGAATGCGCTTCAGCAACTCCTCAGGCACATCGTAAATCCGTATGTGCGACCCGTAATTGATTGGGACGGTTTTATCCGTGGAAACCGAAACCCCGTCAGGATGAAATGCCTCCGCTTTCACGGAATGGGTATTGGCATCCTCCTGATCCATGAAGACAAGTCCACCGTCTCCCACCTCTTCAGCAGATTTTCCAACCTGGGACTGCGACAAAGCGGGACCTCGATAAAAATTGCTGCCCTTGTACATGCGTACATGACCGGGTTTCAAATCCGGAAGTACCGGAACTCCGGATAGGTACTTGATTCTATCCTTCAAAAGAGGAATGGATTTCTTGTATTCGACCGCAAGTGCATGGAGCAAATTTCCGTTCTTCAATTCAGGATGTTCCAATAACCGCTGAACCCAGAAAAGCACCTCTTTGCGGGACCCCTTGAAACGAAGCTTCGTCAGCAGATTCCCGATCTGATCGGAAGCAATGCGATTGATCAGGGCACTTTCCAGAACATCAATGGCCGCCTCCGGTACAGGATACTTCAAGACTGCAAGATGATAGGCGGGATCTCCAAGCGAGACCCACTCCCTGAAAACAAGATCCATGTAAGCGGCTTTGATCTCCAGGGCTCCCGCGGGGATCTGGCGCTCCAGGATCGTCTTCATCTCGTGTTCGAAAGCCCGAGGCCCGATGGGTTTTTCCTTTGAGGCCCCCACCCGCTTCATGATCGAGTCGAAGATTGAATTACAGATTTCTGTGAATGGGTCAACCGAAGGAGCAGCCGCTCGAGCATGTAAGGCGAACCCCTGCGAAACAAGGACGATCACCAAAAGGCATGATGTCAGGACCCCGGGATTGAAACCAAAGGCACGTGGACTCACTTTGAACTCCGGGAGAATCCCCGAAATGACCGGTATCCGAGCTCAGGATCGTTCAGAAAGGCCTCCACTGTAATTTTCTCGTGGATCAAGGACCTCATGAGTGACTCCAGACTGATTTTCTTGCCAGAATAGGAACGAAACGCCTCGCGCACATCCCTGACCAACGGATCCCTCTGGAACTCCTCCAAGGTCCTTCGCCCATCGATGTGGTGTTCTTTGAAGACCTGAAGTGCGACGGATTCAAACCTTGCCCTCTCGCCTGCAGTAAGCGAAGACAGCTCGATCGCACTCAGGCCGCCGTTCAGGTGCCGATGGCGATGACGATCCAGATTCTGCACGGTCTGCTCCAAGAGAGGCACCAGGGACTCTGCGACCAACTCGGAATCAGAAGACAGAGAATGCGCCAAAGGCGAAAAAAGGATCAGGAACAACTGAAATAAAACCATAAATAATGCTCTAAATTGGTCATACTTTACCACTTTTAGCCCAAAATTTCAGCGTCAAATCCTTGGTGAAGGCCTCCAAATCACTGATTTTAAATGAGAGTCATTGAAATTCTGTTGCATTGGGCCCGCGGTTTGCGATCCTAGGATTTATGGAAACCGCACCCAAAAAAGCCCGACAGACCTTTCTCATCAATCCCGATTTCCAATGGGCGATGATCCGCTGGACACTCTTCATCTCCCTGTTCAGTTCAGGCATCTTTTACATCTCAACTGTGATTTTTTTCAACGACCTTCAAGAGCTTGGCATGCATCAAAAGCTTCCTCCGGATTCGCCTTACTTCAGATTTCTGAGTCAGGAGAATCAACGAATGAATCTGATCTTTGGACTGACCACCATTGTTTCCTCAGCACTCATTGTTCTCTTCGGAATCCGGTTTTCCCATAAGATCGCGGGGCCCATACATCGATTCCGACAATATCTTACAGGCACGGATCCATCCTCATCCAAACTTCCCGATCTACAGTTCCGGGAGGACGACTTTTTCCAAGAGCTCGCGACCGATTTCAATTCCTTCAAATCTAAAATCCAAAGCCAATCCCAAGACTGAGAGAACGGGCGCTGGCTTTGTCTCCGCCGGCTGTTGCGTCCAATAAAGAATAATCCAGTCCTGCAAACAAATTGTTGGTTCCGGACAAAAGCTGACGATAGTAAAGTCCGGCCGCGATTTCACGGTTCCGGAGAAAATCGAAGGACCCTGCCGCAAGAACCGGTGCATATTTCAGATAAGTCATCACGGATCTTCTCGGAGTGATCCGAAACGAGAACTCGGGAAACACCTGCGGCCCAATCATGTTTT
>JAGWXK010000159.1 GCA_018969905.1 Bdellovibrionales bacterium
CCCTTACGTCCGATTCTCTCGAATAATGAATTCCATCGCCCTCATGTTCCGGATAACGGGTGAAAGCACGGCTGTCGAGTACGGTGCACCGATCACCTGTCGCGGATGCCACCCAAGAATACAGTTTTGAGCGTGCAGTTGTGTTCACTCTTGCATCGGGAGCTGCAATCCACAAGCAGGCGATGGGTAGGTCCTTGATGAGTTCCACGATCCTACGCATGTCCTTGACCGCGGAAGACTCATCAAAGCCCACAGAATAATTCCCGGCAAGTTGGACCACCAGTAGATCGGGTTTCAAGGTCTGGATCATTCCTGAAATCTTTGGAGTATTGCCGGATTTCCCCTCAAGGATCTTGCCCTCCTCAGTACGGAAATAGAAGCCACATCGTGTTCTGGAGCCGGTAAACCAGCTCGAGGCCACCGTGCCACAGCTTGCATAAAGAGAGCTCTTGGGACTTACTTTCCTCAGCTCATCTGCCAACGAACGGCCAAAAGGTCCAACAGAGTGCGAGTCACCGATCACCAGAATCCGGGGTTCGGCTGAAAGTGAATCAAAAGAGGCGTGAGCAAAAGAAGAGGCAAAAAGAACCGGTACAAAAAAGAAAACCTTCATAAAACCCGCAACCTTAGCCTTGAAGAGGGTTTGTTTCAAGGGTAGAACTCTTTGCATGATTTTCACTTTCCTGAAAGCAAAGCTCCATCGCGCCACCGTGACCGAGGCCAATCTCGATTATGAGGGCTCTGTCACCATTGACAGGGATCTCCTGGATGCAGCCGGAATCCTCATCAATGAACGAGTAGAGGTGTACGACATTTCAAACGGAAACCGCTTCTCCACGTATGCGATCGAGGGTGCCCGGGGTTCCGGTGTGATTTGCATCAACGGCGCTGCAGCTCATTTGTGCAAACCGGATGACCTGGTGATCATTTGCGCCTACGTCGGTCTCAGTGAGCAGGAAATTCAGTCCCATCGCCCGCGGGTGGTCTTGTTGGATCAGTTCAATCGGATAAAGCCGGAACTCCCGAATTCATAAATTATTAAACTAAAAATATTGATAAACGAATTCCGTTGGGTTAGGGTTCGAGCCGGAGATGGCTCGAATGAACAAACCAAAATGGATTTCATTGATTCTTACGATGTTCCTTTTTTCCGTTTCGGAGGCATCCGAACCACTGGATCTGAACGACTTCTGCATGGGCCAGGAAAAAACCCATGATCAAAGCCCCGCCATGAAGTTGGTTCCACTGCCTGATGGAGATCTGCTTTTTTTGGATCAAGGCTTTTGCTCGGCGCTTCGTGAATCGCGAAAAGATGAGCACGGGGGGAGCGGTTGGAAGGTTCGGTTTTACGCAAGTCATTCGTTCACCCGGTACTTCAATTCCGACATGACCTTTCAATCCTCTCGATACAATGTAGAGATCAAGGACTATGAGTGGGCCGAGCGGGGATCGAGGGAGTTCTTTACTCCAAGAGAGTGGGCGAAACCGGCAAGCAATCCATTGCAGATGCTGGATGAACCTACGAACACCTTTACTGTAAGCCTTGAGAAGGACGGCCATGAGTTCTATCTTTCGGCCTTTCATCCGAAATTCTTCCAGGAGCCGGGCCAGGTGAAGCATATGGCGGGAACGATTGATGGAGTTGCGGTGGATCAGGTCCAGGCAGTAAGCGAACCCTTCCATGGGTACACATTCAGGCCAGGTGAGAGCAAGCTTGTAAGAAATGAGTTTACCTACGGACAGATGATCTTCGAGGCGGGATACGGGCACCGCTTTACCCTGATCCGCTCAAAAATCGGCAGCATCACTTACATTCCGCAGGTGGGAGTGGGGCTGATGACGGGAAGAAATCTTTCGGTCATGGTGAAGGCCGGGGAGTGGTGGGAGTTTGATGAGTCAAAAACCGCCCTGGGAGTAAACGGATTCGGCGCGAGTGCCGGGAATCGGATAGAGATCAACTCCAGGAACGAGAAATTCGGGGTGTTTTATGAAAACCGAGTGGGATATTACAAGATGCAGAGTAAGTTTTTTGATGGGACTCAGAAATTCAATCTCGGTTTTATTGGAAACAGCGTAGGCGTGAAGTTCATGCTCTACCACAAAAAGAGAGCACCTGCTCACCTCATGGAGTGAGACAGGAGACGAAAGGCTGCGAACACAAGGAGTGCTGCGAAGAGCCGCTGCATCCACCTGACGTCAATACTTACGGCGATTTTTGATCCGAGAAAAGCCCCGATGAACATTCCAACGGCAATCCAGCCTCCGGCACGGAGATTCTCGGGGCCGATTTTTCCCGAGTGGTAATACTGCCAGACTCCGAGAGCCCCCACGGGCAGAAGCATGGCCGCCAGAGATGTCCCGCTAGCGGCATGGAGTTGGAACTTAAAAAAGAAAACCAGAGCAGGAACGAGAACGATTCCTCCGCCAATCCCGAACAGCCCCGAAAGCACGCCCGCCATCAATCCGATCCCGATCATTCCCGTCCAGAGCATTCGACGCCCCCCTTTGAAAGTGGTTTGGATAGCTCAAACTGCCCCATTTTTCTGCGTTTTTCAAATTCGAAATTCATTTATTCGCGATAACTTTTCTTATCGTGTATGCAGAAATGCCGCTTGCTCGAGATGAGGAAAACCACCATTTTTTGGGAATTGGCTGAAAAAAAAAGGGGGGGTTAATTTGGTTTTGGAAACTTGCGCTCCGTTTGTCCGTAGTCGATCGAGTGAACCGCAGATTTTTCAAGGCTGCTTTTTCGTTTGTCGTACCGGGTGATCATGGTGGTCGTCGACCATCCGGCGAACTCCTGGATTGCCCGATCCGGAACATTGTGATCGCGTGCGTTTGAAATCGCAGTAGCCCGACAGGAATGGGGAGATACCCGATGGGTGATCCCGGCAAGATTGGAATACTTT
>JAGWXK010000160.1 GCA_018969905.1 Bdellovibrionales bacterium
ATCTGGCATATTATTGTTTCTATCATCCAATATCTAAATCGCTTCAGACATCAGACGTAAAAGTATTATTATGACTCAAATTGAATTGAATTCAGGCAGTCTCGATCTGTAAAAGCATCGAAACTCACAGGCCCGTCTTCTCTTTCAAATATTTAATCGTCATCGAAAAACAAACCTGCTCGCGATCTTCCCGACCCAAAAGGGCGGCGGCAAACTCGTGAATCGGTTTGTTTATTCAGTTAAATTTTCAAAGAACACCCGCTTCGGACAACACCGCATCTCAGCAGATTTTTGGATCTACTTTTGACACACCGTGAAACCGTTCGAATCGGTAGATGACTAGGGTTACTCGAAGAGCCTTTTCTTGGCAACAGGAAACCTCAAAAAAAGTGCCAATCAAAATTACTCATTAGTTACAATAACTTTCAGACTCATCCTCCGGTCCAAAATAGTGAGCAAAATTGGGCAAAATGTCGCGGAGCCGCAAAACACTACCCCGAGATCTCCTAATCCCTTCAACCAAGAGCACAAGAATCTCCTCGGACTCGTTTGAGCCCACTTTTTCCTCAAGAAAATGGGCCGCGCTTTCGGTGAGTCTCCGAATCGGCGTCTCCGCAACACGGGCTGCGACCTCCACCAGAGAGTGCACCCGGGAGTCGATCTCGACAGGGTCGCTTTCGGACACTCCCACCTCGATTAGCATCGGCATGAACTCGTGAATTCTATGCAATTCTGCGGATACCTCTTTTGCGGATGCAATGATCAACCGGATCCCCACGCCATATTGGAGGGCTCGAAAAAGCTTGATTGCTCCAAGAAATTTGACCATCTCGGCTTGGGTCAGGTGTTCAAACCCCCGAACCACCAACACCCTCGATCCCTCCATGAACAATCGATCGATACCACCGGTGATAAAGTTCACAAACTGCATGGGGGCGATTGACCACACCCGGTCAGGAGATGTGTTGCAAAAAAGCAACAACTCGAAAAGCCGGGCCATGGCCTTTTCCTGATCCTCACCCCTAAGCCAAATCATCCTTCCAAGATGAAATCCCTTTTTAAAACGTTCCCTTTCTTGCTCTTCCCTCATGTCATCCCCTTCCGCACCCGAAAAGGTGCGCGCCTGAAACAAAGCAAAAACAAGGCCAAAAAGACGATGAAATCATCAAGCCATAATTATCTTTTGGTTTCACAATGATTCACTCCTGCGGTAATCAGGGCCCATAGCCTACGGAGTCCGGAAAACAAACCACTGGAGGAATTTCGCCATCATGATCGTAAAGCAACCCTTGCCGAGAATCCTGATCTGCGACGACGACCACAATGTTCATTTGGCTATCAAATCCGTGCTTTCCTCCGAGTTTGAGTTCAAGAGCGCATATCACGGTGACGAGGCCCTCCTGATTTTGAGGAAAAGCCCGATCGACATCGTGCTGCTTGACATGGAAATCCGAACTGCATCCGAAGGTCTGGAAACAATTCCAAAAATACTAGAGATTCAAAACGATTGTCGGGTGATCTTCTTCAGCGGTCGGACGGACCTGGAACTGGTGAAGAAAGCCATGAAATCCGGAGCCTATGATTACGTACCTAAAGACTGCTCCACCCAGGACCTCGCTCACGGATTTCGAAAGGCACTCGAACACAAACGACTCCGCTCAAAGGAGCAACAACTGAGTCATGAGATTCGCACCACCTCCCAGAAGCCTTTCTTGATCGGAGAGTCTTCTGCCATCGAGAGAATCAGAAAGCAAATTGAACGCGCAAAAATGAGCGCAGCGCCTGTGATCATTTCTGGTGAAACCGGAACCGGAAAAGAGGTGGTGGCCCGGGCACTCAGGAAGACTAATCCCGATGGATCTTTCGAGCCTTTCGTTGCGATTGATTCCAGCACGATCCAAAGTTCGGTATCTGAGAGCATTTTGTTCGGCTACGAAAAGGGTTCCTTCACCGGAGCGGAAAAAACCACACGGGGGCTTTTCGAGGAAGCGAACGGAGGATGCATTTATTTTGATGAGCTTGGGAACATGCCCCTTGACCTTCAAAACAAGCTTCTTCGCGTGCTTCAGGAAAAAGAGGTGCTTCGGATCGGCTCTTCGCGTCCCATCCGCCTTGATTTCCGGGTGATATGCGCCACAAATCGCGATCTTGAAGCCATGATTGCAACCGGTGGATTCAAGGACGACCTCTATCAGCGCTTGAATGTGCTTCAAATTGTGATTCCGCCGCTTCGGGAGCGCCCCGAAGACATTCCGCTTTTGCTTCAGCATTTCATTGAGCTTCATTCTAATGGACTAGAACGAATCAAGTTTCTTCCTGAAACGATCGAGCAGATCAAAAGCCATCCATTCCCTGGAAACGTGCGTGAACTTTCAAATCTAGTGTTGCACCTATACTCGATGTGCGATGAGCCTCTCATCGCTCCGATTGACCTTCCTCCGAAGTTTCAGGTTGCCCAAAAGACAAATCGCCAAACCTCACCCAAGGATGCGGAAATCGACCTGTCCATGGGTTTTTTCGGAGCAGTCGAGGGGTTTGAAAAAGCCTTCTTGTCGAAAGCCTACTCGGTGATGGAGGGAAACATTTCAAAAATGGCCCAAGACCTTGGAATGGATCGATCCTACTTGCATCGGAAGCTCAAGGTCTTTGGAATTCATCCGAAGTCCCAAGCGGAGGCATCAAACAACTGAAAAGGCTTAGTGCCGAACTTCTTCCGCCACTTTCATATTGCCTTTGAGCCCGCGTTTCGCTATACCATGTGAACGCTTTTAATTCTCGAAATTCGGGGGTGTAGCTCAGTTGGTAGAGCACCTGCTTTGCAAGCAGGGGGTCATCGGTTCGAATCCGTTCACCTCCACCATTTT
>JAGWXK010000058.1 GCA_018969905.1 Bdellovibrionales bacterium
TGCCCTGCATTTGAGAAAGCGCGTCATTCATGTTTTTGGCATTTGGGAACGCCATTTTCATCATCTGCTCGGATGCTTTTTTGAGCTTCAAAAAAACAAACACATTGACCGCGGTAAGAATCGCAACAAAAACCCAAGAAACAATCACCCAAGTTGTCATAGGTCAAAGAGTTTAGCGAAGATCGAGCTCTTCCGCAAGGGCGCTCACCCGGACATATTCATCAACCATTAATTTGCGCACTTGATCACTGAACGAACTTAAGTCAGAAAGGTTGAGACTTCCGGTCTCAATGGGAGGAAGCACGCTCACGACCACATTCCCTCCCTTCAGTTGAAACCGCTCCCATATCCCCTTTCCCTGTAGATTCGAACACACGACCGGAATGATGGGATAGCCCGTTGAAACCGCCAAATAAAATGCCCCTCGTTTAAACGGAAGGATCTCTCCGGTCTTGCTGCGGGTCCCCTCCGGAAAAATGGCCAGATTCAGATCCCTTTCTTTCAATTTTTTTCGCACGCGCTCGATCTCTGCCTTTGCTGAGGACTTGTTGGCACGATCAATGAGCAAATTACCCGCGATCCAAAAAAACCAGCCGAACAATGGAATCGCCTTCAATTCTTTCTTCCCCACGATGACAGAGCGGACTGGGCAACACTGCCCGATCACCGCCAGATCGAGACCGGTTTGGTGATTCCCGATGAAAATCGCGGGTCTCGCCGCATGGATGCGTCCCCGGTTCAACACGGTAAGCTTCACGCCGACCAGGGTTCGCGCAAACCAGCCAAACGGTTCGAGGAAAAATGAGTTTGAAAAAAAGCGAAGCGTTGGAAACACGGGAGTAAGTAAAAGTGCGATAAGTGCACATGAAAACCCGAACAAACCAAAAAAAAGAAGCCCAAGGGCCAGAAGCACCCCTTTTATGAATCCCATACCGAGTTTTTCTGACAGTTGGCGAGATAGGCTTGGAGTGCCCGAGACGAAAGAATCCTCCCCTTCATGCGGTCAGCAAGCTTCAGGCTGGTCTCACACAAGGCTCTATAATCCACTCCGGTTTCCACATCCATTTCCTTAAAGAAGTAAACAAGATCCTCGGTTGCCAGATTTCCGCTTGCTCCTGGAGCAAACGGGCATCCTCCGAGCCCCCCAATGGAAGAATCAAAGGTTCGAACGCCTAACTCAAAAGAACGAAGTGCATTCGCGAGTGCCGTGCCTCTTGTATCATGAAAATGAACTGCAATCCTCGAAGCATCACTTGAGGTGAGCACCGGCCGGATCACCTCCTCAACTCCTTTTGCGGAGGCAACCCCAATGGTGTCGCCGATCGAGACCTGTTCCAATTCCAGCGAAAGAAGTTGTTCTATCACAGGAATTGCTTTATTCGCGGAGACCCTTCCCTCAAAAGGGCAGCCGAATACGGTGGACACATAACCCCTCACTCGGATTCCCTCTTGGGCAGCGGTATCGACAATCTGCCGGATCAAAGCAAGCGACTCCTGAACGGTCATTCCAATATTCTTCCGGTTGAAAGACTCACTCACCGCAGTAAAGACAGCGATATGGCTGATTCCGGCTGACATTGCCCTCTCAAGCCCCTTCAGATTCGGCACAAGAAAATAGGCGTCTTTTCCAAAGGAACGTTTCTTCAGCTCAAGATGAAGCTGTTCAGAGTCGGCCATTTGTGGCACACGATCCGGTCGCACAAATGCTCCCGCCTCGATCTTATTCAGCCCTGCTGCCGCCAATTCCTCGATCAGTGCGACTTTGTCCGAGGTGGAGAGGATCAGCCTCTCATTTTGAAGCCCATCCCGGGGACCCACCTCGAAAACTTCGATCTTTTCCTTCATCGCAGAACTCCGGTCATTTCTTTTCCTCAAACTCCAAAAGCTGCTGGCCAGGGGCGATCTGCATCCCCTCCACCACAAGCACCCTCACCACGACACCATCAGAGGATGCCTTTATGGCAAACTCCATTTTCATCGCCTCCACCATCATAAGTGGGGTCCCGGCTTTCACCGATTCACCCGCTTCAACCGAGACCTTCCTCACCTTTCCCGGAAACTGCGCGCTATAGTCCTGTCCGCCACCGGATTGCGATACACTCCGCGACAACTGAACACGTTCTCCAAAGAACTCGACTGGCGGAATGGAGGCCTCTTTGGTGAAAAAGTGTTTTTTGGACCTCGAGTGAAAGAATCTCACACGCTCTTCTCTCCCGTCGGGATGCATGCGCTTTGCAATGACCCATCCACCGGGTCTGCGATCAAAAAGGTATTTCAACTCCTGCGCCCTGGTCGAATCCGACTCGTACTTTTTGCCGGAGATTCTCGAGAATTGCCTCATAACTTGACCTGCTCCCATAGAGTCGAAGAATTCCAGGAGCTTGGGGAACCGGGCTCACCCGATGCTCCCTGTGTCCCCGGTTCCCGAAATACCTCGGATTTTTCAAAGGCCTCTGAAAGCAAGATCGCATCCATTGTCGCATTCGGGTGAAAGTCCTTGAAACTCTGATCCAAAAACAGGGTGCTCACCCTACCCTGAGCAACATTGGGATTGTGGGAAATTGCCGACAGGTAACCCAGATTCGATCCCACTCCGCTGATCACGGTTTCCCGGAGAACGTATTGCATTTTTTTAACCGCCAAATCCCTTGTACTGGAGTGCACGATCAATTTCGCACAAAGAGAGTCAAACTGGGTTCCAAGCCGCTGGCCAACCTCAATTCCCCGATCAACACGGATTCCAGGGCCGCTGGGAAAAATCAAATGATCAATGGTCCCCGTGCAAGGGATGAAATCCTGGGATGGATCCTCGGCACAAACCCTCACCTCGATGGCATGGCCGCGGGGAGGAACAACATCAGGAAGCCGGTAAGAGTCAAACCCTGTCGCAAGCCTGATCTGTTCATGAACCAGATCAATCCCGGTGATCGCTTCGGTGACCGGATGCTCTACTTGCAAGCGCGTATTCATTTCGATGAAGAAGAATTCCTTGATCGAACCATCCGGCAGAACCTCCACCAGGAACTCGACTGTGCCGGCGCTTCGGTATTTGGTGTATTCAACGAGCTTGAGCGCGCTTTCAAACAATCCACTCCGAACCGTTTCAGGGAGATTCGGGGCGGGGGCCTCCTCCCATACCTTCTGATGCCTGCGTTGAAGCGAGCATTCGCGCTCATACAGATGCACACCCCGTCCTTTGCCATCACCAAAAATCTGCACTTCGATGTGGCGAGGATTTTGAAGGTAGCGCTCAAAAAACAAGGTGCCGTCGCCGAAAGAGGAGAGTGCTTCGCGAGCGGCACTTTCAGCCTGCATCTTAAGTTCGGAGAACGCCTCGACCCTCCGCATGCCCTTCCCCCCGCCTCCTGCGTGTGCCTTGATCAGAATCGGGAATCCCACTCGGTCGGCAGCAGCCTTGAGCTCTGCATCCGATGACTTTGCCATGTCTAGCTTCGCCCAAGGGACCGTTGGAATGGAGAGCTTTTCTGCGATCTCTTTTGCCGCGATCTTACCTCCGAGCGCCTCCATGGTTTCAGGAAGCGGCCCTAAAAAACCGATCCCCGCATCGATCACCGCTTTTGCAAAGTGCGGACGCTCGGACAAAAAACCGTAGCCCGGATGAATTAAGGTCACGCCCCGGCCTTTCGCCACCGAGAGAATGGATTCTACATCAAGGTACCCTTCCACCTCCGCGATCTCGTCTGCCAGAGTCAGATGGCGGGCATCCTCGTCACCCTTTACGAAAATTGCAAGAGTTGGAATGCCCATCTCAAAGGCTGCCTGAAAAACCCGACAAGCGATTTCGGAGCGGTTGGCGACCATGAGCTTATGTTTTTTCATGAGCGGATCCACCCTGGTTTTCGTTTCGACAAAAAAGCGGAAATTCCTTCCTGCGCCTCAGGGCCAACTCTCAGTTCGGCGAGGGTTTTTGAAACATACTCGATGCAATCCGGCATTCTTGCCCGGCGTTCGGGCCATGTAAGATCAAGGACCAGACGCTTTGCCACGGAAAGCGCCGTGGGTGCGCACTCGAGAAGATTTTTCCCGAGAGTTGCAAGATGCGCCTCAAGATCAGGCATCGAATCAAAAACCTCATGGATCAATCCAATCTCCTTTGCCTTTTCCGCCTTGAATCTCTCGGCACTCACAAAAAGCGCTCTTGCATGGGAGGCACCGATTTTAGCCGTGACAAAAGGACCAATGCAGGCCGGCACGACCCCGAGCCTCACCTCACTCAAACTGAAGACTGCGTTTTTTTCAGCCAAAACAATATCACAAATAGATACAAGCCCCACTCCACCGCCGATCGCGGCTCCCTCGATCACACCAACCACAGGTTTCGGGAATTCATTCAGGATTGCGAACATGTTGGTTAGCGTCAGGGTATCCTTCAAATTGTCCTCAAGACTCAGTTCGATGGATCGCCGCATCCAGTTCAGATCTCCGCCCGCGCAAAAGATGCCGCCGTTTCCCCGCAGGATCACCGCGCGGATGGAAGGATCGAGCGCCTCTGAACGAAATGCGCGGGCAAGCTCATCGATCATCACCTCGTTGAAGGCGTTTCGAATGTCAGGCCGGTTCAAAGAAATCGTAAGCAAACCGGGGGCATGGGATTTTAATTCGAGAGTTTGATAGGACATGGCGGTAGCTTTACAGAAAACCTGCACCCCGTCGAGGGGATCCTCAATCAGTCCAGAGCTGGAATTCCTCAACGCTCAACGCGGTGCACAAATGAAAGATACCCAGAGCGCGAAAGACTCGTATTGTAAGCAGGACCAAACCAAGTCTGATCCTGATATCCAAGGACCAAGGAATCATCCGCCCCGATCATGAACATCAGGCTTACATTTGAGTTCCAGACGAGGCGTTCTGAAGTGATGGAATAAATGTTCGAATCAAGGACCTCCACGGGGGATTGATAATCAACGGAAATCGCACCCCCCAGGCGAACGCGCTCGGAAGGAGAAAACCCTGCACCCAAGGAGCCGGTCCCTAAAAAGGAGCTTCCAAGAATCACCCCGCCTCCAGAGGCATTGACAAAGCTTCGGCCCATCACAGAGCCGCCGCGGGCAAGAAGGTTCAGATCCCATTTCGACCAGCGCTTAAGCGCGATGCTCCCAAAACTCAATTGAAACTGTCCAAGACCTGAAACATCACTTGCAAAAAACGATTGGGACTCATGGATGGAGCGGCCCGTGGGAATCCCTGCCTGAAGAAAACTGAAAACCCTTGGCTTCCAAACAGAGTATTCCCATTCGGGGATGGTTTCAAACCCGAGGACCACTGAAACGTCTCCGATTTGGACCGAATCCTCAGCCCTCCCGCCCTGGGACAGCTGGTTGAACTGGATGGGGATCGAGATTCCAGCCTGAAGCCGATCCCCATCTAAAATTCTTGCGTGATTCAGGGTCAGGATTCCGCGATCCTCCGCAATCGACAACCCATCACGAAACACCGGGATTCCCCCGTCTGCTCCCGGAGCATCTCCGATGACCGTCCCATAGGACATTCCGGCCTGATAGAGCTCGGACTCATCCCCGGTAATCAACGCAGGCACCGCACTTCCTCCGGCACAACAGGGTGCCGCGCGTGCTTGTGCCGCAAAAAGATAAAACAAAAAAACCCACATGAAAAAAACCTAGTGGTTCACCTGAAAAATCATTTTCGAGGAATCCAAAACCCCGCCCGATGCGTCTTTTAACTGAACAATGATTTCCCACTTTCCACCCATGATGAAAAAGACACCTGTGGAGCGAAAGACTCCGATCCTGGGCGTGCCGTTTGAATCGAACGCCTGATTGGTAGTCACAGGCGAGGACCCATGCCCCATGTCGGGCATCCAGAGTTTCACAAAAACTTTGTCAGCCAGAGGCGCGGAATGCGTGACTGTTTGATCCGAATTCTGATTCTTGTTCCAAAAGCTAAGTGAAAATTCACCCGGCTCCTCGGAGGTCGGTTTTCTGACCCAGGTAAGGCTTGCACAAAGATTCTGCGACAAAAACCAAAAATCACAACTGACTCTGGGGCCCGCGGGGGCCGACGCATCCTGATTTTGGGAGTCGGGCTCACTCTGCGGTTCCCGATTGGGGGACTCGTGATGCAACAGAGGGGAGACTCCACACGAAACCAGCGCAAGCCCGGAAAGTGCCAAAACCACCAAAAAAAACAATACTTTCAACTACAACTCCTTTTCCAACTCTTGAACGTTTATGTCTTCGAACGCGAGATAGTACAACCAAGAACCCTCGCCCGGGAATGAGTTACCGGAAGTCCTGAATCAATTTCGCGAAGTGCATCCCGAAGATAGTGCCTCTTCGAGCCGGTTCCGGACGCGGTATCATCAACTCCACCCTCGAAGAGGGATTCGGATCCCCTTCGGACGAAAACATGCGGTGTCTTTAAAGCACGAAATTCATTAGCAATTTTCCAACCCTCATCTTCGATCACGGGAAAGGGAAGCCCGGAGGCAAGAAAATGCCTTCGAGTTTCCTCCGGGGATTCATTTTGGTTGGAGTGGATCCCGATAAACTGAAATCCTTTTTGAGAAAACTCCCGATGGAGGGCTTTCAATGCGCCCTCGTGCCCGCTTGAGCAGGGACACCGCGCCGACAAAAAAACATACACTGTGGCCTTGGTGGAGGATTCCTGAACCGCAATCCGCGACGCACTCACCACATCCACTCCAGAAATCGCGCCATGGGATGAAAAGGAAAAAAAAATCCCGAGGAGGCGCACAAGTTTGGTGATGGTTCCCATGGAACGTACATTATGATACAAACTCAGAAAGGTCAAAATGATAGCGCTCCGCGTTAGCCTTCTTGCCCCATAGGTCCTGTAGTTAAATGGATATAACGGCCCTTTCCTAAAGGGCTGTTGCAGGTTCGATTCCTGCCGGGACCGCCATCTCTTCGATTCCCTTTGATTTTCGCACGTCTCTGGGGGTCTAATGGAACTCTGATGAAAACTAAGATCGAGGACTTCCTCTCTCCCTTCGTTACAGCTACCGAGACCACGCTCCTGGATCTTTGCAAGACCCGGGTTCAAAGCACACGCATTCTGACAGGAGATTCGCTTCCCACCGAGCCCGCGCGTTTTGCGGCCTTGATCGGCATCACCTCTCCCACGATTCAAGGCTCCATGAGTGTGAACTTTCCGGAACCGGTTTTTCTTGAACTCATGAACCGAATGCTCGGTGAAACCATGACCCAGATCGCGCCTGGCCTTGAGGATGGTGCGGCTGAAATCACGAACATCATTTTTGGAAATGCAAAAACAAAGCTTAATGAACTGGGCTTCAATATCCAGATGGCACTTCCCACGCTTTTGCGCGGAAAAAGAATCGAAAGCATCGGATCCCGTTCCTCGCCGAACCTGCTGGGAGTGCAATTCACACTGGACTCAGGCCCCCTTTGGATTTTGTTTGAACTCGGCGCACGCTCCGCCACTGAAGTGAAACCTCCGGAAAACACCTCGATGAAAGAAAAAAACTGGAGCCCGGAAATGCTCCTTGAATTTGTAAAGGCAGTTCGAAAAACCATGGAAGTCCAGTTCGGTTCGAAAATCGAGGTGGGACAACCCTTCCGCAACCAAGGTGAGTCCAGATTTGTTTTCGACGTAGGCTCCATCATTGGTGTCACAGATGAGCATTTTTCCGGATTTTTCGGAATGTACTATCAGAGTGAGACCTTTCTCAAACTCATGAACAGGCTTCTTGATACCGAGTTTACCGAACTGAACGAGGAAAACCAGGACGGAGCAAGCGAGATCACCAACATTTGTTTTGGTGTGGCAAAACAAGTTCTCAATCAACAGGGCCATCAAATCCAAATGGCGCTTCCGTGTCTGATCCGTGGATCTGAGATTGAGTCCGCGAATTCGGGTTTGGATGAGAAAAGCGCGATCACCGTCCCCTTGAATACAGAGCACGGAAAACTCTGGATTGAATTCGGCTATAAGGAAATCAAGGGATGAATGGCCCGAAATTGCTGATGCTCCGGTTGCTTCTCTTGGTTGCAATCCTCCGGGTATCGGACGCAAAAGCGGTTGAAATGGCAGGATTTGCAGGCTATACGGGGTCGGTTTATCCTACGAAACCGGCAGAATACGTACGCTCCACCGGAGGCGTGGGGTACGGATTCCTCGCCCGCGTGGATTTCGGCCCGGGGCAAATTGAATCCGGATTTTTGTACACTCCGACCTCCATGACCTATACGGTGGGAGCAAGCGAGGTGAAAGCGAACGGGTCATATTGGATTCTTCCCCTTCACTACCGCATTCCGATTTATTCACCATTTTTGAGCTTAAGCCTCGGTCCCGATTTTGCACTCAAAGGCGGCACCAGTTACACAATTGAGGGAGCTTCCGTGAGTCCGTCCGCCAGCGGGTACAAGAGCCACTTTGGAGTACAATCAGGTCTTCAGGCCTCGCAGGATCTCGGAGAAAACTTGTCTGCTATTTTGGATTTGCGTTATCGCCATGGGCTCAATTCGGCAATCTCTGTGATCAACAGCCAGTCTACTCGTTTGAACTTCTTCATGATTTCGCTTGGTATTCAAAAACGTCTGGATTAATCCAGGATGTGTCTACTTTTTGGTCACTTCCTCATTGACGAAATGCAACATCCACTATAATCCCATGCAGCATGAAACTGGGGACGGGGGTCTTTCGCAACTGCATAGCGGCATTGCTTTTTTCGGGAATTTTGCTGGTTCCCGGCGCACAGGCTTCTTTCAGAAATGATCTTGGAGCGCACATCTTTCAATATGCCTCTGAGAAGGCTCCCACCCTCTACCTCTCCAACAAGTCCATCATCGAAACACAAAGCTTCCTGACAAAAGCTGAACTTTACTTTGAATCCGGACCAAGAGGTGCATGGACTCTGGACCCGGATCCCATCCGATATCACTTCTTTTTGGACGATCAAAAACGAACCCGTGTTTGGGCAGGAAGGGATCATCCGCTTCATCTTCTGGAAGATCGCTGGATTGAGCCAACCTCCGCTCTCGGAAGTGTCTGGGTTCAAAACCAGCTGGATGCACTCAATCCTCGAGTGAATGGATGGGTGGGAGCCGGGGTGGTTCATTCATTTGATGAAAACTGGAAACTGGTATTTACCTACTCCCCGCTCTTTCTTCCTACTTTCGGACCAAGTCTCGGCTTCTCAGAACGCGGGGATTTGAATCCTGCCCGGTTTGCACGTCTGCCTCCCGAAAGTGTTGTCACCGGAGGAGTCGCCTTGCCCATCCGGTATCAACTCCAGGTGGGTCAACTCTCCGAGTTGCTTCTCCGTCACCAGGTATTCCTTGGTTCAAGCTTCTCAAATCAATCCACCTCCCTGGACTTCTTTGCATTCACTGCGCCCAGACCGAGCGCAGTTCCGCTGACAGATGCGACTCTCGCGGTGGGGCAAACCTCAGTGAATGCAAATGTACGGATCAACCCTCAGTTTCCAAGAGAGTATTGGAGCGGAGTCCGAATCCAAAGGAAGGACATTGAATTCAAACCCTCACTGGAACTCCTTCAGAATCTCGAGGACTATTCCCATCACCTGATCTCTTTGACCGGTTACTTCAGGGCACCCAGCCTTGCTCCCGGTGTGACAAACCTTTCCCCCCGTGCGAGCTTCGGAATCCTGACCCATCTCCAAAAACAGTTCGAAGCGCCCCAATTTTCGGACTTGCTCCTCTTCCTCCGGGTTCCCTTTGAACTCACTGCCCGCCTCATCTCGCGCACCATTCTCCAGTCCACTCTTTTGCCATCAAAGCGGAGCCTATATTTGATGAACGAGTTGGAATACTCGATTCAGACCGATTTCTCGATCCTGGCAGCCCTCCGAGTGCTCGCCGGTGAAGACGCAAGTTATTTCGGAGCCTGGCGAAACCAGAGCTCTGTCTCCATTGGGGTGAAAAAATTATGGTGAAAAAGAGTATTTTGATCCTGCTCATTGCCTTGAATATGACTCTATCCGGATGCACGGTGGTCAAATCAGTCTGGCACGCCAAGGCACCCGGCCGGAAAACGGTGGTCCTGGAGAGCAAGCCTTTGCCTTCATTCTCGAAAGTTTTCAGCGAGAATGATGAGGAATCTCAATCGACGTTTCAAGAATGGAAAAACAGCATTCTTGGCTCATTCAGGCAAATTGAAGGCAGTACCAGGGATTACCTCAGTCGTGATGAGATTCGGGTTCTGGTCAAATCCGGATTGGTCAAACTTGATGAAAACCCATCTACTTCAGCCGATCGGGCCCTTGCAGTCTTGGAAATCCTAGGATTCAAGGATGGAATCGGAATCCGCGAGCTGAATGCACTCTTTGACTGGATCGATTCGCATAAACGGGAGGCAAGGGACTTCTACCACCTGTTCATGAGTGAAACCTATGAATCAAATCAAATCCATGCTCGACAAATCATCTCGGTGGTGAATCTCTTCGGGTCATTTGTCTCCCTCCTAGGTGATCAGGAGGTTTCAGCAAAACACATGGGAGAGCTCATCCTGCCGTGGGTGCCCATAAGCCACGCTCGCGCGCGAAATGCCCTCACCTCTGGAATTGAGCTTGGAATCTCGTTTTTTGCAAGCTTCTGCGGAGACCGGGTCAGCCAGAGTTCGTGGAACGGAAAGAAGATCGGGAATTGTCTTCGGAGCCTGACCGCGGAATTCGAGTCTACGACCCCTGCAATTGATTTCATATTCGGGTACCGAAGCCCGGCGGAAAAACCCGCAACATTGATTCGCGCCGCGGATGAATTTGAAACCAGGGTCCGTGCCTGGATCGAGGGACACCGTCATCCCCTCTTTCCTGTTCGCCGGGTGGAACAGTTCTCAAAGGACCTCTCAATTCCTGCGCCTTACGCATTCCTGAAACTCACCGAATGGATTCCGAAATTGAACGCAGACTCGACACTGGAAGGTTTCTCCCCACGCTTTTTTATCGAGCTCGCAGGCGTGATGCGGACCTGGATCAACGATGCAGCAACCGCAAGCAAGACTTCAAAATGCGAGACTTTGGAAAACTGGAAATCTTGCACTTTTGACGGTCAGTACGAGCCTGCGGCCCAACTTTTCAACGGCGAATACGCCACACTGATTCGGACTCCAACACTCGGATTCGTAAGCAAAGTCGCACTCTACCATGCGCTTTCGGGGTTTATCTTCAACAAATTGGACATGGAGAAGACCGGGGAGATCGGAAGTCGGATCAAGGAATTGATCAGCCTTTCAATCCGGCTACTTGACAGCAATGCGTTCACTCAGAATGTCATAGCCGCCCTTCTGGAGAAGCCTGTTGAATTGGTGAACACTGAGGATTCACTCAAGGCCCACACCCGTATCGGTCTTTCCGAACTCGCAGCACTGGCGGCGGATCTCATTCCCAACAGGGACCAAAACGGTCGCACCCTGCTTCGAAAACTCCAATCTCAAATACTTGGAAGAGAGAAAAGAATGCCCTACTCGATGGACAGGATCGGACTTACGGCGTTCATTTATCTGTTTGATCTTATCGGCTCAATGAACATGGACTACCTTTCACGGTATGACCTTCCGGTGAAAACCGAGGGGACACTTCGTTATGTAAACCGCAGGAAAATCATCCAGGCCTTTCCAGGAATCCTCTTCGACCACTTTCCAAGGATTTACAATGAATGTGTCGCTTGGGGATTTGAGAGAACTTGTGGTGTGGTCTTTAATGAGATTCTTCCCAACTCCCTCCCCGGGCGGGATGACCTTGAAAGTTACGAGATCGATGTGATCACCCTCTCTGCCGTTCTCATTGAAAGCATGATGAGTCGCTGTGACCGGAATTCGGATGATGTGCTGTCAGGAAACCCCATAGACGGCTATGACGAAAAGAACTGCATGATCACGGTGAGTACCGCTCTTGCCAAACGGTTGATGAATGCCGGATTCGTGGATCAGGATCATCAAACCGAGTTTCTCATGAAGCTGACAAATCACTTCTTTGTCGCAAAATGGGCGGCAAAAGCAGCCCTTTCTCGCGGAACAGTCAAGGGCATCGCTTGGTTTGCCTTACCTGCGGCCAATTGGCTTACAGGAGCCGCCTCGCTTGGATCCGTGATGTCGGTTGCCGCTGAGCTCATGGATCCGGACAAGGTGAGGGCCGTGGAAGCAGGAACCGACGGCCCGATCGATTCTCCGGGTGATGAACTGCTTTACCACAATCGACTTACCGACTACCATTTGCCAAGACCAAAGAAGGCCCCGAGATACGGGAGCCCGTCCATATACGGAGAAAAACCATGATCCTGAACCAAGGAGTCACAACCGCTGTTTGCATGATCCTTTTCCTGCAGGGCCTTCTGGCCCAGGCGGAACCACTGAAAATCATCCAATTCAACACCTGGGGGGTTCCCCTTGCCGTAAAGGACACCTTTCGTTATTGGGAGGCGATGGAAGCCATGGAAGGCAGAGAGCCCGACTTGATCGTGCTCCAGGAGATTTTTTCCAGAAAAGGAAAGGGGGCATTTCGAAGTTCCCGCTATCCCTATGAAATCAGAGGGCCACTTGGATTTCCAAGGCCAATCTCTTCCGGAATCCGGATCCTGAGCAAACATCCTGTGGTTTCTTCGGCGCAAGTGAGCTTCTGCAGGTGTACCGGAGCCGACTGTTTCAGCAAGAAAGGGGCAGTGATTGCCATTCTCAGGCTCCCTTCAGGGAATCACCTGAACGTGGTCAATACGCATCTCGATGCCGGCCCCAGCGATTCTGTCCGAATCTCCCAAATGGAACAAATCAAAGGCCTCATTGAAACCTACGGAGACCCTCACGCTCCAATGATCATTGCGGGTGATTTCAACCTCAGTGATCGTTCGGAGGCCTATGGAAAAATGATGGAGTACTTCGGTGCGGGCGACGTTTGGCGCCAAACCCACGATTCATCAGAGTCGGGCTACACCTATGATGCCTACGAAAATCGCTATGCCCGCGACTATTCAATCAAGACAAACTCCCCCTTGATCAAGGAGAGAATCGATTATGTGCTCTACCGCTCAGGAAAATCCGCGTTTGTAAGGCCACTCCGATCAGAAATTCTCTTCAGGAGCGAACCTCTGTATTCAGACCACTATGGAATCGAGGCAACCTTTGAACTGGAGCCCTTGGGTTCAGCGACGACCCCGTTTGTGGCGCACTAATGGTCCCTGGTATCCGATCTGCCCCATCAACTCAAAGGCTGCAATGGGCGTTTGAGTCAACACCGCTCCAGAAGGATCCACCAGCGCGTTTGAGACCTTGATAAGGGAAGCCCGCGCCGTCGCCTCAAGGAACACCCGATCAAATGCGGTGACACGAAGAGAACCGCTTGTGTGCCCACCGCCTCCGGCGAGGTGAAATTTGTTGTCATAGCCTTGCCAATTCCAAGCCTGATCACGATGCATGTGAACGCTGGTTTGCGGAATCATGACTCCCGCTCCGGCACCCCACCTTGAATCAAGGGCGATCCGTCCCTTCGGACCTTGATACAATGGCTGCAAAAAGACGAGCGCCGCAAAGACATAGTTGTACCCGTTGGTGTGTTCAAAGCTGAGCCACCTGGCATCGCCGGTTTTCTTGACCTCTTCAAAGCTCACAGGTCTGACACCATCCCATCCATACTGGGCATCCGGGTTGGGTACAAACAAGGTGGGGCTAAAGCTTCCTGACATGCTGTAGTTGAGTGAGTTGTCAAAAACCCACTTCATGTGATCCTGGCCGATTTCCACGCCAACTCGGTCCTTGAACCAATACCCAAGGGTCAGGTTGTATTGGGGAATGCTCATCTTGGTCGGATTGAAGTAGATTTTTGGATCGAAGGGAGTCGGCCGATCCTTACCGACGGAATCATGGATGGTGAACTCCCCCTCCGGAGTCTTAAAGGTGGAGTCGGTCTTCCCGAACCAGGTACGATTGTAACCCCACATCACATAAAACTCACCCTTGCGACCCTTGGATTTCGGGCGCTCGGGTTGATCGCTCATTCTCGCCAACCCGAGAGTCTTGTCCTCAAAATCAAGAACCCTGTTACGGATCTCGATGCTTACCGGAGAATGCTTAATCTTATTCTCAAGCTCCTCAAGCTGCGAGCCCGCAAAATCGGCGCGGGACTGATAGATCAAACCAGCCTCGATCGCACAAGAGAGTACCCGGACACGGTGATGAATGCTGACTTCATCTTCGAGGACCTCCCTGAGAATTTTCGGATATCCCTTCAAAAAAGACTCATCCAACTGCCCCTCATCAAGGACTTCACTCAAAATGCGGCGCTCCTCGACCAGAAGACGCTCTTCGCTTTTCAAGTCTTGCGCGAAGTCAGATTCCGGTTTGTCCTGAGCAAAGGCGGACGAGCCAGAATTCAGGATCAAAAAGAAAGAAAAAACAAATACAAATTTCATGGAACACCTCTGCCGGATCGAGAGTCAATTCGAAAAGTCGGATGGCACGCCCGCCGCGATTCGAACACGGGACCCCCTCATTAGAAATGAGGTGCTCTATCCAACTGAGCTACGGGCGCACAAAGGACCTTCCAGCCTCGGTCATACCACAAGCAATCCTTCTCTCAAAGGGCAAGCTGCTCCCAATCCCGAAGCACATTCACCTCGGGCACCGTGGAACTTCGACCTGAGACCAGATCGAGCATGGGGGTGGGGGTGTAGTCACGATGCCGGTAATGAATCCCGCCATTGAATGCAAGACGCTTTTCCCGCTTCAAGCGGATCGGAAGAGAAAGATCAAGACAGAACACATCTCCAATCACGGCATCCGGTTGGATTTCAAGGAGTGCCCTTTCGTACAAAGGCCGATCAGTATCCACTTCAACGGACTCTCCTGCATAAGTTCCAAGAAAAAGGGGGCTGGGCTTGGACCCCAGACCGAACTTCCGGGCCCCACCTCTGACCTGAGGTCTGCGATCCTCGGGAAATCCGGCCTGCCCAAGAAACTCCTCGATTTTTTCCGTTGCGGAGTTTGAGACAATGAAAACCTCATGTCCTCTCTGGATGGCTTCCAAGACCCACTTGCGGGCCGCTGAATCCGGCGCCTTCTTCAACCGGAGCTGATGAAAAGACCACTCCGAGAGCTCGCCAAAAGAGCCTATGCTCTCGGTTTTTTTCAGTTCCGACAACACCCTTTTTGCTCGAAGATCCCCTCCTTTTGCAAGATGGTCGAGATAGTCGGCAAGACCAATGTTCCGAATGAACGGATCCTCGAACGTAAATGCCGAAACTTTTCCCTCGCTCCGCCACCCAAACCGAAAAGGATATGCCGACTGCCTTGCGCGGAGTTCACCAAGCCAGCAATCCACCTGCTCTTCTGTGGAAAGCCCTACATCGACCAACTGAAGAGAAATGATTTTATTGCGGAACCTGCGGGAACACGCCTCTCCCTCGTCAGTGGGATCCGTGTACACTCCATCAAAATCCATGACAATTCGCATAATCCGGAAACTTTATCGAAATAGGTCTTGCAGATCAACGAAGAAAGCCGGAAAACAGGAGGGATGAGAGTTTACTTCCATGAAATCAAGGATCAAGAGCTGGAGCTGCGTTTTGATGAATCCACCCCTTGGGTCATGGATGTGATCGGATCGCTCGATGAGCGAATGGACCGAATCCAGCGACCGCCAAACTGGAAGCCACGCTCCCGCCCGACACGTGTGGATTTTACACTCAGACGTGTTGATGACCTGATCCATGTGACGGGCAAAGTGAAGTCTCAGCTCTTTTTACTTTGTTCCCTGTGTGCGGATGCGTTTCAGTTTCCCATACAGACCCAGTTTCACGTACTTCTGACCCAAACTCCGATTTATGGAGAAACCCCCCGGGAAACCTCACGGAAAAACACCTACGATGGAACATCGGAAGAGCAAATGGGTTTTGAGGAGGATGAGGATGATGAGGAGGAAACCCCCGCCATGAACCTCAACTCGTCCGATTTTGAGGTCAGCGTGGTGAATGAACCACTGGCGGATCTGCGGGAAATCCTGAACGAACAAATCATCCTGATCCTGCCGATGCAGCCCAAGCCACCAAAAAACGAGGCCGGAGATTGCCTCAAGTGCGGACGAAGCCAGCTCTCCTATCACCCCGAACACCAGGAATCCCTGAAGGAAAATCCCTTCGCCGTCTTGAAAAACATGAAACCAAAAAAAAGCTGATAAATTATTCTTGTTTAATTAAACAAATTCGATTAAACAATGGCTATGAAAAACCTGACCTTGTTTTCTCTCGCTCTCTTTCTGATCCTGCAACCAAATCAGGGGTTCGCCCGGAACGACGCTTTCGGATCTGAAAAAATCGAACTGCTCAGAATCACCTCGGAATTCTACCCGGATCAGACTTACACCCTGGGCATCGAGGTGGACCCTTCACTGCGGGCGTTCAAGGCGGTTTATTACCTGGACCCCTATCCTGATGCGAAAGTCCCCTACAAAAGATTTCCCGTCTCAACCCTTGCGAGGCCCCAGGTCCTGATCCGCGCCAAGGACCAGTACGATGTGGTGAAAATCTCCTTGGTCAACCAGACCCTGACCGTAATGTATCGCAAGGATGTGCGAGAGGACCGGTGGACTTCCAAAGCCTTTGAGATTCAATGCAATTCCTCACTGAGCGGCTGCAACGTCATGGACTCGGCCACTCACCGTTTCATCACCACAGCGCACATTACGGCTCATGAGGCCTTGATTCTGGGAGTTTTTGAGAAAGCAGTGGGTATCGAGAACATCCTCACCCGATGATGCCGCGATCATGAAAACTGCGGCACTGGATTGAATCATCCCGGAATATCGATCCAGGGGCGGTTGGTTTAGCTGAGTTTTTTGATGTCAAGTGTGTCTTCCCTGACCCGAGATTTCGCTCTTGTTTGGACCTTATCGAACCTGGGTGGGACTTTATGGACCTGACAAAAAAAGACTCCCCAAATAACGCATAAAGTCATAATATAAGAACAGGTACGCATTCAGGAATTGCTAAAGCAAATCTATGGCTTACCGAAGAGGAACGTATGCGAAATTGGGCCACATGGTTTCAGAGTGGCGCGGAGTTCATCCGAACTGGACTCTCAGGAGTTCTTTTTCTCTCACTCGTCGCATGCGGCGTGGAAATACGCAAACCCCCTCAAACGTCCAGCTCGCGGGTGAGTCCCGTGGAAGCTCCAGGCGGACTCACTTATCCCATGAAGACCCTGACTCTGATCAAGCGGGTCTCATTCCCAAAACTGACTCCTACCCTGGTCTCGGGAGAAGCCAACAACTTTTCAATCTCACCGATTCTTCCAGAAGGTGTGATCTTTGACCCCACCACCGGCTTCATCGGCGGGACTCCCCTGAAATCGTTTCCGATCACGAATTACACGATCTCAGCAAACAACCGAAAAGGAGTAGTAAG
>JAGWXK010000059.1 GCA_018969905.1 Bdellovibrionales bacterium
CACCGCCCCCGCAGCCCTGACCGACAGGTGGTTGTACCCCTCGCTCCCGAGAGGACCGTAAACCGGCCCAAGGAAGGTATTTACTTCTTTAAAAAAGGGCTCCGCAATGCCCCACCCGGTTCCAAGCACGATGACCTTGATTCCAGGAAAAGGCTCGGAATTCCACGCAGCCCTTACCTCGGAATAGGATTTTTGCCCGGGGATCGGCCGCGCATCCGGCATGGCAACCTCAAGCGGAAGACCGGGATATCTCTCAATGAGATCCGTTTTTACAGCGTCAAAGTCGGGCAGGCATTTTACCCTGGATAGCGCCTCCGCCCGATCCGGATGCCATTCAAAACTCCTGCCCCGATTCCAATGCGAAAGAATGCGCTCGAGCAGCTCTTTTTGCTCGAGGATGGGGGTGACCAGGAAATAATGATCGATCTCATAGGTCCTGGCACTTCGGGCGAGATCATGGATGTCGAGATTGGTCACCGATGTGGTGATGAGTTCGCCGGCGCGATTGGTAACCGGATAATGAAGAAGCACAAGGGCTGTTTTGTGGATCGACTTCATGAAAGCTTCTTTCCGGATTCATACCGGGCAAAAAGATCAGGCCGTTTTGCCCGGGTCCGGCGTTCGGATTCCTCTTTGCGCCAGGCTTCGATCTTTGCGTGATTTCCGCTGAGAAGGACATCAGGAACTTTCCTGCCCAGGAAATCGGCGGGTCTTGTGAACTGCGGCGCCTTCAAAAGATCACCCTCGAGGCTGTCTTTTGAAACAGACTCGGTGTTTCCCACGACTCCCGGAATCAGCCGGATCAGGACATCACTTGCCACAACGGCCGCAAACTCGCCGCCCGTGAGCACGTAATCCCCGATCGATAGTTCCTCATCGACGCACGCATCGATAAAACGCTCATCCACTCCTTCGTAATGGCCACACACAAAAATCAAATGTTCAAACCGATGAACCCAATCGCGCGCAAGGCCTTGGGTGAGCGTCTTTCCTTGGGGAGAGAGCAAAATTGTGTAAGGGCGGGAGGGAGATTCCGAGTTCTTTTCTTCAAGGCTGGTCACCGAACTCCAGGCCTGAAACAGCACATCCGCCCGCAAAAGCATGCCGGCCCCCCCTCCGTACGGAGTGTCGTCGACTGATTTGTGCTTGTCGGTAGCGAAATCCCGGATCTGAACAAACTTGAGCTCTACCGAACCCGCTTGGCGCGCTTTTCCCACAAGACTGTGCGAGAGCCCCTGATCGATCATTCCCGGAAAAAGACTGAGATAGGTGATTTTCTTTAATGCCATAAAAAAAGCCGGAAGCCTTTAGGCCCCGGCTCTTTCCTACCCGGTGGTATTCCGGGAAATTATTCTGCAATCTCCAAAACGGTTCGTCGCTTCAGCTTCGTTGCGGCCCCAAGAAGAATGGTACGGATCGCTTTCGCAGTCTTTCCCTCTTTGCCGATGATCTTGCCGATGTCGGTCTTCGCAACTCGAAGCTCGATCACAGTGGTGTTTTCACCGATGATTTCCGAAACGGTTACCTGCTCGGGCAGATCGACGAGTGATTTTGCAATCACTTCAATCATCCGACACAGTTCGCCCGGTGTCTGGGATTGCGTCATCTTATTTTGCAGCCTTGACGATTTGCTCAACGGTAAGGGTCATCTGGGCACCCTTCTTGATCCAGGCATCGAATCTTTCAGAATCGAGCTTGAGCTTGTCTTTTGCGTTTGCAGCTTTCGGATAGTAAAAACCCACCTTGTCGAAAAACTTGCCATTGCGGGCAGCGGTTTCGTTGCAGGCTACAAGAACGTACTGTGGATTTTTCTTAGCGCCCATGCGCTGAAGACGAATCTTAACCATAAATTGATAATCCTTTCGAAAGACCTATCGATACCAAACCTCGGGCAGAGAAGTCAACCTTTCTCACTCGCCCTTGAACGTACCAAACACATGATCCCAAAGCGGGGAGCTCACGCCCCACTTGCCGCCTTTTTTGAGGTAGTGGTGCTTCATATGGTTTTCTTTGATCCGCTTTCCCCAGGCCGTTTTCGGCCGGAAATGGTGGGTTGCATAGTGAATGTAGTCGTACACAAGGTACCCGGAAATAAAGCCCGAAAAGAAGGCTGGAGTCGGCCCTGCCCCGAGGGTGAGACGAAATCCATAGAAAAACAATATTCCAAGCGAGATGGAAACCACCGGAGGCATCACAAGCCGGGTCGGATCCTCGGGGTCATCGTGATGGATTCCATGAAACAAAAACACCAGGTATTTTCCGGCCTTGGTGGTTGCATTGTAGTGAAACACGTACCGATGCATGGAATACTCGGTCAGCGTCCAAAACAGCACGCCAAGCGCGAAAGTAAGCAAGAGAGCCGCAGGCGTCTGAAGAGCGGCTCCCTGGATCAATTGGTAGGCAACCACAGGCACCCAGACCAAAAAGGGCACGCTGGGGTGGACATGGGTCAGGGCTTCCAGGATCGGGCTTTTGAAGAGTCTTATGGATTCGTGGGTTTTCATAAAGTTCGGTATTGATTTTTAGCGAATTTCGGACCAATTTACAATAGTTTTCAACCAAAACCCCTTCCTGATGGAGGCTAGCACCTTGACTGATACCGATCGCCTGAGAATCCGTCTCAATACCAGTTATTGGAAGCATCTGAATGCGGTTCCCTTTTCCGAGGACGTGGTTCCATCCAGCCTTTTTCTTCGAAACAAGCACTTTTTGGTGGTGGATCTTGAAACCCAGAACCTCGTTCAGGATGTCGGAGGCTGGGGAAACATCGACAAACTCAAGATTTCGGTTGCCTGCGCTTATGACTCAAAGACCGATCAGTTTCTGACCTTTCGTGAAAACGAGATTTCAAAATTAAACGATCTTTGTGAAGAGCGCCTGGTGGTCGGCTACAACATTCGAGGATTCGACCTGATCATTCTCAAGGCCTATGGCCTGAACCTCGAGAAGCTCGATGTGTTTGACATCATGTACGATGTGCAAACCCTTACCCGTCAGAAATTTCTGAAACTCGAAACCCTTGCGCAAGGGACCTTGAATGCCGGGAAATCGGCGGATGGTCTTATGGCCGTGGAATGGTGGAAGACGGGCGAGATCGACAAGATCATCCAGTACTGCCAGCAGGACGTTCAAGTCACCCGCGACATTTTTGAATACGGCCGCAAGAACGGCATCGTGAAGCTACGACGCGCGGACGGCAGCGATTCCGAAGTCAAGGTGAACTGGAACTGAAGCGGCTTTGAACCGCGCGAGTCTGTCGCGCTCTTTGCCCCCGGCAAGGCACCGTCATCCGCTTCGATACACGCTGAAATTTCCGTAATGCGCGGGCTTCACCACCTGTGAGAGCCAAGGTGCTTCGCGCTCAATCCATTGCCGGGAGGCAAGGCCTCGCGCCATGACTTTGATCGGGCGCATTTTTGCCTGGCTTTGCAAGGCCTCCACGACCCGGATGCTGGCCTCGATCCTGGAACTGAGATCATACAAAAAATACACGTCTCCCTCAGGGAAGCAGCCCCCTTGAAAGAGATCACCCTCCATGACCTTCGCATTTGCCAATCCCCGTAACCCAATCACCCTCATCGCTTCGCGCGCGCGCTCTGGCACTACTTCGACTCCCTCATAGGTCACTTCCGGCAGATGCGCATCCATTACATGCGCGAGCCGCGAGTAGCCGGAACCGAGCTCTACCACTTTCTGCCCGGCTGCCACGCTGATCTTTGAAAGCATGTACCTTAGCTCGGTGTAAGGAGTTTGAAGAACATCAGGATCAAGACCGGACCAGGGAACGGACAGGTCCTTGATGCTTTTTTCCACCAGATCAATCTGAAAACCCAGAAGCTGGTCCACTTGCCTCGAGTGGATTTTCGCGGCCTCGTAGGTCCCCTCAATTGACGAGAGCAGCGGGAATAGATCAGCGGAATCGACTTTTAAGTTCACGAATGGTTTCCGCCACCCCGTTTTCCAGTGGAGCGAACTCCCTGGTGTAGCCCGCGGCCTTCAGCTTCTCCATTTTTGCCTCGGTAAAATACTGATACTGATCACGAATCTGTACGGGCGTATCAATGAATTCGACATTCACAGGAATTCCAAGAGCCGAAAAGGTCGCCTTCGCGAGATCAAGAAAGGAGCGGGCCTTACCGGTTCCGAGATTGAAAATTCCACGGCGAATCGGCATCTCAAAAGCATGGACCATTGCCGACACCACATCGCCGACAAAAATGAAATCACGTTTCTGCTCGCCATCCGCAATTCCGGCTTTGTGGCTTCGGAACAGCTTGATTTTTCCTGTCGATAAGATTTGATCAAATCCCTGAAGCACGACCGAGGACTGACGGCCCTTGTGGCGCTCACCAAACCCGTACACATTGAAAAATTTGAACCCGCTCCACGCTGGCGGCTCGTGGCCTTGTTTTGATTGCTCGATCGCCCAAAGGTCAAATTGAAGTTTTGAATTCCCATATGGATTTAGGGGCTTTAGACTTGCCATCAAGGCCTCATCATCTGAATACCCCGCCTCTCCTGCTCCATAGGTTGCGGCCGAGGACGCATAAATGAAGGGGATCCCGAATTCCGTACAAAGATTCCAAAGCTGTTTGGAATACTCCACATTCACGCGGGTGAGATAATCAACCCGGGTTTCGGTGGTGTCAGAACAGGCGCCCATGTGAAACACGGCAGTGACCGGAGTGCCTTTTGCCTTCTTTTTCAAAAAAAACTCACGATCAAGAATCGCATCCGGCGCGAGCTTTTCAGAAAGAATCAAGTCCTGGTGCTCGGCTCTGGTCTCAAAGAACAAAACCTCGTCAACGCCAATGACGGCATTCCCTTTTTTGGAAAGTTCGCGGGCAAGTTGATAGCCGATGAATCCGGCGGCACCGGTTACAATGATCATGACCGCTCAGGAATTTCCGAAGCTTCCGATTTCAAGCGCAGGCGAAGACTGCGACTTGCTTGAACGAATCGCCACTTCCTGCGCAACCTTTCGTGCGAGCTCCCGGAACAGTTTTGCAGATTCGGAAGAAGGATCCTTCACGACGATGGGCTTTCCTTCGTCCCCACCCTCGCGGACTTTTGGCACGAGTGGCATCTGGGTCAGAAGAGCAGTGTTGAATTTCCGGGAGAGCATCTCGCCGCCGCCTTCGCCAAAGATGCGGTATTGCTTTCCATCATCGCCGGTAAAATAACTCATGTTCTCGACCACTCCAAGGGCCGGAACCTTCACCTTTTCCCACATATTTAGGGCTTTTCTCACATCTTGAAGCGAGATCTCCTGCGGAGTGGTCACGATCACAGCCCCCGTCATAGGGAGCATCTGGGCAAGAGAAAGCTGCACATCTCCCGTTCCCGGAGGCAGATCCAGCACCAGATAATCAAGCTCGCCCCAATTCACCTTCGTGCAAAACTGATTGAGAATGTTGTGAAGCATCGGACCGCGCCAGATCACCGGCTGATCGCCTTGGATCAAAAAACCCATCGACATGACTTTCACGTTGTGGCTTGAGGGTGGTGCAAACATTTCACCTTTTTCGGGATCAACATAAAGTTTTGGATTCTCGGTCACTCCCATCATGGTCGGAATGTTCGGCCCGTAGATGTCGGCATCAAGCAAACCCACACGCGCGCCCTCAAGCGCAAGCGAGGTTGCAAGGTTCACAGAAACGGTCGACTTCCCGACCCCACCCTTGCCGCTGGAAACCGCGATAATGTGGGCAACCCCCGGGATTCCGTTTGCCGCCATCGCTCCGGCACCCACAGCGCCACCGCGCTTCACTTCCGCATCCATCGTGATTTCTACCGTGCTTACACCGACAACCGTTTTCACAGCTCGCGTCGCTTCTTCTTTGATCTGCTCTTTTAGGGGACACGCAGGAGTGGTGAGCACGATTCGAAAAGAGACCTTCCCGTCGTCAAACACCTTGAGATCCCGGACCATATTCAGGGTAACAAGGTCCTTCTTCAAATCAGGATCATTCACGGTACGAAGGGCCGCCAAAACTGCATCAAAATCTGCTTTTTTCATGATGGAGGGACTCTAGCAGAGGTAACGGAGGCCTACAAGGCAGGACAAGCGCGAGTGAATGACCGGTACGATGTGCCAACTGGCCTCTTTGGGTGGGCATGGTGGTTGGGTTTCGGGAGAATGATCCCATTGGATTCATGGAGCTTTGCCCTCCAAGCCGCGTCCTGCGGCCTTGCTTTCGTCAGTCCTGACTCGCAAGAGTCGGCCAAAACTCCATGAATCCAAGGGATTTACTACCACGAATTCGAATCCCATACCCACCCAAAGAGGCCGTGCAAGTTGAGGTCATTTACCCGCCCAAACGCCCCGTCCTCTTAGGACCTCGGAGGATTGGCGCGCTTTTGCGAGCAACCGAGGAGTCTTTGTATTGAACGCCCGCAGATCAACCCTTTTCAACAGTCTGCTCATTGAATTTAAACAAAACTGCTTCAGACTGCTCAAAAGGGTTAAGATGCGAAGTTCAAGAAGCGAAATCGAGTGAGGCGTGCTGGAGCGCACGCCGGAATAAGAATTCGCTTTTTGGACGCAGCAGAATGATCCTTTTCAGCAGTCTGCTACGGAAGGAGGGTGCTTGTGAGCTGCAGCTTCCCCACATCAAAGAACTGACTTCCAGCCGTCTTTACGAGCTCCTGGTAAAGGCCGCTTGAAATCCGGGGGGTTCGCGCGAGGATCCAAAGAAACTTGCGATCCGGCGAGCCCACCACTGCATATTGATAGTTTGAATCAAGATCAATGATCCAATAGTCACCAGCTGGAGCAAACCAAAAGAATTTCACTTTGAGCTTTGCATTGCTGTCGCGATCCACAATCCGCGCCGATCCACTAATGGATTTGTATTTGCCGGAGGGTTTCTTGCATTCGTTGAACACACTCACCCGACCATCGTCCATGATCCCATAGGTTGCAGTCGTGTCGATCGTGCAGGATCCTTGGAACCGGGTTGGAAAAAACGCGATCTGGTACCACTTCCCCACGTAGCGGGTCAGATCCACATAGTCGACCGTCTCGACAGGAGGCAACTCCGTCCCTGGATTGGACGCGAATGCTGCGCCTGCAGCGAAAAAAACGAGGCCCAAAAATGCGAAAAACCCTGACTTCATGGAAGCAGGGTTTAACACAAATTCGTTCACAATTGGAGAGGTTTCCTGATCAACTCAATCAATACAGAACACTCAGAGGGTGTTCAAACGGGCGAAGATGCGAGGATTCTTGGCCCAAGTCAAATGAGACTTTGGCCCAAAAACACAGCAGATTCGCCTTTTTCAACCCCTCTCTAGGGCTGCTCCGCGATGATCTCGCGGCACGCATTCATAATGTCCTGCATTTGAGGAACAGACGCGCTCTCAAGGTTATCGGCAAGCCCGATTCCCGGAACAAAGGCACCCGCCAGCAATCTTGGACGCGCATGAAGCTCGTAGAAATGCTCCTCGATCGTGCGACGAAGGAGATGCTCTCCGAAGTTGGTCACTTCGGTGTCCTCGTTCACATAGATCACACGCTTGGTCTTCCGGATCGATTCCGAGATCATTGCCCAGTCGTACGGCCAAAGCGTTCTCATGTCGATCACCTCGACCGAGAGACCTTCTTCGCGGAGCTTGTCTGCAACATCGCGGGCGATCAGCACGTGGCGACCATAGGTCACGACCGTGACCTGATTGCCTTCGCGTACGATCTTTCCTTTGCCGATCTCAACCGTATAGTCTTGAAGTTCCGGCCACTTGGCTTTCCACTTCGAGCGGTCCCCGAGCGGCGCATCGATCATTTCCTTCAGCTGCTTTTTGCCTTCCGCGGTGAGCGGCGGCTCGCCTGGAATCTGCTCTTCCCCTTCCACGCGAAGAAGCGCTTTTGGCTTCAGATACATGGTCGGGTTTTGATCCTTCAGACACGCTAGCATCAGTCCATAGGCATCGAGCGGATTGGAAGGCATCACGATCTTGAAGCCCGGAATGTGGGTCATCATCGCATCAAAAGAGTGCGAGTGATATATGGATCCACGGATCCCGGCTCCAACCGGAGTCATGATCGTAAACGGAGATGGCCAATCGCCATTGGTTGCCCAAGTTGACATGCCACCAAGCTTCAGAAGATCAATGGTGTTGTAGATGTAATCACAAAACTGGATTTCGGCCACAGAGCGGACATTGGCGAATCCAAGTCCGATCGCAGCACCCACAATTCCCCGCTCATCGAGCGGTGAGTTCCAGGTTTTGGTCAAGCCTTGGGTACAAGTGAACACGCCCCCGAGCGGAGGGCCCACATCCTGTCCGAAGATGTGCTCTACTCCCAGATTTTTTTCGCCGTAGTGTAGGGCCATACGAATGGCCTGTGCCATATTTGCCATTACCAGTACCTCCCTTTTTGACCATAGTAGACATGGTCATAAATGGTGTCGCCACTTGGAGCAGGCTCAGTTTTTACCTGCTTGCTCTGCTCGAGCATGGTGGCAGTATAATCCTCGCGAAGCTTGTCCATTTGGGCGCGAGTCAGGATGCCTTCTTTTTCAAGGCGCTTTTCGAACGTCACCAGACAATCCTCTTCATCGGGAACGAAATTCGCACCACTTGCAGAGGAGTGCCCGTAAAGACGGGAAACGCGTGCCTCAAGGAGAAACGGTTTCCGCTCTTCACGGACGTAGGTGATTGCTTCTTCGAGTGCGCTCCAGCTTTCTTCCACGTCATTGCCATTGATCACGGCATTCCGGATTCCAAAGGCGGTACCTCGGGCGGCAATACTCTTCCCGCCGAACTGATTGCAGTGCGGAGTTGAAATTCCGACACCGTTGTTCGTTACGATCATGAGCATGGGGAGAGGCATGACTGGACGAGACGCCCAAACCAGGGCCGATGCGAAATCGCCCTCGGCGGTTCCCGAATCTCCACCGTTCACAATGGTGATTCCCTTGCAGCCTCTCTTGGTCTGTCCGATCGCCGATCCAATCGCAGTCAAATACTGGGTTTCAATCGTGGACGATACTGGCACCACGTTCCAGTCGCGCTTGGAGTAATGGTTTCCGAAGTTCCGGCCGCCGGAGTACGGATCGGTTGCGGTGTTCTTCATCTGCCTCATGGAATCGATGGGTTCCGCACCCATGGCCAGCATGATGGGGCTGGAACGGTAATGAAGGTGGAGGAAGTCATGGTCGAGACCAAACCCCTTTCTGACCTGGAGGCCGAGTGGAACACTGAAAGCTTCCTCTCCCGGACCACCGATCCAGAAATAACCATCGTTTTGTTTGTACATACGGATCAACCGCTCCTCCAGCACCCGTGACTTCACCATCACATCGTGGATCTGGACGAGCTTCTTACGCTCGAGCTTGAATTTCATAGGCGGGAAGAATAGCTGATTTTTATGGTCGGCACAATTCAATTCAGTTCAAAGTGGATCAGAGTTCTCCAATCAAAACGGAATAAATTGCGAACTGGTCCCTTTGAGTGGGCACGCCCCTACGCGGATTAGCCATGAGCTGTTTGGAATGATTGAGTTTTGGTCGACTCTCGCGAGACAGGATTGGCGCAAGCTAGGCCGCAGGATGCGGCTCGGAGACCAAAATTCAATCATTCCAAACAGCTTCTCGTGAGTCCATTGATGTCCGTGCCCACTCAAAGGGGCCATTTGGTGAAACTCAAATCATCGACAAGCAACGAAGCACGCTTTTTCTGACCTGATCGAGATTGAAGGGTTTTTCCAGGTAATCCACCACCCCTTCGTTCCAGGCATCCGTAACAAGCGTCGGATTTGACCTTCCGGTAATCCAAATCACAGGAATTTCCACTCCGAGCTCATTCAAGCGCTTCAAGAGGTTCATTCCGTTCACCTCGGGCATGTTGTAATCCGTGATCAAGAGTTGATAGGTTCGGCTTCCAAGCTCGTTGAGTGCCTGAGCTCCATTTTCAACACAAGTAACCTCCACAACGTCTTCAAGGAGATCCTTCAGAATCTCCCGGATTTCAATCTCGTCATCGGCAATCAAAACTCGTTTCTTGGTCTCCGCCATGGATCCCAGAATACCCCGCCTCCGGTGACTAGTGAAGCTGAAGTTTCCTCACTGGGTCCGTTCCCCCGGGACCTGAGGAAAGGATTGATTCGGGACGCAAACAGTGAAAAGCTCCCTTTCCATGAAATTCAAAAGAATGCCGATCGAGATCGAGGCACCGGAAGAGCTTGGCTACCATAAAATCGACTGCAACCTGACCGAAAGCTCCTATTCAGACTTCAAATTCAAGGATTTGGGGCTTGATTTGAATGAGCTTGTGATTTCCTACGTCGATCACCGGGGGCACCCCGGACTTCGAAAACTGCTCTCTGAGGAAACCAAAGGTGCGGTCCCCCCCGACCAAGTCCTTTTGACGAGCGGCGCCGCCCAGGCACTTTTCATCGTTTCTTCCTCCCTTCTTGAGCCGGGAGATGAGTTGGTGGTGGTCAGGCCGAATTACGCCACGAACCTTGAGACGCCTCGAGCACTGGAGGCGAGCCTTAAAATCGTGGAATTGGATTTCGAATCCGGCTATCGAACGAATCCGGAAGCAATCAAAGCCGCCATCACGCCCCGGACGAAACTGGTCAGTGTTACCGTGCCCCACAACCCTACCGGTGTGGTGATGAGCGAACGCGACCTTCAAGCGATCATCGACATCACCGAAAAAGCAGGCTGCCTGCTTTTGGTCGATGAAACCTACCGGGAGATGAATTTTGATGGTGTACTGCCCCATGCGGCCGCAAGAGCCAGTCATGTGATTTCGGTGGCAAGCTTCTCAAAGACCTTCGGGTTGCCCGGGATCCGGGTCGGGTGGCTCATGACACGGAACCGGGATGCCTTCGAAACCTTTTTTGCCGCAAAGGAACAGATTCAAATCTGCGGTTCGGCCCTTGACGAAGAGATCGCATTTCAGTTTTATGCAAAAAAAGACCACTTTTTGCCGGCGATACAATCAAACCTCCGAAGAAAATTCACAATCCTGAAAAACTGGATGGAAAATCAGAATCACCTGGAATGGGTGGAACCTCGCGGGGGTTGCGTTGCGTTTCCACGGTTCAAGAAACCGGTGGCCGAAAGAATCAACCTTGATCGGTTCTACCAAACCCTGAACGAATCCTACAGCACCTATGTTGGCCCCGGACATTGGTTCGAACAAAGCAAAGCCTCGATGCGCATTGGCTACGGATGGCCCAGTGAAGAAGAGCTGCGACGAGGCCTCGAAAACATCTCTAAAGCGATAGATTCGAGCCGAAACCGCTAAAGTGGGTCTGCTCTGAGCCTACCAAATCAATTTGTGTTTGAACTGCCGGCTTCTGATCTCAAGGGTTGAGGTTCATGCTGGCATGTAACTTCAGTTGCAGCTTTTTTTCGAAGACATCTTTTTTCGTGTTCATCAATGTGCGAAGCCCCGACTCCTCAAGATCTCTCCTGACCTGAGGAGGAACGAGGTTCAGAAGCATCTCTCTCCCACCAAGTGCATGCGCAACACCAACCAGTGCCCTTGAATATCCTTGCGAAGTGTAAATCGATTTTGGATTGAGCTTTTTCCACCCACTCACAAGCGACTCGATGATCTCTCGCAAATCTCCCTCATTCAGGACTCCGGCATTCAAGCCTACTTCAACGAGCCCCACTCCCCAATCATCCAAAAACAATCCAAAAGGCAACAAGAACCGGGAAGAACGCCTGAGGCCCTTTGGCTCGCGGAGGGCGAAATTCCGGTGGTTTTCATTAGCCAGGAACTCCTGATAAAAACTACCCGCTTCCTGAAACACGGGGCGCTTGTTCTTTGAATCCTCGTGCGCCCCCCGATACACTCTGCGCTTCAGCACATCCGTATCCTCGATCGAAAACGCATCAAACATCCGATCGAGGTCTCCGAGATTGTGTGCCACAGCCGCAACCCCCGAGAGATAAGCCTTCATGGTCTCCGGGGAGGGATTTTCCAAAAAACGCTCCCTGAATTTTGAAAGAGCGCGCTCCTCTCTCTTCACTTCGCTCTCGATCGCCTCGCGGATTTCCGGCAGAAACCCCGAGCCGATTCGAAGGGCGGTTGCATAGGCCCCCATGGCAACCGTAAGCCACTCGCCCTGATGGCCCGAAAGCTTCTCTTCTCCGGCGCCAACCCAGCGCCTTGAAACCGGAGAATCATCCCAGGTAAGAAACTCCTGAACCCGGTTCCAGAGCGGGGCAAAGGCATTTTCATCATGGACTCCCGACCAGAGCTTTTCCCGGATCGCCAGGTCCACATCCGTCGGGACAAAGGTTCCGACACTTGCAAAATGACTCGCAAGGCAGAGATCAAAATAGGAATGAAGATCGGACTCATCCGGCGGAAGTTTCTCGGCGCCCCTCAAAATCCTTCCGTAAGGATACCTATCGAAAGCATCATCCTCGAACACAAAGGGCGCCGTATTCCTTACGAGTCCAACCAAGGTCTTTGAACGAATCCCGGAGTGTCGAAACTTAGGCCCCATGGCGATCCTAGAGCTCGGCCCAATTTGACCCGGTACCCACGTTCACTTTGAGCGGAACAGCGAGCGTGAGCGCTGACTCCATGACCCGGGTGATGAGAGCACTCACCGCCTCGACTTCGGATTTCGGACACTCCAGCACCAGCTCGTCGTGAACCTGAAGAAGAATCTTCGAACGTAGCTTTTGCGTCTTTAATTCCCGATGGAGCTTCACCATCGCCATCTTGATCAAATCAGACGCAGTGCCCTGGATCGGACTGTTCATCGCCATGCGCTCGGCATTGGCGCGGATTGCAGGATTCGAGGAGCGGATCTCGGGAAGCGCGCGCTTTCGTCCCAGCAAGGTCGTAACAAAGCCCAGATCCCGCGCGCGCGCGACCTGTTCATCGAGGAACTGCTTCACTCCGGCATATCGGGCAAAATACTGATCGATCATTTTCTTGGATTCACTCCGCGAGATGTGGAGCTCCTCTGCAAGACCAAACACGGTCTTTCCGTACATGAGACCGAAGTTGATTGCCTTTGCAAAGGATCGTTCCTGATCGCTCACTTCGGGAGGGGTCTTGTGAAAAATCTCGCTAGCCGTTCTACGATGCACATCCTCACCACGCTTGAATGATTCCACAAGTACCGGGTCCCCGCTCATGTGAGCGAGGATTCTGAGTTCAATTTGGCTATAATCCGCCGACAACAATACCGAGCCCTCTTCCGCAATGAAGGCCTGCCGGATCTTCTGGCCCCGCTTGGAGCGAACCGGAATGTTCTGAAGATTGGGATCGGAACTTGAAAGCCGACCCGTGGCAGTTCCGGTCAAATGAAAACTCGTGCGAATCCTGCTGTCTTTTTTATCGCGGAGTTCCTGAAGCGGCAGCACATAGGTTCCTTTCAGCTTTGAAATTTCGCGATACTCAAGCAAAAGTTTCGGCGCGGGGTGCAGCGGTGCCAAGGCCTCCAGCACTGCGGCATCCGTGGAAAACCCGGTGCGGGTTTTGGCCTGGGTTGGAAGGTTCAACTCCTCGAACAAAAAGGTGGCAAGCTGTTTTGGCGAATTCAGATTGAGCCCGGGATTTTTCGTGTAGGCTTGGACCTTCTGCTCGATCCCCTTGAGATCCGCCTCGAACTCGGCTTCGAGACTCTTCAAGAATGGGACATCCACCTTGATGCCGGCATCCTCCATGTCTGCCACCACCTCGACCATCGGGAGATCCACTTCATAAAAGAGCTTCTCCACTCCCGCCCGCTCCAGCTCGGGCCTGAGCCGGTCCCAGAGCGCAAAGGCACACCAGGCATCCTCGGCAGAATACTTGGTTGCCTCTTCAATCGAGACCTCAGAAAACGAAATCTGGGATGCGCCCTTTCCCGTAACCGACTCGTAGGTCTTCACATCATAGTCGAGGTACTTCTTTGAGAGAAAATCAAGGTTGTGCCGCCCGCTCGAATCAAGCGCGTAGGCCGCAACCATGGTGTCGGCCCGGATTCCGAGAAGCGTGACCCCGTTTGCCCGCATGACTCGCAGGTCATACTTCAGATTCTGCCCGATTTTTCCGAATTCTGCGGACTCAAGCAGCGGTTTCAGGGAATCGAGCACATAGGATTCGTCGAGCTGCGGGATCTTCGAATCAAGCTGCAACTCATGGCCCACCGGAATGTAGTATCCACCATCGCTGTTGGTTGCGATCGCAATTCCGACGAGTCGTGCAGCGCGCGGATCCAATGAGGTGGTCTCGGTGTCAAAAGCAAAGTTCCCTGCCTTTTTCATCTCTGAAATCAGAACGGAAAGCGCTTCTTTTGAGCTGATGGTCTTCCACTCGAGCTTCCTGGAAATCAGGGCAGGTGCCACGTAATCAATCGGAGGTGCATCTTGGGCTGCGCCCCGGGAGGAATATTTCGAGAACAGGGATTTGAAATTGTAGCGCTTGCAGAATTCAAGGAGTCCGGCATGAACCTTGAACTCAAAGCGCGCCTGATCGGCAGAAATCTTAAGCTCAATGTCTTCTTTCAGGGTGGCAAGCTCCTGCGACAGTATCGCAAGCTTCTCGCCCTCCACGATCTGCTCGCCCTTCTTCCCCTTCACCTTTCCTTCTTTTGCAGCTCGGATCACACCCTCTAAAGTTTTGAATTCGGTAAGAAGCTGGGTTGCACCCTTCGGTCCGATCCCCGTGATGCCCGGTATGTTGTCAGACGAATCGCCCACCATCGCAAGATAATCCCGCACCTGGGATGGCTCCACTCCGAACTTTTCGATCACCTCATGCGGGGTATAGTGCACTTCCTTCATCGTGTCCCAGACCTGGGTCTTCGAATCCACGAGTGCCATAAGATCCTTGTCCCCGCTTACAATCACGACCCGGTGTTTTGGTTCGCCCTCTTTCCAGACGCGATTGAGCGTTGCGATCAAATCATCCGCCTCGACTCCGGATTGGCGAAACGAGGGAATGCCCATTTGATTGACAAGCTCCTCGATGATGTCAAATTGCGGAAGCAACATTTCGGGCGGGGCCGACCTATTGGCTTTGTACTCAGGATACTTGATCTTACGGAAGGAAGGCTCCTTCGAGTCATAGACCACGGCAAGAAACTTGGGATCGGCCTCATCCATCAGGCGCTGGAGCATGGTGGCCACACCGTAGACGGCATTCACCGGCGTGCCATCGGGTGCCGTGAGTTCACGAACCGCGTAAAAGGCACGAAAAATAAAGGAACTGATGTCGACCAAATAAAGGGTATTATAGGAGGTTTTCATTCGAGTTCATTTCTTATCAATACGGACGACAATGGTTTCGGCCATGACATCTCCAAGGCGCTGCCGCTCTTTGGCACGGGCAATCAAACTCAGTTCAATCAGCCCAAGCGGAATCCCCACAAGAAAGCTAAGAATCCAGCCCCAAAAGGGAACCACCATGAGCAGGGTCACAAGCCCCACCGGAATGTTCCGGATGACGGAGGCCTTAAGCCCGATGAGTTGATCCCCCTGACTCACTACCCGGATCCCGAGAAGTTTTTTCCCGAGGCTCTGCCCCTGAAACTTCTCAAAAGGAAGCCCGTCGGCCACCAGTGAATAGAAGAAACCAAGAAGAGCACCAATCCCGCCGCGAACAATCAGCCCAAACACCACAACAACCAGAAGGTCGGTAAACTTGGCAAAGAGTCTGGATTGGAGATTCGCAAGCTTCACGCCACTATTCCTTTAAAAAAAACCGGTCCATCAGATCCACAAGGGAGTGAACGATGAAAATATGAGTCTCCTGAATCCGGCTCGAGTTTCTTCCGAGCTCCACATTCAAATTTACATCCGAGATCTCACGGAGCTTCCCACCGGTTCCGCCGGTCATCGAAATGACTTTCATGCCTTTGGATCGAGCTGTCTCTGCGGCCTTGATCACGTTCTTCGAGTTTCCTGAAGTGGAAATTCCAAGCAGCACATCGCCTGATCGCCCTAAACCCTGCACCTGTTTTTCAAACACCACATCGTAAGAATAATCATTCGCGATCGCAGTGATATTGGATGTATCCGTGGTCAAAGCCATTGCAGGAAGAGGATTCCGCTCAATCAGCATCCTTCCCACCATTTCAGCGGCCATGTGCTGTGCATCCGCGGCTGACCCGCCGTTTCCACAGATCATGAGCTTGTGGCCCTTGAGAATGGCCGAGGAAATCACCTCGCAAGCCTTGATCAATTGTTCCCGATTGTCTTCGAAAAACTTCTTCTTTGCGGTCAAGGACTCCTCAAAGGTATCCCTTAAATATTGCTGAATCGAATCCATTGTTTTTCTTGAAGCCTCCATCAAGCCTCTCTATTGGAACTCCGGCCATTTAGTGGTACGCTACTTCCATGGCGAATTCAAAAAATGTTTTAACTGCGACCGATTCAAACCTTGAAACCGAAGTCATGAAAAACACCGAGTTGACCTTGGTGGATTTCTGGGCTGAGTGGTGCGGACCCTGCCGGGCCCTTGCTCCGACTCTCGATGCCCTTGCGGACGAGTACCAGGGGAAGGTCAAGGTGTATAAGCTCAACGTGGACGAAAACCCCGAATCAGCCCAGAAGTTCAAGGTCCGCGGCATTCCAACCGTGATGCTGGTCAAGGGCGGCCAGGTCGTGGATCAGCTCGTTGGGAATCAGCCAAAGGACAGTTTTGTCACCGTCATTCAGAAGCACCTCTAGAATTTAAACTGTTTTTGTTTAAAGGGCCGGGGATATTGATATCCTTCAGGCCCTTTTTCGTTTTCCTGATTGATCTTTCTTGGGAATTCCTTGTATCTTCGGGCATCTGAAACCCGTAGGGAGAATCGGAATGGAAACACAAGCCCACAGCCTGAACATGATCACCGCGCTTCAAAATGGTGGTTTTTCCACTGCACTCATCGCGATCACCATGGCAATCGCAATTGCCTTCATCATCGAGAGATTTCTCCGCCTTTTTGTTCAAATGAGCATCAATGGAAGATCCTTCATGGCGGAAATTCAAAGTTACATTCTCAATAACGATCTCGACGGAGCCCTCCGGGTTTGCAACGGCACCCGCAATGCCGCCCTCCCGAAGGTGATCAAGGCCGGACTCATGCGCGCCTCCCGCTCCGAGGAACAAATACAAAACGCGTTGGATGCGGCATCCCTTGAAATGATTCCGCAGCTGGAGCGCAATCTCCCCTACCTGGCACTGATCGCGAACGTTGCAACGCTCCTTGGGCTTCTCGGAACCATCGCCGGTCTGATCCGCTCCTTTGCTGCG
>JAGWXK010000060.1 GCA_018969905.1 Bdellovibrionales bacterium
TCTGCCTTTACAGGTCAAATCCCCGAAGCTATTCCAACTGCATGAGGATTTGGGGTGTACTTTTGGGCCTAGGGCTTGGGCTGGCAGAGCCCGCTCTTGCGCAGAATGTGTGGGGTCGTTTCACCACGCCTGCACCAGGAAATCCTGAATCCATCGGCTTTTATTCCAACGGCTGCCTTCGGGGCGCAATCGATCTCCCCATGGATGGCGCGGGCTACCAGTCGATCTACACCACAGCCAATCACCACTTTGCCCACAATGAACTCATCGAATTCGTGAGCGAATTTGCAAAAAACATGGACACGTTGGGATCCGGGCTCTTGATTGGCGAGCTCTCCCAAGTCCGAGGCGGCCCCTTTGCCTCGGGCCATGCAAGTCATCAGATCGGCCTTGATGTTGATATTCTTTTTTACACCCACCCCGAGCAACGAGTTCGGTCCTTGAGCATTGAGGAACGCGATCGTATCGATGCTCCAAGCATGCTGACCGGAAACGGGCTGGTGGATCCCTCCCGCTTTGGACAAGACCAAATCCTGAAGCTGAAGCTTGCCTCGCTGGATCCGAAAGTCGAACGCATCTTCGTGAATCCGGCCATCAAACTCTATCTTTGCAACAATCTTGACCTGGAGGAACTCTTCTGGCTTAGAAAGGTCCGACCCTGGCGCGGACACCACGCCCACTTCCATGTGCGCATCCAGTGCCCCCTCGGTTCAAAAGAATGTCTCCCTCAGGATCCACCTCCCGAAGGAGATGGCTGTCAGGAGCTCGCGCAAGTTGCAAAAAAGAAGGTCCGGCTCCCAAAAATGCCGGCACCGGATTTCGATTTCTCCGAGCTGATCGAAGATGCGGGCGATGATCATTCCGCAGAGGAACTCATGGATCCGGCCCTTTCCCGCGCTCTTGAATCCCCAAAGCACAGAGTCGACCCTCTTCCCGCGTCCTGCCTGAAAGTGATGGAGGAGTGAAATGAGCGGCATGAATTTTGAATCTCAAGCAAACCCGTCAACACCAAACAAAGGAGCATCCTCATGGAACCCATGAAACACAACGACGCAAACAAAGGAAAGGCGATTGACCTCGCCATTCAAACCATCGAAAAACAATTCGGCAAAGGCTCGATCATGCGCCTCGGAAACGAGGAAACCCTCGTCAGTGCCGACACCCCGGTGTGCCCCACCGGCTCGCTTGGGCTCGATCTTGCGCTTGGAATCGGCGGCTACGCCCGCGGCCGGATCATCGAAATTTACGGCCCTGAATCCTCCGGGAAAACCACGCTCGCGCTTCATGCGGTTGCGGAAATCCAAAAGCAAGGCGGAATCGCAGCCTATGTCGATGCAGAACATGCGCTCGATGTCGGTTATGCCCGCAAGCTCGGGGTTCGCACCGATGACCTCCTGATCTCCCAGCCCGATACGGGCGAACAAGCGCTTGAAATCGCCGACATGCTCGTGCGCTCCGGCGGAATCGACGTGCTTGTCGTGGACTCGGTTGCAGCACTTGTACCGCGCGCCGAAATCGAAGGCGAAATGGGGGATTCCCACATGGGGCTGCAAGCGCGACTCATGTCCCAGGCGCTTCGAAAGCTCACCGGCTCCATCAACCGCTCCAAGACCCTTGTGATCTTCATCAACCAGATCCGGATGAAGATCGGCGTGATGTTCGGAAACCCCGAAACCACCACCGGCGGAAACGCGCTCAAGTTCTACGCCTCCATGCGTCTCGACATCCGCCGCATCCAGGCGATCAAGGACGGCGAGAACGTCATCGGAAACCGCACTCGCGTAAAAGTCGTAAAAAACAAACTCGCACCTCCGTTCAAGGAAGTCGAATTCGACATCATGTATGGCGAAGGGATCTCCAAAGAGGGCGACCTTCTCGACATCGCAGTGAACCACAACCTGATCGAAAAGAGCGGAACCTGGTTCTCGTACAAGGATGAGCGCATTGGGCAAGGTCGCGACAACTCGATCAAGTGGCTGAAAGAGCGTCCGGAAGTCATCAAGACCCTTCGTTCGGAAGTGCTGGCAAAAGCCGGAGTGGGCGCAAAACCTGCGACTCCAAATGCAACTCCAACCAGCCCCAATGAAAAGACCACCGCAAGCGCGGACAAGTCGGCTCCCGTTCACATGAGTGCGCCAAAGGCCGCACCCGCTGTGAAAGAGGCACCAAAAGCCGCTCCTGCAAAAAAATAAGCTCTGGTAAATCAATTCAACTGAGTCGGGAGGGATCGTTTCGGTCCCTCCCGTTCTTTTTCAACACCCTGCTACTTCGGGCAGTCGCCGCCCTTGGGAAGAACATTTTTTGCGGAATCTGGCGCGGCACAGCCCGGACACGGCGCGGTGACATGACAGATGATCCGCTTCCAGAACTTATCACGTGAAACTTGAATTCCTGACTGCAGGGCGAAGCCGATCGAGAGGATCACGAGTAATACCATCACGTATTCCAAAATCGCTTGTCCGGATTGATCGGATTTCTTCCCCACAAACTTATTTTACGCTAGACTGCTCCAATATGGAAGATTCCCAAGATCTAGAGCAGAATGGAAACCCATCCTACGTTCCGGAACCCCCTCCAAGCCGAAAACGCCTTTTGATTCCGGTGATTCTGGTGTTGGCAGTCATTGTGGCCGCTCTTCTGGCAATCAAGGCCTCCACCCAAAAACAAATGAAGATCAATCAGGCTCAGGTCGAGGTCACTGAAGGCGCGGTGCTCCCTGACTTGGAATTGACCCGTATGGATGGCGGTACCGTTCGATTGGGGGATTTAAACCACAAAGTCATGTTGATCAACTTCTGGGCGACCTGGTGTGAAGCCTGCATCGAAGAGATGCCATCCTTGAATGCCCTCAGGGAAAAATTCAGCCCAAAGGGCTTTGAGATCCTCGGAGTCAATGTGGATGAAAATCCGCATCCGGTAGCCACCACTGCGGCCGTAAAACTTGGCATGAAATTCCCGCTCTTTTCCGACCCCAAGGGTGAACTCGGCGAGATCTTCGACATTCACGCAATTCCTCTTTCCTTGATCATCAGCAGATCGAGAAAAGTTCTTATGGTTGAGCCGGGTGGACGCGACTGGAACAACGAGGAAATCCACCAACTGATGGAGAAGTGGCTCGGAGAACCATGAATTCACGGCTTGGTCCATTTTTGGTCGGCCTTGGGTCTTTGCTCTGGGCAACGGACTCCATCGTCAGGGTTCCTGCGATCGCAAAGAGCGATCCGGCTTTCCTCGTATTTGTCGAACATCTGATCGGAGTCTTTGCATTGATTCCCATTCTTCTCCTCAAATCTGGATCCAATCTCTTTCAGTTGGGCGGGATGAAGAACTGGCTTGCCTGCCTGCTCGTTGGCGCCGGAGGATCCGCCATAGCGCTCCTGCTATTCACAGAGGCCTTTCAGTATCTGAACCCCACGCTGAATATCCTTCTGCAAAAGACCCAGCCTGTTGCAGTCGTCCTCATTGCCTACTGGTTTTTAAAGGAAAGACCCAGTCGGAATTTTTTCAAGTGGGCGGGAGTCACGATCTTTGCCTGCATCATTCTGAACGTTTTCGAATCGGAGAGCCCGGATCTTTCGCCAAGCCCCTCTCCCGTCCGTGGCATTCTGTACTCCCTTGGGGCATCTCTGGTTTGGGCGATATCGACCGTCACCGGAAAACGCCTCCTCAATGAAGTCGAACCACTCCTTGCCACCTTCTGGCGCTTCGTTTTCGGACTCCTAACCCTCTGTTTGATACTTTTGTTTGGTTCTGGATTCTCGAAAATGGACACGCTTTTCATGCCGGAATTCAGGATGACCTACCTGTATCTGGGGCTGTTTCCGGGAGTGATCGCAATGTGGACCTATTACTCGGGCATGAAACACACCTCTGCTGCCACAACCACCATCGTGGAGCTGATATTCCCGGTGGGTGCGATTCTTCTGAATTATTATTTTCTGGGAACCACATTGACTCCGCTTCAGATCGTGTTCGCACTCGTGCTGTTGCTCTCGGTCACCCAGGTATCCCTTCTTCATGGCGACGAACGTTTGCCCAAACATCATTGACCAATACAATCTTGCCCGTGCTCTGTCCCGACTCGATCAAGCGATGGGCTTCACCCACCTCTTGAAAAGGAAATTCAGTGACCTTCGGGGGAGGAATCTTTCCATCCTTGATCCAACCAAGAAGCGCATCCATTCCCTCTGAAATCAGATCATTCCGATCAAACAGGAATGAAAGATTGAATCCAATCAGGCTCTTGTTGTCCGTAAACAGTTGCACGGGTGAAAATCTGGGCATCCGGATCATTCCCCATGCCGCCTTCAGGTAATTCATGCGCCCGCTTGCTGACATCGGGAGGATGGAGTGGGATCCGTAGGAAATGAGTTTCCCTGTGGCACGAAGAAGCTCATAACTCTTCTTGAGCGTGGATGTACCGTTTGCATCCAAAACTGCATCAAAGCCTTCCGGCACAAGTTTACGTGCGCGCGCGGCCCAATCTTCTTTTGACTTGTCGATTACATGTGTTGCGCCAAGCTCCCGCACATAGTGCACCTTGTGAGTGCCCCCGACCACTCCGGTGGCTTGAAAGCCTGCGATCCTGCAAAGCCGAATCAGGGCTGATCCAACTCCGCCTCCCGCAGAATGAATGAGCACTTTTGCATTCTTCGGAAGCCGTACCAGTTGAAAAAGAGCATGATACGCGGTCATGTAAACGGCCGGAAATGCCGCACTTTCAGAAAACCCAAAACCCTCCGGAATCGGAAAGAGATGTTTCTCGGGGGCGCACACCTCGCTTGCATAAGCGTTGAAAAAACTGATTCCAAAAACCCGATCTCCGGGCTTCAGGGTATTCACCTTGTGTCCGACCGATTTCACGATCCCTGAGTACTCAAAGCCGGGCGTGATCGGCCAGCCCACGAACTTTTTTGCAGATTCATACACCCCCCAGCGCACGCAGACATCGGCATAATTCACACCGATCGCATGAGTACTCACCACCACCTCCTCCTCACGCGGAACAAGATCCGGATGGGTTTCAAGTTTCAGATGGGAATGCCCGCCCGGCGAATGAATGACGATCTTTTTCATCAGCGCCCTCTACCAGCCCATGCGGTAATACATTTCCTCGAATCGATCGTAGGGCAGAACCACAAAATCCGAATCAAATCCCGCAAGCAATGCCCCTTTGCGGTCCTGCAATCCGAGACTCGCGGCGGCAGAATAGGTAACCCCTGCAAAAATCTCGGCGGAATTCATTGAAAGGTACAAAGCCGAAAGATTCATCATGAGCGGAAGATTGAGCGAGTAGCAGGAGCCCGGATTGAAATCGGTGGCAATCCCGACCCTTGCTCCGGCATCGAGCAGCTTTCGGGCGGGGGCATAATTCGCCTTCAGATAAAACGCGGTCCCCGGGAGCATCATCGCGACGGTATTTGATTTTGCAAGCGCCTGAATGCCCTTGTCCGAAATCTTGAGCAGGTGATCCGCGGAACTTGCCTCGAGCTTTGCCGCAAGCCTTGCTGAATCGGTTTCGGTAAGTTCATCCGCATGGATCTTTACTCCAAGTCCGAGCTTTTTTGCCGCACGCAGGATGCGTTCACCCTCGGCATAGGTGAAATACCCCTCATCAATGAACACATCACAAAAGGTGGCAAGATTCTTCTTTTTCACCTCGGGCAGGGTTTTGTGAATGATCTCATCGATGTACTGGGGTTTTTTCACTCCCACAGGGATTGCGTGCGCCCCAAGATAAGTCGAAACAAAGGTCATCTGAGGGAGCGCCTCTTGAAGATCTTTAACCACCTGCAGGCACTTGAGCTCGGTCTTATGATCAAGCCCGTAGCCCGACTTGCATTCCAAGGTGCGCACTCCGTGCCGATATGCAATCAGCGCACGCTTCAACGCGACCTCAAACAGGGCCTCCACAGATGCCTCGCGGGTGGCCTTTACCGTGTTGAGAATTCCTCCCCCCTCGTCCGCAATCTCCTTGTACGTGGTTCCGGCGCATCGACGTGCGAACTCATGGGCACGGGACCCGGCGAACACCAGATGGGTATGGGCATCAATGAGCCCGGGCATGACTGCACTCTTGTTTTTGAGATCCGTCTTTTTCATCGAACGGAATTCCTTCGGAAGCTCTGCCGTAGGCCCAACCCAAAGAATTTTTCTAGCGTCAAACACCACTGCCCCATCCTCGATCTCGGACAGATCGGAGGGAACGAGCATGCGCCCTTCTTTTTCCACAATGCCCTCCCCCGTATACACAAAGGAGGCATGCACGAAGGCCTGAATTCCCGAGGAGGAAGCCGCTCTTTTCGGGGATGTTTTCCTGGTCGTGGTCTTTTTCATTCCGATATTCCTCACAAGTTACTTGATCATCGGCATGCGCGCGCCGAATTCTGGTAGCCTGGTCTTTGCATTTGCAATCGCAGTCTCATAGCCTGCATCTGCATGGCGTACGACCCCCATTCCAGGATCACTCGTCAACACCCGCTCGAGTCGCTTTGCCGCCTCGGGAGTTCCATCTGCAACAATCACCATTCCTGAGTGAATCGAATATCCCATTCCCACACCGCCCCCATGATGAACACTCACCCATGAGGCTCCGTTCACCGAATTGATGAGCGCGTTCAAGATGGGCCAATCCGCCACGGCGTCGGACCCGTCTCTCATCGCCTCAGTCTCGCGATTCGGAGACGCAACCGAACCACAATCCAGATGATCCCGTCCGATCACGATCGGTGCCTTCACTTTGCCCGTTCGAACGAGCTCATTGAACAAAAGCCCGGCTTTTGCCCGCTCGCCGAATCCGAGCCAACAGATGCGTGCGGGCAAACCCTGATATGCGATTCGCTTTGCCGCCACATCAAGCCAGAGATGAAGACTTTCGTGTTCCGGAAAGAGTTCCTTTAGCGCTTGATCCGTCACTGCGATGTCTGCGGGATCACCCGAGAGCGCAACCCAACGGAAGGGGCCGCGCCCGTCGCAAAACTGCGGCCGGATGTAGGCTGGAACGAAGCCCGGAAAATCAAAGGCATTGGCAACACCGGCTTTCACGGCCTGAGCCCGGATGTTGTTTCCATAGTCGAACACGATGGAGCCGCGCTTTTGAAACTCAAGCATCATGGCCACATGTTTCCCCATGCTCTTGACCGCAAGGGTTTTGTATTCCTCGGGCTTTGCCTGCCTCATCTCTTCGGCTTCCTCAAGAGACAAGCCTTGCGGAACATACCCGTTCAATTCGTCATGGGCGCTCGTCTGATCCGTCACCATGTCGGGCTTGAAGTTCCGCTTGAGCAGTTCTTCAAGCACATCCACGGCATTTCCAATGACTCCGATCGATCGAGCCTCCTTCTTCGACTTCGCCCGATCCACGGCCACAAGCGCCTCGTCCAGGCTCTCATAGAGCTCATCGAGATACCGGGTCTCGATCCTTCGATTTGCGCGGATCGGATCAATTTCAATGTTAAGCGATACGGCTCCGGCGATGGACGCTGCAAGCGGTTGTGCCCCACCCATGCCTCCAAGGCCCGCGGTAAGAACCACGCGACCTGCAAGGCTCCCGCCGAAATGTTTTCGGCCCGCCTCGGCAAAAGTCTCATAGGTGCCTTGAATGATTCCTTGTGTGCCGATGTAGATCCAAGAGCCTGCCGTCATCTGTCCATACATCATGAGCCCGGCCTGATCGAGCTTGTGAAAGTGCTCCCAGGTCGCCCACTTTGGAACGAGCATGGAATTCGTGAGCAACACTCGCGGCGCATCCGCATGCGACTTGAACACAGCAACCGGCTTCCCGCTTTGAATGAGCAGGGTTTCATCATTCTTGAGCGTCTTCAGCGTTGCGATGATCGCATCATAGGACTCCCAGTTGCGTGCAGCTTTTCCGATCCCGCCATAAACGACGAGCTCATCCGGATTCTCGGCCACCGCCGGATCCAGATTGTTCATGAGCATCCGCATCGCGGCCTCCTGAACCCAACCCTGACAGGTCAATTGATTTCCTTTAGGAGCATGAATGTCTGTGTGTTGCATGGCCAATACCTTAGCCCAATTTACAGAATGAAACGAAGCCAAAAATCGCCCGAAAACATGCCCACTTCAGGCGCAAGATTCAGGAACTCTTCTTTTTTGAAATTCCGATCAGAAAAATCTCTTTCGATTCCTTGCGCGTGCTTTTCGGCCGAAGCACCTCAACCCTGCCGAATACCCCGTCCATTTGCTTCTTCAGCTCCTGGAACTCCTCCGAGTGGAAAAACTTGCACACAAAATTTCCACCCGGCCTCAGGAATCTCACCGCAATCGAGAGAGCAAGCTCGCAAAGCTCCATCGATCGCGCCTGATCGGTGATGCGGATGCCGGTGGTTTTCGGCGCCATGTCCGAAAACACTCCATCGAACACCGGTACAAATCCGTTTTGTTCGAAAATCTGATCCAGATTCAAATCCCTGAGATCCGCATGAATGAACACCGCATTCGGGAGGGTGAGTTCGACCTGAATCAGATCAACCCCGAGGACCCGTCCCTGCTCTCCCACTTTTTGAGAAAGATATTGAGACCAGGATCCCGGCGCCGCACCAAGATCAAGGACTTTCATGCCGGATTTGATGATCTTGAATTTCTGGTCGATCTCTTCCAGCTTGTATATGGATCGTGCGGCAAAGTTCTCTTCTTTTGCCTTATGGTAATAATGATCTCGTTTGTTGTATGCCATGAAGTCAGGGTCGCGCCCGGATCACATCACTGTGACTTTGCGAAGAAGATCCAGATCCTCAAGCGCCTTGCCGGATCCGCGAACCACGCAAGTAAGAGGGTCTTCGGCAACGGTCACAGGAAGGCCGGTTTTTTCCTTGATCAGGATGTCGAGGTTCGAAAGAAGAGCTCCGCCCCCCGCAAGAACAATTCCGTTGTCCACGATGTCGGCTGCAAGCTCGGGAGGCGTGCGCTCGAGCGCGACTTTTATTGCGTCCACCACAGCTGAAACAGGCTCTGCAAGAGCATCCCGGATTTCCTCGCTGTTGAGCTCGATTGTTTTGGGCGCACCCGAGATCAGGTCGCGCCCCTTCACTTCAAAAGTGCGCTCTTCTTCGAAAGGATAAGCGCAGCCTATCGAAAGCTTGATTTGCTCGGCGGTACGCTCCCCGATCAAAAGCGAGTACTTTCGCTTGATGTAATTCACAATCGAATCATCGAACTTGTCGCCGGCAACCCGAACCGAGCGTGAATACACAATCCCGCCAAGCGAAATTACAGCCACTTCAGTGGTGCCCCCGCCGATGTCGACAATCATGTTCCCACTGGGTTCCCGGATCGGAAGCCCGGCACCAATCGCGGCCGCCATGGGCTCTTCGATCAGATACACTTCACGGGCGCCCGCGGATTGAGCGGATTCCTTGACGGCGCGTTTTTCGACCTGGGTGATCCCGTAGGGAATGCAAATCATGATGCGCGGGCGAATGAAACCCCGCCCCTCGGATGCCTTCCCGATGAAATATTTTAGCATTGCCTGAGTTACTTCGAAATCCGCGATCACACCGTCTTTCAGTGGGCGAATCGCCTGAATGGATCCCGGCGTGCGTCCAAGCATCTCTTTTGCTTCCTTGCCGACCGCGAGAACCCGGGTTTGTCCGCGGGCATTGCGGTGAATCGCCACTACCGATGGTTCATTCATGATGAGCCCTCGCCCCTTGGAGAACACGAGAGTGTTCGCAGTTCCAAGATCGATGGCCAAGTCGTTGGTGAAAAACTCGAGTATTTTCTGAATCATAAATCTCTCCCGCCCCCTACCATTTGTAATGCCTGATCTGCTCCCCGCGCTCGGCGATCTCGCTCATGGAACGGATTCCGATTTCCAGGTGCTGATCCGTGAACTGCTTGAACACTGAGGAAGCTGAACGCTTGGTCTTGATCCCTCCGCGAGTCAATGGAAGATCGGACACCAAAAGAAGCGCACCAATCGGCACCTTGCTTGCAAAACCAACCACAAACAAGGTTGCCGTCTCCATGTCGATGCAAAGTGCACGCTCGTGATTGAGATCGGCCTTGAACTTGTCGTTGAATTCCCAGAACCGATAATCGGTGGTGTGTACAACTCCTGTGCGATAATCGATGCCTTTTTCGACGAGAATCTCGGATACGAATTTTTGAACCTTGAAGGTGGGAAGTGCCGGAGCCTGCCGCGGAAGGAAGTGATGAGAAACCCCTTCGTCCCGGATCGCAGCCGTTGGCAAAATGAAATCACCTTTTTTGAGCGAACGATGAAGTCCTCCGCACATCCCAAGGAACAACACAGCCTTCGGGTCGAGAACTGCAAGACATTCAATGATGAGTGCTGCCGTGGGTGAACCGATTGAAAAGTTGATGATGGAAACACCATCGCGTTCGGAATGCACCGCACTCATGGCGGAGCCCCGGGTCTTGGTCCCGTTGCTGAGCACCGCAAAGCGATCAAGATAATATTCAAAGTTCGTCAGAATGATCTGTTTTTGAAATTGCTTCAGCTCACTGCCCGTGTAACGCTCCAGAATGTCGCGGGCGATTTTTTGCTTCCGCGCATTCGTATAAATGCGATTGGTATTCGGGATCAAATACGGGTTTTTTTCCACGATCCGTAGGTTACCGATGTGAGAGAGCAGAAACAAGCGAAATCATTCGATTATGTTATCAGAAAAGGAAGCCGAAACCACCCGTCACATTCCGATCTTGCTTGAGCCAATCACGGACTTTTTGGCCGATGGAATTCGGGCCCTCCCCGCGGATTCAAAACCGGGAGTCATTCTTGACTGCACTCTCGGGGGAGGAGGGCACTCGGCCAGATTGCTCGAAAAGCTCTCACTCATTGCGGGGGCGGAAAAACACCGAGTGCTTGGCGTGGATCGCGATCTTGACGCAATTAGTCGCAATCAAGCCCGCTTTCGGGATTCCGTGGCGACCGGAAAAATGGAGATTCATCATGGCGCCTTCAGCGAGTCGATGAAATTCATTGGAAGTCGCCCCATTTACGGCCTCCTTGCGGATCTCGGGGTTTCAAGCGATCAGATCGATTCCGAGTCCCGGGGCTTCAGTTTCCGATTCAATGCCCCTCTTGACATGCGAATGAACCAGACCAAGGGAGTCTCGCTTCTGGAATGGCTCGAAAACGTGAGCGAAACGGAACTTGCGGAAGTGATCTGGAAATACGGCGAGGAGCGCTTTTCACGAAAAATCGCCCGAAGAATCGTGGATCTTCGAGGTCGCGGTCAGATTCCAAAAGATACCCACAGCCTTGCAGGCGCGATTCGCTCCGTGTTTCCACCAAGCATGCGACATCAGGGAATTCATCCGGCAACCCGCACATTCCAAGCTCTTCGGATCGAGATCAATGAGGAGCTGAAAGAGCTTGAAACCTTGATCCGGGAAGGGTTCCCGAGAACCGCAACGGGCGGAAGGATTGCGATTCTTTCATTCCATTCCTTGGAGGACCGTCTGGTGAAGGAGGAATTCCGGAACCGCGATCTCTATGAGCTTCCCTTCAAAAAACCCCTTCAAGCGGACGAATCCGAAGTGACACTGAATCCTCGCTCCCGAAGCGCAAAACTGAGGCTCGCCATTCGGAAGGTGTCATAATCCGGGACTCACTCGTCAAAGTCTTGAACGAAGGATTGAGATCCGGGACGAATCCCGAAAAACCCGCATCTTTTGGTTGCCCGAAAATCGTTGATCAAGTTACTCTTTAATCAGCAAATGAGCAGATTCGTGCCGATTTGGACCATCCCGGTTTTGATTGTTCTTGCCTTCACCACCGTATGGCTCCGCCTGAGTGTTGTTCACACCACCTACGAACTCGACCAAGCAAACAAAACCCTTCACAACCTGAAGCTCGAAAACGAAAAGCTCGAACTGAAGGTCGCCCAACTCCGCTCGCCCCGGCGACTGGAAGCGCTTGCAAAACAAAAATTCAACTTGAGTGCTCCCACTCCGGACAAGCTCATCCAATTGAAGGACTGAGGGAGGAACCGTGAATACGGCAAGCTACCAGACTCCCGCAATGCGCATCCGTCTTTCACTTGTGATCTGCCTTTTCGCTCTGCTTGCCATCGGCATGCTGGTTCGATCCACCTGGCTTCAAATCATTCACGATCCGAAACTCGAAACCCTGGCTCGCCGGCAATTCGAGTCGAAAATCCTGATGAAGCCAAGGCGAGGCCTGATTCTAGATCGCACGGGTGAACCCTTTGCGATCAATCTTGAAACCTCCTCCTTGGCGGGAAATCCGAAAAAAATACTGAAGTCCCGCTCCACCGCCCATCTTCTTTCGCGCGCTCTCGGAACCCCCTTTGTACAACTGAAAAAACGTCTCGATTCGAAAAAGAACTTCATCTGGTTTGAGCGTCATCTCTCGGAGCAGCGGATTGAACAATTCCGAAAAGCCGGGATTCTTCAACCCTCGGGAGAAATGCCCGAAGGCCTCTGGATCGTAAAAGAAATGAAGCGGGTGTACCCCCACGGCGAACTTGCCTCCTCACTGATCGGTTCGGTAAATGTGGATGCCGAAGGAATCGAAGGTGTCGAGCTCTGGAAGAACACCGGACTTCGCGGGAAAAGCGCCTCCATTGACGCTTTCAAAGATGCCCTCGGTCGCCCCACCCTCATGAATCAGGGCAAAGATTCAGTCATGCAGGATGGTGAGCCTATAGAGTTGTCCATCGACGCATCCCTGCAGTACTCGGTCGAGGAGGCGCTGAACGCATCCCTCGAAGAAACAGGCTCGGACTCCGGAATGGTGATCGTGATGGATTCTTCCAGCGGAGAGCTTCTGGCTCTCGCTCAGGCGCCTCATCATCGGGGAGTGAAAAAGGTGACCGCACTCACGGACGGGTATGAGCCCGGCTCCACAATGAAGCCCTTGATTCTGGCTTCAGCGATCAACCGGGGAGCAATCAAAGTGACCGACGGGCTCTTTGGCCACCATGGCCAATTCAAGATTCAGGGGCGTACCATCAGCGAAGCCGAGGCCCATGAAAAATTCGGATACATTTCGATGAAGAAAATGATCGAGGTCTCCTCCAACGTGGTCGCAGCGGAGCTTGCCTTGAAACTTGGTGCCGAAAAGACAGTGCAGGGCTTGCGTGAATTCGGACTCGGATCAAGAACCGGAGTCGGATTTCCGGGCGAGATCTCCGGATGGATTCCATCCAACCCCAAAGGAATCAAGCCCCTTACCCTGGCAACCATCGGTTTTGGACAAAGCGTGATGGTCACCCCGATTCAGATGATCCGTGCCTATGCGGCGCTCTCGAACGGCGGCTACCTTGTGGAGCCAACCCTGCTGAAGCGAAAAGACAAGGAAGAACCGAGGAAAACCCTTCTATTGAAACCCGGACCAGTAAGGGACGTAACTGAAGCACTTGTCGGCGTTACCGAGGGCGAGAAGGGGACGGGTCAAAAAGCAAGACTCGAAGGTTATAGGATTGCCGGTAAAACAGGAACCGCCCAAACCGTCGACCCGAAAACGAAACGATACTCCACATCGCGGCACATCGCCTCATTCATCGGCTATCCGGTCGGAGTAAAACAACCCATTGTGGTGCTGACACTTCTTGATGGTCCAAGAGGAGTCTATTATGCGGGAGCGACTGCGGCGCCGCTGTTTTCAAAGGTGCTATCAAAAGTTGTGGCCAGATTCTCGATTCCAACCACCGAGAAAATCCGGATGCCGCTCGTTGAAAGCACTCCGACCCCACCGCCTGTGGAGAATGTCCCGGAAACAATCAAGGTGGCCCAATCCAATGCGGAAATTCTGGAACAATCCATCCAAAGCACCAGGGAAGTGAACCTTGATCACCCGGTCATGCCATCTCTCATCGGGCTCACCCCGCAGGAAGCAATTCAAGCTCTGAAACCCTTTGCTCCCCAGGTGCAAATCAAGGGTTTCGGCCTGATCAGAAAACAGACCCCTGAAACGGGAACCATGATTTCACGAAATGTGCGGGTGAATCTTGTTCTGGAAGAGTGATCTAGACGCCTAGAGCCCGACGCGCCTCTTCCCGATCGTCAAAATGCCGTTTTTCCCTTCCCACGAGCTGATAGTCCTCGTGTCCCTTGCCCGCAATCAGAACAATGTCGCCACAACTTGCAATCTGAATCGCTTTTTCAATCGCAGCTCTACGGTCAGGGACGACTTCATAATTGCTCTTCTTGATCCCCGCCTCGATCTCATCAAGAATCCGAAGCGGATCCTCGCTTCTCGGATTGTCACTCGTCAGAATCACATGATGAGAGAGCCTTGTGGCAATTTCCCCCATTACCGGACGTTTGCTGCGGTCACGGTCTCCTCCACAGCCAAAAACAGTAAAGATGCGGGCCTCGCCCTGAATCGCATTCAGGACTTTCTCGAGCGCTTCGGGCTTGTGGGCGTAATCCACGAACACCATGAGTCCTTTTGCATTGGAAATGAACTCCATCCGCCCGGGTACGCCGGGGAAAGAAGCCAAAGCAGTGCAGGCAATCTCCGGGGCAACACCGATTCCCGTACAAACCGAAAGTGCCGCAAGAACATTCTCGGTCTGAAAAGCGCCAAAGAGGGGGCACTCGGCCGATCTCCAGGCTCCATCCAAACGAACTTCGAAGCGCAGCCCGAATGCACCTGCCTCCAGGTTCCGAACCTGGTCGGACACGGAAAAAGGCATAATGTCGCGACTTTCGGAAACAAGCCTCTTGCCGAAACCCGAATCCTGATGCGCGTGAGCATGCACCGTTTTTCCGAGACCACGCGAGAAATCCGCATGCGTAGTCAACAAAAGCGCCTTCGCCTCGAAATAATGATCCAGTGTCGGGTGATAGTCCATGTGCTCACGACTCAGATTCAAAAAACAAACCGAATCCCACGCAATTCCCCAGCAGCGATCCTGATGAAGCGAATGAGATGAGGCCTCAAGAACCACCGCCTTTGCGCCCATCTCCCTCACCTTTGCAAACCAATTCTGAAGAGTGATTGCATCGGGAGTCGTATTCTCGGTTGGCACGGAATGACCCTTGAACTCGCCACCATTGGTACCAAGACGGGCGCATGGGATGCCTGCCTTTGAAAGAATGTGCTGGATCAAATAAGTGGTCGTGGTTTTCCCACTCGTACCGGTCACGCCGATCATCTTCAAAGCATGAGTCGGGTGTCCGGCCATCTCTCCGGCCATTTCCGCAAGTCGCTTCCGTGCACCACCTCCCAGAACCTCAACCCCGGGGATTCCGGTATCGCGTTCGGAAAAAACCTTGGAGGCGCCACGATCCAAAGCCTCGCGAATGAATTGATGTCCGTCATGTTTCGTACCTTTCAATGCGAAGAATACGGAGCCCGGGAGAACTTCTTTTGAATTGGCTGTGACATGAATCATACGTACGGACCGTACGCTAACATGCCTAGAAAAAGTAAATCAAGCTGGCACCCAGGATGCCTGACAGGCCTGAGAGCAGAAAGTCCGCCTTGCTTGCCACAAGACTCACCTGGGGTCCGCCGTCGACCGAAAAAACAACCGATTGAGCGGGCGAAAAGTGAAGTCCAATCAATCCGCCCCCAAGAAGCGTGAACTCACCCGCGGTTGCACCAAGGAGTATGTCTCCACCAATATGGAATCCGGAATGAGCCGTACCGGAGATGGTGTACTTGTAGGCGCCGCCCGCATAAAAGTTGAAGTTTCCACTCGTAGTGGGAATGCTGAGGTATGTCTGTACGCCCATATTATGATTGATGGGAATCCAGGCTGAAATGGCAGTGCTTGCCAGAACTCCTGCACCGAAGCTCGCAAATCCCAGACCAAAATCATGTTCCGGTGAGCCGGAGGCAGGGCTTCCTTTCGTGTGGTCCGCGGATGCAACGCTCCTTGGAGCGGCAAGAGCGGCCTGGTTGGAGAGAATCAATACTGTAAGAAACAGAATCAGGTTTTTCATCGGGCGCAGTCTTCGCACAATTCAAGGGGCGCACGAAGCCGAATGTTCACCTCCGCAAATCCGTCCGCGTCAAGTGGCTGTTTTCAATGGACGCAATGGCCAGGAAATGATTCTTACCCTGCGGCAAAATGAGCAGGTTCAAAAAATCACATCTACGTTTCGGCAAGAATCCCGTAGTGCTTTGACTACTTGTTCGGAATGCTCGGGACCGCGCGTTTCCAGCATGAGTTCCACCTCGGTTTCATCGAGTCTGATTTTCATTTCGGATCGATCATGCACCGTCTGCAGGATGTTGGCCTTGAGATTTGCGATCAAAGCGGTGAGTTTGGACAAAGAGCCCGGCTTATCGAGGATCCGCACCCTGAGATGCAATCTACGCCCCGAACGGATCAGGCCACGATCGATGATTCTCGAAATCAGATTCACATCGATGTTTCCTCCGCACACAAGAAGAACCACCTTTTTACCTTTCAGTTCCTCTCCATATCGGTCGAGCGCGCCCAGTACGATTGCGGCACTTCCCTCCGAAACCACTTTTCCCATTTCCATGAGTCGCAGAACATTCATGGCAATCTCTTCCTCATCCGATGTGAAGACCCGGTCGACCACCCTTTGGAGGATTCCGAACATTTCCGGATTCGCCCTCTGCACTGCGATCCCGTCAGCCAGAGTCCCAAGATTCGGACTCTCCGTAAGGGCGCCTGAGGCGAGGGATTTTGCCATTGCTGAAACGTTTTCCGCCTGGCAGGCAATGATCTGCACGCTGGGCTTAAGAGCCTTGATCGCAATCCCCATCCCGGAACAAAGCCCTCCGCCGCCAATGGAGGTCACCACGTAGTCCACATCCGGAAGCTGAGAGAGGATCTCAAGTCCCACCGTCCCCTGCCCCGCGATCACATCGGGGTCGTGGAAGGCATGGACATAGGTGCGCCCCGTCTCCTTCATGATCTTTTGAGCTGATTGAAAGCTCTGATCATAGGATTCCCCTTCGAGATGGATTTCCGCCCCGAGCGCCTGGGTATTTGATACCTTCATGAGTGTCGCGGTTTCGGGCATCACGATCAATGCAGATGTTCCAAAATGCCTTGCGCCCCAGGCAACTCCCTGGGCATGGTTTCCCGCAGATGCGGCGATCACTCCGGCCCGTTTCTCGGCCTCGGTGAGTTTTGAAATCCGATGGGTTGCCC
>JAGWXK010000061.1 GCA_018969905.1 Bdellovibrionales bacterium
TTGTATTTTGAGATCCGGTCCAAAAACGTGGCAATCGATCCGGTGCGGTGGTTGCAATGAGGAGCAAAAAGCAGCAATGAAACTTTTGAAATGGATGCCGCTGGGGTTGATGTTTGCCAATGCCTTTGCGGCGGATGCGCCGGTACTGAACCGGAACGATCGTTACAAGAATCTGGAGCTTTTCCAAAAAGTCCTTCAGTTCGTCGAAAAGAACTACGTGGATCCGGTCCAGAACGATGCTCTCTTGAATGGAGCGATCAAGGGAATGCTTGAAACTCTCGATCCCCACTCCAATTTCCTGACCGCGGACGTGTATCGTGACATGAAAATCGACACGAGCGGAAAATTCGGAGGGGTCGGAATCGAAGTCGGGATGAAGGATGAGGTACTGACCGTGCTGGCGCCGCTTGAAGACAGTCCGGCATGGAAGGCGGGGATTCTGCCGGGTGATAAAATCGTAAAGATCAACGGTGAGAGCACCAAGGGATATTCCCTTTCGGAGGCTGTCACGAAAATGCGGGGCAAGAACGGTACCTTGGTGAATCTGACCTTGTACCGCAAGGGATGGGGCACATTTCGTACGATTCCCCTCAAGCGTCAGGAAATCAGGATCCGCTCGGTCAGGTCAGAGCTGCTCGAGCCAGGCTTTGGGTATGTGAGGTTGTCTTCTTTCAATGAGAATGCGGCGAAAGATGTAAAAAAGGCGATCGATCAGCTCGAAAAGAACGAAAAACTCAGGGGACTGATCTTCGACCTTCGGATGAATCCGGGTGGTCTTCTGGATCAGGCGGTGGATGTGGCATCCCTCTTCATCGATGAAGGAGTGGTGGTTTCCACAATCGGGCGGGATCCCGAGCAGAAGGAAATCCGCAATGCCCGCAAGGGAATGGCGAGGAAGGATCTTCCGATGGTGGTGCTTGTGAACAGTAGCACCGCATCCGCAGCGGAGATCGTCGCGGCGGCTCTTCAGGATCATCATCGCGCAATGGTGATCGGAGACACCACCTTTGGAAAGGGTTCGGTGCAGACGATCATTGATCTTGGTTCCGATATGGGACTGAAGCTCACGATCGCCCGCTATTTCACGCCAAACGGAGTGAGCATCCAGGAGAAGGGCGTGGTGCCTGATATTTTCCTGGAGGAGTACGATCCAAAGCTCCTGGCACAGGCCAAAATCAAGAAGGATTCAACCCGTGAACGGGATCTGAGGGGACACCTTGTGAATCCTTCGGGCGGAAAGAACGGGGATGAGTTTTCGATCCAGGAGATGAAGGAGCAAAACCGCGGAAGAGGAAAAGAAAAAAAGGAGTCCGGGATTTCGGACGATGAGGACATGGGGGATCTTCCTCCCATCAAGTTCAATCCGAAGGAGGATTATCAGACCCAGCAGTCGCTCCGCTATCTGAAATCATTCGAGGTATTCAAAAAAATCAAAAATGAATGATCGGGAACTTCCTCTCTTCCAATCCAGTCTTCCGGATCGGACCCCGGCGGCGCTCAGCGTAAGCGAGCTTACGGGAAAGATCAAAAACAGCCTCGAGAAGGACTTTTTTGAGGTCTGGGTGAAGGGCGAGGTCAGCAATCTCAAGCCCGCATCAAGCGGACATTTGTATTTTTCACTGAAGGATGCGGGAGCCGCCCTCTCGGCCGCAGCCTTCGGCTGGGGGCGAAAAAAGAACTCCTTTCAGCTGAAGGACGGGATGGAGGTTCTTTGCCGGGGTAACATTTCCGTGTATCCACCGCGAGGCAATTATCAGCTCCTGGTTGAGGCGATCGAGCCCGTGGGTGCTGGATCCCTTCAATTGGCGTTTGACCAACTGAAGGAAAAGCTCATGAAAGAGGGCTTGTTTGATGCCGCCCGGAAGCGTCCGCTTCCGCGCTACCCATCGAGGATCGTAGTGATCACTTCTCCTCAAGCAGCCGCGCTTCGGGATGTGCTTACGGTGCTGAGAAGAAGGGCACCCTTTGTGGATGTGATACTCGTCCCGGCCCTGGTTCAGGGTGAGGATGCCCCACGAAAACTGATTCAGGCGATCCGTGTTGCAAATCATCATCGATTGGGTGAGGTGATTTTATTGACCCGGGGTGGGGGAAGCATCGAGGATCTCTGGAGCTTCAATCATGAAGATCTTGCCCGCACGATTGCAGAAAGCGCGATTCCGGTGGTCTCTGCCGTGGGTCACGAAGTGGATTTCACCATATCGGACTTTGTATCGGACTTGCGGGCTCCGACACCTTCGGCCGGGGCCGAAATCCTGACCCAACACTGGGTGGAGCTCCGGGAGCGGACAAGACAGCTCCACGAACGGCTTTTCATGTCATTGAAGCGGGACCTTGTTTTGAAAAAAAGAATTCTTGAGACTCTTTCGGCGCGACTCAAGAGTCCGAAGGACCGGCTGCGGGAACAGATCCAACGCTTGGATGAAATCGAATCGAGCCTTACCCGGGGAATGCAATTGTTGGTGGAACGCAAAAGAATGGCAGTCGAGCGGCTGGCGGGGAAGCTCCATGCGCTTTCACCGTTACAGGTGCTCTCCAGGGGATATGCCCTGGTTCAACGGCGTGGAGGTGGGAGTGCGGGTGTGGTGGTCCGGAGTGCCTCCTCCATTCAGAAGGGGGAGGAGCTGGTTCTTCGTTTCGGCGACGGATCGGTGGATGTGGTGACGCAATGAGATGGATCATCGGTCTGTTTTTGTTTTTTTGTTCGACTTCGTTTGGCGCACAACTCGGAAAGATCATCGTTGATTCGGCCAACGTTCTTGAGTTTCCAAAGGCGGAGTCCAAGACCGTCTCCACATTGAAAAAGAATTCAGTTCTTCAGGTGAGCAATCTGCCGACCGAGGGTTTCTACAAAGTCCGTCTTCCAAGCGGCGATCTCGGATGGGTTTCCGGGAATGATATGTTTGTTTCCCGCGTGGAGGAACCGGCACTAACTCCCGACAAAAAGGGAGAACAGGAAACGAGTTCGAAAAAAGAAGAAGCTCGTGAGAATCCAGATGAGTTCTGGGGGGATCGAACGAGGATCCAAATCGGTTTCGGCTTGAAGTACACCGTTTACGGTGGGCTTTCGGATTATTTTGTCGGCTTGGATGACATGAATTTCGGTCAATCCTTCAGTGTCGAAATCCAGAGAAGATGGTTTTATCTTCTGTACTGGGCGCTCCGGGTTGAACTCAATCAGGCTCAATCCGGGGATCAGCAAATCAGTGCGGCTACAGTCCAAAGAATCAATGAGTTTTCCCTCCCCATCCAGTTCGGAATTCTGTTTCATCCGATTCACACTAGAAAACTGAGAATCGGTCTTGGGGCTTATGCCGGGGCATCGGTGGTGAATTACACCCAAGTCGAACAGGAAGTGTCCTCTGTATCGAACTCAGTCAAGTACAGCTCCATTGATCCTGTCGGATCAGGAGTGATCCAGGTTACCTATGGATTGAGTAAAGCCATCGGGATCTTTGGAGAATTCGACTACCGGTATCACGTCACAGGAGAGCAGTCGGCCACGACGGTCCTGGGATCGGTTCCCGGATTCCAGATTGATTACTCAAGTTACTTCATGAAAGCCGGTCTTGAGTTGAGGTTTTGAGAATTCAGAGAGGATTGCGGTCCACCGGTGTTGGCGCGGGTGGTTACGGTCAGTAAAAAAGCCAGAGAAAACAGGGTGATCGAGATGAAAAAAGTGAACTTCGCGGTCATTTGGGCAATCCTCCGACTCATCCGATCGGCAAATTCGGCCACATTCTGAAATCATTTTTCAGAGTTTTTCCAGAGCCTTCAGAACCAGAGGTTCGTCGGGTCCGAGAGTGGGCTGGAGCTCAAATACCAAACGTGCAAGCTCTTCCCGTGACTTTGGGGAAAGGCCCCTTTTTTCAATGAGTTTTTCGAGATAGCGGAGCGTTCGGTCGATGAGTTTTCCGTTGCTTGCGCGGACCCAGGTCATGACATTGCCTTCGTAACGGTCCAATCGGCCCATGACCAATAACGAAAGCGTGTTGAGCAGCATTTTGACGAAGATCTGTTCCCCAAGGGGATCCTGGATGAGACTGCTCTGGATTCGCAAATCAAACACGTCCGACTTGAACTCGAGTTCGCCGGTTCGATGGTGCCCGTCGAATCGGAGGATGCGCTGCTCTTTCGGAAGCACCCGCTTTCTTCGACGTTCGGATGCTTCCCGTCCAAAATCAAACTCAAGGATGGAGTCGAGATCAAGGCGCATCGGAAGCTCTGGCCAGTCAAGCCCGATTGGCGAGCGACCGAGGATCCTGCGCCAGGATTCAAGGGCGGTATGGGCATCCGGAATGCTGAGATAGCAAAGAGAGTGGGGCATCCTTGATTCGTTGGATTTTTCAAAAGGGATCAGGCTGAATGTCGGGGATCGTTCCGTGGTGTCCGTGAGAACTGCGATCGGGTAGGTGGAGGTCTGATAAAGAACGACCGCACCACCAAGATATGCAAAGGCCTCCCATTCGATCACGGGTTTCAAAAACGGTGAGATTTCAAGTTTTGAATACTCATCCAGAAAAAGGTCCGCCAAGAAAAAATTCCTGGTGAGCGCCATTCCCACCGCAAGCATCTGGGAGGTGGCTGCCTGAAGGCGGGTACTTCCGGAGAGTGCCATGGGCCCAAGGGGCAGGCAGAGGGAATTCACCCTCGGGTTTTCAATGACCTCGCGGCTTCTTTGGATGGTTTCACAAAGCAGGTCCTTCGGATTGCAATACACAAACCAGACAGAACGCGTGGAACTGGAAAGCGCCCCGTGTACCGTTCCAATCACGTAGGGCGTCTCGCCGCCCTCCGTGATTGCAATGAGGAGATCCCCCTCGGAAAAGCCCAGATCGAGAAGATGCCGTTTGCCGTATTCCGGAAAATCCTCGAAATTCTCGACCGACTTCACCAGCGCGAAGTCCCCTCCTGCCATGAGTGCCTGGACCCGGTTCTCAAGAGGCGTTCCCGCATGGATCGAGCGGAACACCGATTCAAGAGCAAGTGCAAGTCGCCCCGTGGCCCCGCAGCCTGAAAGAAAAACCCGGGAACCGGAGTTCAAGGTGTCCTCGATCTCGGTGGAAAGGGTGCGGATCAGGGGAAGGGCGTCTTTCACGACATCGATTGCCTGCAGATCGATGTCCTGAATGACCCGGATCGCGGTCTCCAGGTCGTCTTTGGCAAGGGTTGAAAGGAACTCAGTTGAGGGATGAAAACCCTCGGTTGGAAGGTGTCCCAGTGAAAAGTATTTTGATGCCTTTAAAAATGCTTCAAGTTGCATGGGGTGCACCCTCAGTGTACCACAGAAGGCATGTCAAAAACAAAGCTTGCCCTGCTCATCCTCGCCCTGACTTTTGGTGCGAATACGATCGCGTTTGTGTTCTCCAAAAAGTCGTTCACGGTGGAAGAAGTGAAAAACCTCTGGATCTACGAGCTTCCGGCAAGCTCCTCGCCCCTGGATTCCCATGTTGCTCTTGATCTCGGACCCCATCAGGGAATTCTGGGAACCTTGTTTGTTCCGAATCATCTGAAAACCGCCCAAGGGGTGGTGCCACTGCTTGCCGGAAGCTGGCAGTGGCTTGGACAAAAAAACGCGCTCTCAATCAAGCTTGCTCCGGGGCTCCGCTATCAGAACGGCGACCCGGTTCTGCCAGAGCATTTTGCCGGGCTTCGGGATCATTTGAAACTGAAGAGTCCCGATCTCTTTCATGATCCCCTTTGGAAAGCATGGATGGATGCGGAAATCAGGACGCCGGACGGGGGAATTGAATTTGGTTTCGGCTCCAGGGGGCCGGGAGCGGGATTCGATCTGGAGCCGTTTCTCACCTCGGTGTTGACCCATCCCTTGACTGGTGCCATTCATCCCAAGAATCTCGAGGCGATCAAGAAAGGGGAGCTTCTCACCAAGGATTGGATTTCTTCGGGACCCTACAAGATTCGGAAATGGAATCCAAAGGAGATCACCCTGGTGAGCCGGGATGATTTTCCCATCCGGCTGCCTGAGCCGTTTTTTCGGACCTTGAAATACCAAAGTGCCCCGATTAAAAATCCCTCCTGCGACTTTTTGCTGGGACGGGCGGAGGAGCAGGCCGCCCTGCGGGAGCACTCGCAGCAGGAGACGGGGCTTGAGCTGACCGTGTTCTGGGTGTGTCGCTCGTTCCGGGAAGCAGGGGCTTGCTCGGATCCGAGAATCCGGGCAGAGATCGCAAAGGCACTGTCCTCTGATTCCGCTTCCCCAAATCAGGAGCCGCCGCTGAGGGGGCTGAAGGTCCGGTACCGGATTCCGGTCGGGTCTGATTCATTTCGTGAAGAGTTTCGGGGGAGAATCAGGAACAATCTTGCGCATGCGGGAGCCCTCGTAGAGGAGACGTCGTATTTTTTCAAAAGCTCCAGGGAAACCGATCTTGAATTACAGTTTGTGGTGACTCCCTCAGACTCCAAAGATCGGGATTTCGCGATGAGTCTTGCCAGAATCTCCAGCCGACTGGGGATTGACAGCCTGTCCGAACCACACTTGATTGGAGAGGTCACCCGGTTTCCGCTCAGCGTTTTCATGAAAAAAATGAAAGGCAACATTTTCGGGAAGGTATTTCTGGAGCCCGATCTGGATGAGAAACGAATGCCACTTTGAACTTTTCAAATGTGGAGGAGGAATCATAGAATGTGGGACATGAAATTTTTTCTTCTTTTTTTCGGTCTGATCCAGGCACTGTCCCTTCCTTCGGCTCTTTCTGCGACGAGCAAGGATCTTGCTCCGGGGGTTTTGCTGGAGATCATGGGGAACATCTATCCGGTGGACCAATTGCCTCCAGGCTGCGGGGGGATATTGAAGGGGGTGAGATGTGCGGATCCCTCCTACGGAAAATTTCATGTGATTTCAAAAAAAGAAGGGGAGGTGACCACCTCCATCACAACTTTTTCGGGGCCTGAGGGAGTGCAGGTCACTGAGAAGTCCTGGGAACGGGGCGGTCGTGTGCAGCGTGCGGAGATCGAGAATCTTGCGATCCAAAAGCGCTCGGAACTCGAGGTTCGCGACGGCAAGGTGTTCTACAAGGTTACTGATCTGACCGATGGTTCCACAAAAACCTCGGAGGACGATGCCGAGGAAAACTTGGTTGTGCCCTCCACGGTCATGGCTTACATCAAGCCTTCATTCCAGCAGCTCAAGGAGGGAAAAGAGGTTCGCCTCAAGGTTGCAGTGCCTGAAAGGCGCGAGAGTTACACCTTTGTCATGAGGAAGCATCAGACGGGTACCGCGGCCGATGGAACCGAAATGATGGTCCTCGAGATGGCGCCGTCCAGTTTCATCATCAAGGCGCTCGTTGATCCCATGTATTTTTACATCAAGCCGGGCACTGGCGAGATGTTCGCCTTCGAGGGACGCTCGGCCCTTCGAAGAAAACAGGGGGACTCCTACAAGGAGATGAAGGTCCAGACTGCCTACGATTACCGGATCAAGGATGTGGTGCGGGGAGTGAAAACACTATGAAATCGAAGAGAAGCTACCGGATCAAGATTTTCTCGGATGGGGCCGAACGGGATCAGTTGCTCAAGATGAACCAGAACCCGATGGTCAGCGGGATGACCACCAACCCCACGCTCATGAAAAAAGCCGGGGTTAAGGATTATCGATCTTTCTGCAAGGACATCCTGAAGGAAATCCGAGCAAAGCCGATTTCGTTTGAGGTCTTTGCCGATGATTTTCCAACCATGGAGCGGCAGGCCCGTGAGATCGCCACCTGGGCCGGGAATGTCTACGTGAAGATCCCCGTTCAAAACAGCGAGGGAAAGTCGGCACTTCCCCTTGTGAAAACCCTGACGAGGGAAGGGGTCAAACTGAACGTGACCGCGATCTATACCTTGAAACAGGCCGTCGAGACCTGTCAGGCGCTTGAGGGCGGAGCGCCTTCAATCGTTTCGGTTTTTGCGGGAAGGGCTGCGGATCTTGGACACGATCCTGTTCCCACACTGACAGCCGCGTCGGAGGCGTGTGCGGAGTACGGCGATCAGATCGAGTGTCTTTGGGCCTCGACCCGTGAGGTCTACAACATCCTTCAGGCCGAACAATGCGGGTGTCGGATCATCACGGTGCCCTTTGATGTGCTGGCCAAGCTCGAAGGGGGGTTCAAGACGCTTGAGGAGCTGAGCCTGGATACTGTCCGGACCTTCAAAAAAGACTCGGAAAGTGCCGGTTTTTCGCTCTGAACCTCTGCTAGGAAAGGGCGCCTTTTTGTGCTAGTTTTCCGGGCATGAGCCAAGATTCAGCACATCTGTCCGAGCAGGAAATCGTCCGTCGTGAGAAACTTGAAAAGTTGAAAGCCGCAGGGATTCATCCGTATCCCGAGAGGTTCGGAATTTCCCATGAGCTTGCGCAGGCCCGCGAGCTTCCGGATGGTTTCTCCGGGGTCAGCGTTGCCGGACGAATCACCGCAATCCGCCGCATGGGAAAGCTCAGTTTCATCACCCTTCAGGACTTAAAAGGCAAGCTCCAGCTTTGCATGAAAATCGATGATGTGGGCGAACAGAAATATCAGAACTATGTCGATTTCGTGGATATCGGGGATTTTTTCGGAGCAAGGGGCGAGATGTTCACCACCCGGGTCGGAGAAAAGACCTTGCAGGTCAAGGAATATGAATTTCTTGGGAAGTGCCTAAGACCCCTGCCCGAGAAGTTCCACGGCCTGCAGGACATCGAGATCAAGTACCGTCAGAGGTATCTTGATCTGATCACAAGCGAGGAGGCCAGGAGCCGCTTCCTGCTTCGTTCCGCGATCATTCGCGAAATGCGGAACTTTCTTGAGGGCGAGAGTTTCATCGAGGTCGAAACGGCAAGTCTTCAGCCAAACCCCTCTGGCGCACTGGCCCGTCCCTTCAAGACCCATCACAATTCCCTCGACATCGATCTGTTTCTTCGAATCGCCCCTGAAACGTATCTGAAGCGTCTTGTTGTGGGCGGTTTTCACCATGTGTTCGAGTTCGCCCGGTGTTACCGGAACGAGGGAATCAGCCCGAACCACCTTCAGGAATTCACGATGGTGGAAGGGTATTCGGCCTATTGGAACTACCGCGACAACATGGATCTGATGAAGCGACTGTTTCAAACGGTGTTTCAGAAAACCCTTGGCACGACCAAAATCAAGCTTGGAGAGGTCGAGGTGGATTTCGGCGGCGAGTGGAGCACCGTAACCTTCCGTGATCTCCTTTTGAGGGATTGCGGAATTGACATCGAGAAATTCAAAACCGCCCCCGAATTGCTGGCGGCGATCAAGGACAAACGCATTGATCTCGAAGAGGATCATCCCGAAAAGCTCGGGCGGGGGAACCTCATCGACATTCTGTACAAAAAAGTGAGTCGTCCGAAGATGGTGGGGCCGACCTTCCTGACGGAACATCCGATCGATCTGTCTCCGCTTGCCCGAGCGAATGACCGGAGGCCTGAACTCACCGACCGGTTTCAGCTTGTCGTGAATGGAGTGGAGATCGTGAACGCCTATTCCGAACTTGTGGACCCGATCGAGCAGATGAAACGCCTCGAGGAGCAGGCGCGACTCAATGCCGAGGGCGATCAGGATGCGATGGTAAAGGATGATGACTACGTGGCCTCGATGGAATACGGAATGCCACCGATCTCCGGTTGGGGGATCGGGATTGATCGTCTGGTCCAGTTTGTGACAAACTCCGACAACATCAAGGACTGCGTGCTATTTCCGCTGACCAGGAAGGCTCAAGGATCGCATGCGGATTCCGCTTCGACTGGAGACGAACAGAACGACTACGAGCCCAAGATTTGAGGATGAATTTATGAAAACAGCAATCATTGGAACCGGATATGTCGGCCTTACCACTGGGGTTGCGCTTGCGTATCTTGGCCATGAAGTCACATGTCTGGATTTGGATGCGGCCAAGGTCGAGAACTTGAAAAAAGGGATATCGCCGATTTATGAGCCCCATCTGAGCGAACTCATGAAACTGGCTTCGGCGAAACTGAAGTTCACGTTGGATGCGGATGAGGCGCTCCGGAATGCCGAGGTCGTTTTCATCGCGGTGGGGACACCGTCGCTTCCAGATGGAAATCCGAATCTCACCTACCTGAAATCCGCAGCAGAAAGCATCGGAGAGAGGATCAACGCGCCCTATGTGGTGATTGTGAACAAGTCCACTGTTCCAATCGGATCCGGAAACTGGGTCGAGAGTCTGGTGCGAGACTCTTATCGGGCAAAAAATCCGGCAAAGAATTCGAATTTCGTGGTTGCTTCGAATCCCGAATTCCTGCGGGAAGGATCCGCTCTTTCAGACATGCTCTATGCCGATCGGGTTGTGGTGGGAGCCGATGACCAAAGAGCTCTCGATGTTCTGCGAAAGCTATATCAGCCCCTGATCGAGCAGACTTTCGAGGCGCCGGCATTTCTTCCAAGGCCAGAGGGTTTCCGAGCGGTTCATTTTTTGACCAGTGACCTGCAATCAGCTGAGCTCATCAAGTATGCGGCGAATGCGTTTCTTGCGCTCAAGATTTCCTTCATCAACGAGATCTCGGAACTCTCCGAAAAAGTGGGCGCCGACATTCAACACGTCTCGCGTGGAATCGGGCTTGATTCCCGGATTGGAAATCGTTTTTTGCAAGCAGGGATCGGCTGGGGCGGTTCCTGTTTCGGGAAGGACACCGCGGCCCTGATCTCTACCGGAAAAGAATATGGGCTTTCCATGCCGATCACCAAGGCTGCCCGCGATGTGAATGCAAGGCAAAGGGCCCGGATGGTCGAGATATTGATGGGGGAGCTTAAGATCCTGAAGGGACGCAAGATCGGAATTCTGGGTCTTTCGTTCAAGCCATTCACGGACGATCTTCGGGATTCTCCCGCTTTGGACATTGCCCAACGGCTCCTCGAGCGCGGGGCAAAAGTTGTGGGCTTTGATCCGATCTCGATGGATCGTGCAAAAAGAGAGTGGACCCATATTCCCGTCGAATTTGCTGCCAGTGCCGACGCGGTCTTCAGCGAGGCGGATGCCGTGTTGCTGGTCACCGATTGGCCGGATTTCAAAAACCTTCCGTTTGAGAAGTGTGCCGAGCAAATGAAGCACAAGCTTATTCTGGATGGAAGGGGACAGCTTGAACCGGGCAGGCTGCAGGCTGCCGGAATCCGTCACATTGCCCTTGGAAGATCGACGAGATGAAGAAACCCCTGGCACTTGTGACCGGAGCAGCGGGCTTTGTCGGAAGTCACCTTTCGGAACGATTGTTGAGCGAGGGGTATTCCGTGGTGGGTGTGGACAATCTTTGCACCGGAAGGCTCAGGAATCTTGAATCCTTCAAGGATCATCCGCACTTCGAGTTCATCAAGGCGGATTTGATCGAAGGCGTGCCCCCGGTTTTGCTTGGACGGGAGTGGGCGTGGGTATTTCATTTTGCTTCTCCCGCGTCTCCGCCAAAGTACTTCGGGATGCCGCTTGAAACTCTGCGCATCAACAGCGAGGGTACCCGCCATCTTTTGGAGCTTTGTAAAAAAACCGGAGCGAGATTCTTTTTTGCCTCCACCTCCGAGGTCTATGGCGATCCTCTTGAGCATCCCCAGCGGGAGGAATACTGGGGAAATGTGAATCCGATCGGTGTCCGATCCATATATGATGAGGCCAAACGCTATGGTGAGGCGATCACCTATGCCTACCACCGGACGCACGGAGTGGATGTCAGGGTGATCCGGATTTTCAACACCTATGGACCTCGCATGGACCCGGAAGATGGCCGAGTAGTGACCAACCTCATGTTTCAGGCCCTGAAAAATGAACCGCTTACGCTGTACGGAGATGGCTCTCAGACCAGGAGCTTTCAGTATGTTTCCGATCTGGTTGAAGGAATCCTCCGCCTCATGAATGCCGCTTATGTCTGGCCTGTGAACCTCGGGAATCCGGGCGAATTCACCATTCTTGAGTTTGCGCAAAAAGTTAGGGCCCTGATTTCGACAGCGGGGCCTGATGTGTTCCTGCCTCTTCCCTCGGATGACCCTAAGCAAAGAAAGCCCGACATCCGTCTTGCCAAAAGGCTTCTTGATTGGGAGCCCCAGGTTGAACTCGGGAGGGGGCTTGAGCTTACTTTGGATTATTTCAAAACCAGGGAGTTTTGAACCGGCATGTGCGTACTGGGACGGGTGCGAATGGTGTTGCTCCTGGTTCTTCTCGAGCTTGGTGTTTTGTGCGCAGTTACGCCGATCGCATCCCATGCCATTGAAGTCCGCTGGCTCGGAGTCGCCGGACTCAGCATTAGCGACGGAGAAACCACTCTGTTGATCGATCCCGCATTTACGAAGCCATCCATCAAGCATTGGATCTTCAATTCGGAATTCAGATCGGATCCTGAGCGCGTGAAGAGCGGACTTCTGCGGGCAGAAGTCCGAGGTGCCCAAGCGATCTTTGCGAGTCATTGTCATTTTGACCATGCGGTGGATGTGGCACGGGTCTCGGAATTCACGGGGGCCGTGATTTACGGGGGTGCATCACTCAGGACCATCGCCCAGGCCGACCCGTCCCTTCAGGTCAAGTTTTCAGAAATCAAGGATCGCCAGGGGCTGCGAATCGGAAAATTCACCCTGACCCCTTATCGACGTGACCATCCACCCATCTTCCATTTGAGTGCGTTCAAGTTTCTTCCCGGTGAGGTTCCCGACGATTTTCATTTCAGGTTTTTTGAGTATCACGAGGGTGAAGTCTGGGGATTTCGCATCGAGCATCCCGAGGCAAGTCTGCTTGTTGACCAAAGCAGCCACTTTTTTGACGAGAATGCGGGTTTTGCCGGAAAAATAGATGCCTATTTTGTGGGTGTCGCAAACAAGGTGAGCCTGAACGACCTGGTGGAGAACAACATCATCAGGATTCGGCCTCCGCTCGTGGTTCCCCTCCATTTTGATTTTTTCGTCCTGCAATCCGATTTCCTGGAGCGCATGAAAATGCCCGGGATGCAACTTGATGTCATTCAAAAGACACTGAGAAAAGCGGCCGAAGACATTGAGTTCAGGGTCCCCGAGCGGAATCGGGTCATTGAGATCAGAAAGCCCGGTGTTGGCTCAAGCAAGTCGTAGTTCCCGCCGAAACGTAAGAGTGCAGGTAAAGGGTTTTTCCATCATGGTTTTGGGAGTTCTCGGGGTGCTGGGTTGGCTGATCATGGCTCCTGATTCCACACGCCAGATGCAGGAGGAACTGCTTCGCACCTCCTCTCCGGAACTCATGGAATCCTTTCAGAAAGTAATGGACCACCCGGAGGCAGTCGGAGTGGAGAGATCTCCGGCCTCAGCCCCCCGTGCATCCGAGGCGGGTGGAGTGGGCGTGATGGGTGCTTCAACCGGGGCACAGATGACAGGAGCCGCTGAGACTTCAAGGCGAGACACGGATTCACTTTCAGATTTGGTTCAAGCCCCGGTCAGAGATGAGGGTGACCTCAGAAATCGATTTGACCATGCAAAGCAGCTTTACTCTGAAACCCATTCGGATGCTGCGGTGGGAACTTTGCGGGAGTTGATGAGCATGACCAGGGCCATTTATCCTGACAGCCCTGCCATTCAGGAAATGGAAAAGGATCTTGATTCGGTCGAGCAAGACCGGATCCAGCGGATCAATCAAGGTGCCCTGTGAACGGACCCTTGGACCGGAAGTCTCCCGCCTTCAGGTTCTTTTGTAATCATCCGAATATCGGACAATGTCATCCTCGCCAAAATAAGATCCGACCTGGACTTCCACGAATTCAACCACTTCCGAGGCATGAGGATTCCGGATCCGGTGTTTCGCGCCTTGAGGAATGTAAATGGACTCGCCCGGTTTCAAGCGATGAATCACATCATTCAGCACAACCTCGGGGTGACCGTTCACGATCACCCAGTGTTCCGCACGTTTTGCGTGGCTCTGATAAGAAAGCTGGTGACCCGGGTTCACATAAATCACCTTGGACTTGAAATCGCGGGTGTCGCGTAAAATCTCAAAGCTTCCCCAGGGCCTGAACTCGAAGGTGTGCTCATGCGCACGCTTGTCCTTTTTTTCATTCAGCACATCGACCACCTGTTTTACCCTCTGGGTTGCGCTCTTTTTTGCAACGAGGATCGCATCCGAGGTGTCCACCACGACCAGATCCTTGGTATCCACAAAGGCTACCAGGCGTCCGGAGCTTGAGAGCGAAAAGTTGCCTTGTCCGCCCACTTCGATCTTATCGGTGCTCTCGCGGAGCTTTGCGATTTCGGTCCAGGATCCCACATCGCTCCAGCCAAGGTCACAGGGGATGCAAACCTGCTCCTTCAGCTTTTCCATGATCCCGTAGTCGATGCTTTGGGATGGGCAGCGGGCATAGACTTCGGTCAGGTTCGAGAGGTCGGATTTCAGGCCCGAGATCACTTTCCAAAGATCCGGCATGAGGGTCTGAAAATGAGAAATCATTTTTTCCACATGGAATACGAACATTCCGCCGTTCCAATAAAAATTTCCGGCATCGAGAAACTCTTGCGCGGTTTTCTCGTCGGGCTTCTCGCGAAAGCCTTTGGTGGAATAGGCTTTCAGTTTTCCCCGCTCGGCCACCTGCTTTTTCGACACTTCAATGTAGCCGTACCCGGTTGCGGGGTGGGTGGGTTTGATTCCAATGGTTACGACCTGTCCGTCCAAGGCGCATTCGGTTGCAAGTTCGATGGCCTTCTTGAATGCATCTTCGTTTTGAATCAAATGATCGGAAGGGAAAATCCCGACAACCGTGTCGGTTTGTCTTCTGTCCTCAAATACCTTGCACAAAAGAGCGATTGCAGGGGCGGTGTTGTTTGCCTTTGGCTCGAAGATCGCCTGATGGTGTGGCACATGAGCCTCCCGCATCGAGGACTCGGTCACCACGCGAAGGGCGGAGTTCGTGACCACCCAGGGCGAGCCCAGGGGTTTCAGGCGGTTCAATGTTTTTAAAAAAAGAGATTCTTCGAAGATCTCGCAAAACTGTTTTGGGTAATGGGTCCGGGAGAGGGGCCAAAGGCGCGTACCGCTTCCGCCCGAGAGGATCACTGGAACGAATTTCATAGAAGCCTAGACTTCCAAATTTCATTTTGTTTTGCGAGATTTTTTTGTGCAATTCGGGGGATTGTCAAAACCATACTTTGTAGTATAGATTGCCCCCCTATGGAAGATTCAGCTGTTTATGTTTCCTTGGAGTTCACTCCAAACCCCAATACCCTCAAGTACTCCGTAAACCGGAAGTTGCTCGAAAAAGGTGCCGCAAATTTTACGAAGATCGAGGATGCAAAAGCAAGGTCCCCGCTTGCGCTGAAGCTTTTGAATGTCGCGGGCATCAGTGGCGTGATGATCGGGAAGGATTTCGTCACCATCACAAAAACCGAGGACGGTGATTGGGATCATGTCCACAAGACCGCGTCCGACACCATTGAGCAGCACCTGACCGCACGTGAAGTGGTGGTGGTGGAGGAGCTGCAGAGTGCGCTTTCCAATCAGAATGCCTCCGAGATTGAAAAGCGGATTCAAAAGTTCCTCGATGATGAAATTCGTCCGGCCGTTGCGATGGATGGCGGGGATGTCACGCTCGATCGTTTTCAGGATGGAACGGTTTATCTCTACATGCAGGGAGCCTGTGCAGGATGTCCGAGTTCCACGATGACGCTCAAGATGGGGATCGAGACCAAAATGAAAGCACAAATTCCTGAAGTGATCGAAGTCGTTCAGATTTGATGTTCCGTTGGTGGCCATGCATCTATGGCTTTCAGTCAGGGCACTACCCAGATTTCAAGCCCGGACGAGTACCTTCCATCCGATGCAGTTGGGTTCGGAAGAGGACCAAGGGTGCCGCCCGGTTTTAGGAAGAACAGGGTGCTTGAGGAACCCGCTGATAGAGGAAGAGTTGAGGAGGCGGGCATGGTGCATCCGGGATCCAGATAGATTCCAACGGATGACAGCCCGTACAGGGCAATCGATCTTTCTGTGGTGGAAACCACGGAGTTTTGGAATGAATCCGCAAGTCTGACCGCGTAGGGTCGGGAGGAACAGGTGTTCCTCTGTAGGTGTGCCGGTCCCGAAAACACCAGTCTCGATGGTTCAATCGGAGTGAAGTTCAGATCCCCGGGCCTCTGAGGGGGTTCTCCGAAAGTGGTATTGATTTTTGCAAGCACCAGGAAAGGGTGAACAAGAATGAGTTGTTTGGTTTCTGCAAAGGTGGATGCGATGGTACAGGAGGAGGCTCCGATCGAATTTGTCACCGTGCAACCCGTAACCGTATTCCGGTCAAGCGTGTCAGTGACGGCGATGCGTGGGGTGATGCCCACCCAAGGATCGCCCGTAGGATGAGTGATCCGAATCGAAACGACGGATTGGGTGGAACCATCTGCCGACACCGGGGAGTTGGCGGAGATTTCGGTGAGGGGGGAGCTTGGATCTTGATCAAAATCCTGCACCTGTGTGAAGATGCGAGATTGCCATAACTGGTGTAAACCTCCAGTTTGCCCTGATGAGCCATCTCCCCAGCATTTTACCGAGCCACCGGATTCAATCGCGCAGGTGTGGGTTCCTCCTGCTGAAACGGCAATTGCATTCGTTAGGCCTGAGACAGTCACGGGGGTAGGGCTATTTTGATTGCTGCCGTTTCCAAGCTGGCCGTCACGGTTGTATCCCCAGCACCTTACAGAACCATCACCAATCAGGGCGCAGGTGTGGTTGCCTCCCGCCGAAACGGCAATTGCATTCGTTAGGCCTGAGACAGTCACGGGGGTAGGGCTATTTTGATTGCTGCCGTTTCCAAGCTGGCCGTCACGGTTGTATCCCCAGCACCTTACAGAACCA